>NZ_DASVZH010000275.1:0-5277 GCF_036391795.1 Oryzihumus sp.
AGCTGCGTCCGGCCCCGCGCCTGGCCGTGCCCGACGTCGCGGCCCTCGGGCCCGTGCCGGAGGACGCGGCGGCGGTGGATGCCTACCTGGTCCGGCTGGACGCGGTGAGCCGCGCCCTCACCCAGGCCCACACGGCATACCAGTCGGCGCTCGACGAGCGCGACGAGCTGCTCGGACGGCTGGAGGCCTACGGCGCCAAGGCCGCCGGCTCCTGCCTCGCACCCGAGGCGGCCGGCGACCTGGCCGAGCTGCGGCGACGGGCCGTGGACGAGCTGGGCAGCCGGCCCGCCGACCTCGAGCGGGCCCGGGCGCTCGTCGCCGCCTACCAGGCCTACCTGGCCAGCCGCGCCGACCACGGAGGGACACCGTGACCACGATCCCCTGCTCGCAGCCCGGCTGCACCGGCCACGTCCTGGACGGCTACTGCGACGTGTGCGGCTCCCCCGCCGCGGCCGGCGTGGTCAGCGCGTCGGCCGTCGCCGGGGCGGCACCCGTGGTCTCCACGACGTCCGCGGCCACCCAGCCGGCCGGCCTCGCCCCCTCACCGTCCGCGGTCTCGCGCGCGTCCAACCGGCTGCCCTCCTCGCCGCTGGGCTCCGCCCGCGCCAACGTCGGCACCCACGTCACCCGCCGCCTCGGCACCTCCTCCACCCGCCTGCGCGGGGCCCGGCTCGGGGCGGGGCTGACCACGGTGCCGCCCGTGCCGGCGGTCGACGCCGCCGCCGCGATCATGGTCGACCCGCAGGTGCCCGAGGACCGACGCAACTGCCCCAACTGCGGTGCGGCCGTAGGGCGGTCGCGGGACGGGCACCCCGGCCGGACCGAGGGCTTCTGCCCGCAGTGCCGGGCGCCCTACTCCTTCACCCCCAAGCTGCAGCCCGGCGAGCTCGTCGGCGGGCAGTACGAAGTGGTCGGGGCGCTGGCCCACGGCGGGCTGGGCTGGATCTACGCCGCCCGCGACAAGAACGTCTCGGACCGCTGGGTGGTGCTCAAGGGCCTGCTCAACTCAGGCGACCCGGACGCGCTGGCCGCGGCGATCGCCGAGCGGCAGTTCCTGGCCCAGGTCGAGCACCCGCTGATCGTCGAGATCTACAACTTCGTCACGCACCGGGACGCGGGCTACATCGTCATGGAGTACGTCGGGGGCACCTCGCTCAAGGCGCTGCTCAAGGCCCGGATGCGGGCGGCCGGCGGGCGCTACGACCCGATCCCGGTCGACCAGGCCATCGCCTACCTGGTCGAGATCCTGCCGGCGTTCCAGTACCTGCACGACCTCGGCCTGCTGTTCTGCGACTTCAAGCCGGACAACATCATCCAGGTCGGCGACGCGGTCAAGCTGATCGACCTCGGGGGCGTGCGCCGAGCCGACGACCTCGACTCCCCGATCTACGGCACGGTCGGCTACCAGGCGCCCGAGGTGCCCACGGTGGGCGCCTCCGTCGCTTCCGACATCTTCACCGTCGGGCGGACCCTGGCGGTGCTGGCGATGGAGCTGCGCGGCTACCAGTCCACCTACGTCGCCTCCTTCCCGCCGGTGGAGGAGACGCCGTTGTTCCAGCAGCACGACTCGCTGTACCGGTTGCTGGTCAAGGCCTGCGCCCCCGAGCCGGCTGACCGGTTCGCCACCGCCGACGAGCTGCGGGTCCAGCTGCTCGGCGTGCTCCGGGAGGTCGTGGCCGAACGCGCCGGCACCGGCGCCGCCACCCACTCCGCGTCCTCGCTGCTGTTCGACGTGCCGTCCGCGGCCGGCGAGACCCTGGACTGGCAACAGCTGCCCGCGCTGCGGGTCGACGAGGGCGACCCGATGGCCGGGTGGCTGCGCACCGTGAGCGTGGTCGAGCCGGAGGCCCGGCTGGCCGTCCTGGCGCGGGCACCGGAGTCCTCGGCCGAGGTGCTGCTCGCGACCGCGCGGACCGCGCTGCAGGCGTCCCGCTTCGACCTGGTCGACCGCGCGGTCACCTCCCTGTTGACCGAGGACCCGTGGGAGTGGCGGGCGGTCTGGCTCTCCGGCCTGGCTGCCCTCGCCCAGGAGGACCCGGCGACCGCCCGCAGCTCGTTCAACGCGGTCTACGGGCAGGTCCCCGGCGAGCTGGCGCCGAAGCTGGCTCTCGCCCTGGCCTGCGAGCTCAGCGGGGAGGCCGACGTGGCCGAGTCCCTCTACACCACCTGCGCCCGCACCGACGCCAACTACACCGCCCCGGCGGCGTTCGGCCTGGCCCGCATCCACACCGCCCGGCACGACCTCGACGGCGCCATCGCGGCGCTGGACCTGGTGCCGCCGACCAGCCGGGCGTTCCCGCAGGCGCGGCGCCTGCGCGCCGGGCTGCTGGCCGGCTCCGGGCGCGGGCTGGCAGCCCTGGCCGAGGCGATGGGCAGCATCGAGGCGGTCAGCGTCGACCCCGCCGACCGCTTCGGCCTCACGGCGACCGTGCTCGGCCTGGCCCTGAAGGAGGTCATGGACCACGGCGAGCGCCCGGAGGTGCTCATCGCCGGCGTCCCGGCCCGGGAGCGGACGCTACGGGCGGGTCTCGAGGCGGCCTACCGGCACCTCGCCGGCGTGACCGAGTCCCGCGCGGAACGCGTGCGCCTGGTCGACTCCGCCAACCGCACCCGGCCGTGGACCACGTGGTGACCTGCCCCGCCTGCCACAGCGACACCGCCCCGGGCGCGCGGTTCTGTGAGGCGTGCGGGCACGAGGTCAACCCCGGTATGCCGGCCGCGCCCGTCCCGGAGGCGGCGGACACGGCCAGCCCCCTGGACTCGGTGCGGGTGGTGCCGCCCGCAGCACCGTGCGCGGCCTGCGGCGGGGTCGTCGCCGAGGACGGCTACTGCCAGACCTGCGGCATGCCGGCGGTCAAGCCGCGCGACCACTTCCAGGAGCAGCCGGCGCCATGGGTGGCGGGCGTGTGCGACCGCGGCATCCGTCACCCCCGCAACGAGGACGCGATGGCCCTGGCGGCCGACGCGGCTCCCGCCTCGCGGGCGCTGCTGGTGGTCTGTGACGGCGTGTCCTCCTCGACCGACTCCGACCGGGCCAGCCTGGCCGCCGCCCGGGCCACCCGCGAGGTGCTCGCCGGCTCCCGGCCACGGGGTGCGGGCACCGTGGCGGCACGCGTCGCCGCGACCGCGGGCCTGCTCGAGTCGGCGGTGGCCGCCGCCAACGCGGCAGTCGTCGAGACGACCACCGCCACGCGGGGGGATAACCCGGCGGCCTGCACCTGGGTGGCCGCGGTGCTCGATGCTGAGCTGCTCGTCGTCGGCTGGGTGGGCGACAGCCGGGCCTACTGGCTGCCCGACGCCGGTGCCGCCACGGCGCTGACCGTCGACGACTCCTGGGCGGCCGAGCAGATCGCCCAGGGCATGCCGCGGCGGGAGGCCGAAGAGGGTACGCACGCCCACGCGATCACCCGCTGGCTGGGGGTCGACGCCCCCGACCCGGCCCCGCGCCACGTCAGCCGCGAGCTCGACGGGCCGGGGTGGGTGCTGGTCTGCTCGGACGGCCTGTGGAACTACTGCTCCGAGGCCGAGGACCTGGCGGCGCTGGTCCGCCGGTGCGCGGCGGTCGGGTCGCCGTCCCTCGCCCCGGTCGGGACGGGCGGCACCGCCCCCGAGCCCGACCCCGGTGCCGACCCGCTGGCGCTGGCGGAGGAGCTGGTCGCCTGGGCCAACGCGCAGGGCGGCCACGACAACATCACCGTGGCCCTGGCGCGGGTGGGGTCACCGTGACCGGGCACCCGCCGAGGCCGCGGCCGGGCCGGGGACCCGGCCACCCGGCATACCTGTCCCCGCACCGCCCCGGACGAGAGGAAGGCTCACGACATGGCCGAGTTCACGGCTGAGGTCTACCAGAACGAGTTCCTGCCCGACGGCGGCACGGACGTGCACGCGATCGTCACGGTCACCTGCCAGGGCGCCGGCGAGGCCGGGCGCTCCGGTGGCGGTGAGGCTGCGGAGATCGTCATCGTCGACACCTCCGGCTCGATGGGTGAGGACAAGATCCGCGCGGCTCAGGCAGCGGCCTCCGCGGCGCTCGACCAGGTGCTCGACGGGACGTGGTTCGCCGTGATCGCGGGCAACCACGAGGCGCGGCTGGCGTTCCCCTCCGGACCGATCGCGCCCGAGTCCGGGGTGGGCATGGTGCGCATGGACGACGTGATGCGGCGCGCGGCCAAGGCCGCGATCGCGACGTTCCACGCCGACGGCGGCACCGCGATGGGCACCTGGCTGACCAAGGCCCGGCAGGTGTTCGCCACGGTCCCGGTCACCCAGAAGCACGCCATCCTGCTCACTGATGGCAACAACCAGCACGAGACCCCCGAGCAGCTCTCCGTCGCGATCAGCGCGGCCGAGGGGCAGTTCCAGTGCGACTGCCGCGGCGTCGGCGCCGACTGGGTGGTGGCCGAGCTGCGCCGCATCGCCACCGCGCTGCTGGGCACCGTCGACCTGATCCCGAGCGCCGGGGAGATGCCGGCGGTGTTCGAGACGCTGATGCGCCAGTCGATGGGGCGCGGGGTGGCCGCGGCCGAGCTGCGGGTGTGGTCACCGCAGGGGGCGCAGGTGCTCTTCGTGCGCCAGGTGGCACCCACGGTGGAGGACCTCACCGGCCGGCGGACCGCGGTCAACCCGCTCACCGGCGCCTACCCGACCGGGTCGTGGGGCGATGAGTCCCGGGACTACCACGTCGCGGTCCGGCTCCCGGCCCGGAGCCTTGGGCAGGAGCAGCTCGCGGCGCGGGTGCAGCTCGCCGTCGGCGGTGACGTCGTGGCGCAGGGCCTGGTCAAGGCGATGTGGACCGATGACGACACCCTGACCACCCGCATCAACCCGGCGGTGGCGCACTACACGGGGCAGGCGGAGCTGGCCCAGGCGATCCAGGAGGGGCTGGCCGCCAAGGCCGCCGGCGACGACGCGACGGCGACGGCCCGACTCGGGCGGGCGGTCCAGCTCGCCGCCGAGACCGGCAACGACGAGGCCACCGACCGCCTGCGCAAGGTGGTCGACGTCGACGACGCCGTGACCGGCAAGGTACGGCTGCGCAGCAGCGTCGACCGGCTGGACGAGATGGCCCTGGACACCTCGTCGACCAAGACCACCCGGGTGAAGAAGTGACACCGGAACCGAGAGCGAGGCGGCGGAACGCATGAGCCCCTACACCTGCCCGCAGGGGCACACCTCCGAGGCCGGCGACTACTGCGACACCTGCGGGGCGCCGATCGCGGCCGGCTCCTCCGGTGCCGGTGGCGCAGCGTCGACCGGCTCCAGCGCGGTGGGTACGGC
>NZ_DASVZH010000276.1:0-12725 GCF_036391795.1 Oryzihumus sp.
TCGGCGACCCGCCGGAGCTCCCGCCCGCCCTGCAGGGCCGGGAGGCGGTCCTGCTGCCCCGGCGGGAATGGAGCGTGCACCGCCGGCTCGAGGAGGACTGCGTCGCCACCGAGCTCGCGGGCATGCTGGGGGCCCGGTGGCAGGTGGGCGGCGTGCGCCGGCTGTCCCCGCCGGGCGACCCCGAGGCGCGCGGGCACGTCCGGGCGCGCTACACCGTCGACCTGCTCGACCGGCATACCGGCAGGCCCGAAGAGCGGGACCTGCTCGTCGAGGGGGCGGGGCTGGGCTACCTCGGTCGCCACGCCCTGGCGGTGGCGGGGGCCCTGGGCGACCACGTGCCCCGCGTCTACGGGTTCTCCGACGGGCTGCTGTTCCGCGAGTGGCTGCCCGACGGGCCCGGCGCCGGCGAGGACCTGGCCGGGGCCGAGGTGGTGGCCGCCTACGTGGCCGACCGTGCGCGGGCTCTCCCCGCCGCCACGGACCCGACCCCGGGGCTGCGCGGCCGGGACCCGGTGTGGGAGGTGGCCGCCGGGCTGCTCGCCGGCCCGTACGGTCCGGCCGCCCCGTTCGCCCGGACCATGGTGCTGGAGCCGCTCACCCGCCGGCTGCTCGCCTGCGACCAGCCCAGCGTCGTGGACGGCGCCACCGAGCTCGACCGCTGGCGGCCCAGCCGGGGGGCGGGCGGCCTGCGCAAGGTCGACTTCCACCAGCTCGCGTTCAGCAACACCGAGCTGGGCTGCTACGACCAGGTCTTCGACCTCGCCGGCGCCGCCGCCGTCACGCGCACACCGGGGTTCGAGGCCACCCTGCGCCAGGCGTGGGAGGCCGGCACAGGGCGCCGGGTCGACGCCGAACGCTGGCTGCTCTACCGGCTGACCCACGTCCACCGCCTCGTGCGCGCCGGTGCCCTGACGGCCGACGGTGCGGCCCGAGGCAGCGCAGCAGCGGTCCACGACTACCTCGCCGGGTGGTACCTGCGCGACCTGGAGCCCCCGGCGGGCGGGCCCTGGGTCGCGGTGGACCTCGACGGTGTCCTGGAGACCGACCGGCTGGGCTTCCCAGCGACCTCCCCGGCCGGCGTCCTGGCGCTGCGGGCGCTGCGGGCGCACGGCTACCGTCCCGCCCTGGTGACCGGGCGCAGCCTGGACGACGCCAGGGACCGGTGCGAGCGCCTCGGCCTGGCCGGCGCCGTGGCCGAGTACGGCATGGCCGCCTACGACCCGCGCACGGGCCACGAGGTCGACCTGCGCGACGCGGCGGCACGTGAGCTGATGACCGCCGTGCGGACGGACCTGCAGGCGCGCGGCCTGGAGGTGGATGCCGGGCACCGGTATGCCGTGCGGGTGCGGCAGGACGGGGGGCCCCTCCGCAGCGAGCTGGAGCGGACCATCCCGCTGCTGCGCGGGCCGGACGTGCGGCTCGTCCGTGGAGAGGGGCAGACCGATGTCTGCTCCCTCGCGCTGGACAAGGGCACGGGCCTGGACCACCTGCTGGCCGGAAGCGGGCACCGGTGCGCCCTGGCCGTCGGCGACAGCGCCAGTGACCTGCCGATGATGGCGCGGTCCGTCCTGGCACGGGCTCCGCGCAACGCCGACGCGCAGGTGCGGTCCGCCGGGGTGCCACTGACCCGGCGCCCCTACCAGCTCGGCCTGCTCGACGCCTGCGCCGCGCTGCTCGGCCACCGCCCCGGTGGCTGCCCCGACTGCCGGCCCCCGGCCTTCCCGCCGCGCACCCGGGCCGTGCTCGCGGTGCTCGGGCTTCCCGAGGGCGGGGACCGCACGGTGCCGCTGCGGTCCCTGCGGCTGGTGGCCGCGCTCGCGAGGGGGACGTCGTGGTGAGGTTGCGCGAGGTCATGGTGCCGGCCCCACGGGAGGCGTGGGTGGACCTGCTCGGCCGCGATGCCGGAGCGACGGCGACCCAGACCCCGGAGTGGCTGGACTGCATCCGCGCGACCGGTCCCTGGGCGGATGCAGGCCGCTGGTACCGCTTCGACGACGGGCGGGAGGTCCTGCTCCCCCTCGCCCGGCGGCGGCACCTTCCGGCGGGGCTGTCCGTGGAGGGTTCGTGGCCGTTCGACTGGAGCGTGGGCGGCCCGCTCACCGACGGGCCGCTCACGGCGGACCACACCCGCGCCGTGTTCGAGGACCTGCTCGAGCATCCCGCGATGCAGCGGACCGTGCGGCTCGGTGCCCTGGCCGACCCGGCGTGGCGGTGCGCTCCCCCGGCGTTCCACGCGTCCACGCAGACCACCCACGTGCTCGACCTGACCGGCGGGTTCGACCACGTCTGGGGCGCCCGGTTCCAGTCCAGCGTGCGGCGAGCGGTGCGCCGGTCCGAGCGGTCGGGACTGCGGGTCGAGGTCGACCGCACCGGCCGTCTGGTCGAGGTGTTCAACGAGCTGTACCTGGCCTCGGTGGCACGGTGGGCCGCGGCGCAGCACGAGCCGCAGCTCCTGTCGCGGTGGCGGATGCTCCGGGCCAACCCTCCGGACAAGTTCCGCACCGTCGCCGAGCGGCTCGGCGACCGCTGCGCCGTGTGGGTCGCCTGGCAGGACGACCGCCCGGCCGCCGCCCTGATCGTCCTGCGCCAGGGCACCCAGGCCAAGTACTGGCGTGGCGCGATGGACCGGGAGCTGGCCTCGCCTACGCGCGCGAACGACCTGTTGCACCGCCTCGCGATCGAGGACGCCTGCCGCTCGTCGTGCACGCACTACGCCATGGGCGAGAGCCGTCCCGGCTCCGGACTGGCGAGGTTCAAGGCCGGGTTCGGCGCCCAGGAGCACCTCACCGGGTCCTACCGCAGCGAGCGGCTTCCGCTCACCCCCATCGACCACGCGGCCCGGGTGACCGTCAAGAAGGTGCTGCGCTTCGAGGACGCCTGACCCGCCGGTGGCCGGAGGGATGCACGGGCACCCCCGCTGATCCGCGCTGCGCCGCGAGGTCCCGACCGCCGTCCGACCCGGCATTTCGGCGTAGGCGCCCTCGCCGACGGGTCCCCCAACGGCAGGGTTGCCGCTCCCCGGCGCCGGTGTCTGCTGGGCAGGAAAGGACCGGCACAGCAGCCGCGTGCCGGGCCCGCCCGAGCAGGATGTGAGGCATCGTCGTGTGGTCCGTGACCGCCGTGGTGTGCGTCTACACCGAACGCCGGTGGGACCGCATCCTGCTGGCCCTGCACTCCCTCCGCGAGCAGACACTGGCTCCGCAGGAGGTCCTCGTCGTGGTGGATCACAACCCGGCGCTGAGGGCCCGCCTCGAGGTTGCCCTGCCAGAGGTGAGGGTGGTAGAGAACCGGCACCGGCAGGGGCTCTCCGGCGGCCGGAACACCGCCCTGGAGCTGGCGACCGGGGACCTGCTCGCCTTCCTGGACGACGACGCCCAGGCCGCCCCCGACTGGCTGGAGACCCTCGTGCGGGCGATGTCGACCGACGACGTGCTGGGGGCAGGCAGCCGGGTGGACCCGGAGTGGCAGACCCGGCGTCCCCGGTGGTGGCCGTCGGAGTTCGACTGGGTCGTGGGCTGCACCTACCGCGGCATGCCCGGCACCAGCTGTGTCGTCCGGAACCCCTCGGGCGGAGCCATGGTCCTGCGGCGTGACCTGCGCGAGCGGGCAGGGCTGTTCAGGGAGGACCTCGGGCGCGTCGGCGACCGGCCCGTCGGCTGCGAGGAGACCGAGTACTGCCTGCGCGCCGCGCGGCTGACCGGCGGCGTCTTCCGCTACGAACCGGCGTCGACGATCCTGCACCTCGTCCCGCCGGCCCGGTGCACCTGGTCGTACTTCCTCAACCGCTGCTACAGCGAGGGCCTGTCCAAGGCGATCGTGGCCAAGTCGGTCCGCGGAGCCGCGCCGCTCGCGACCGAGCGTCACTACGTGACCCGGGTGCTACCGGCCGGGGTCCTGGCCGGGTTGACCGACGCCGTGAGCCTGGACCTGCCGGGACTGCTCCGGGCCTCCAACATCGTGCTGGGAGTGGCGGCCGCGTCCGCAGGCTTCGTCACCGGCCGCGCCCGCAGGGTCGCCCTCGATGGGTGAGCGGCCGGTCTCCGGTGCCGAGCGGGCGACCGTCGCAACGACGCCGCTGCCCGGGACCGTGCGGGTGCTGATGTACCACAGCGTGTCCCCGGCGCCGGCGGAGCGCGGGTTCCGCCGCTACCGCGTCTCCCCCGGGCTCCTGGACGAGCACCTGTCGGCGCTGGCCGGGGCCGGGCTGCGCGGTGTCTCCCTGACCGACCTGCTGGAGCAGGCCCGGCTGGGGCGGGACGTGAGCCGCCTGGTGGCGCTGACCTTCGACGACGCCTTCGCCGACTTCACCGACCACGCCCTGCCCCTGCTGGGCCGACACCGGGCGCAGGCGACGCTGTACGTGCCCACGGCCCACGTCGGGCAGGACGCCGGGTGGCTCGGCACACGCCAGGGCCGGTTGCCGCTGATGGACTGGCCCGAGCTGCGGGCCGCGGGCGCGAGCGGCGTCGAGATCGGCTCGCACGGGCACTGGCACCGGGAGCTCGACGTCCTCCCGGCACGGGAGGTGCTGGCCGAGGCGCGGCTCAGCCGCACGCTCCTCGAGGACGAGCTCGGGACGGCCCCCCAGTCCCTCGCCTACCCGTTCGGCTACACCACCCGCGCGGTGCGCCGCGCCGTCCACGACGCCGGTTTCGCCTCCGCCTGCGCCGTGGGCTACACGACCTCGCCGCTGCCGGGCCTGGACCCGTTCGCCGTGCAGCGGCTGCTCGTCGCACCGGGCACCACCCCTGAGCAGCTCGCGGACCTGCTCACCGGTCGGCAGGGGGTGGAGTCCACCCTGCGCCGCTGGACCCGGCCGGCATGGCGCACGGCACGGCGGGTCCGGCACAGCTTGACGGGCAGCTCCCATGTGCGCGCTGCGTGAGGACTCCCGCTCGCAGGCCAGCCGGTCACCGGTGGCCGAGGTCGTCAGCCCCGCGCCACGCCAGGAGTGGCTGGCAGTGCTGGCCACCGACCCGGGAGCGTCGGTGTTCCAGACGCCGTCGTGGTTCGAGGCGGCCGCCGCCGTCACCGGGGCCCGCGACGTCAGCCGGCTCTACCTGACGCGGGACGGTCGTCGCCTCGTCCTGCCGCTGCTGCGCCGGCGTCCGCTCCCCGCCTTCTCCCTCGACGATGGCCTGCCCCACCCGTTCGGCCCGGGCGGTCTGCTCGCCACCGGCGGCGTGCGGCCGAGCGACGTGCAGCTGGTGCTGTCGGACCTGGGCCGCTCGCCGGCCCTGAGCACCCGCGTCACGGCGATGTTCGACGTCGCGGAGAAGTTCGAGGCCGGCCTGCCGGTCGGGGCCACGGCCACCCGCCTGCGGGTCCACGTGCTCGACCTCGAGGGCGGCTTCGCCACGGTCTGGGCCCAGCGCTTCCACCCCTCGGCACGCAAGGCGGTGCGCCGGGCCGAGCGGGCGGGTCTGACGGTCGAGCGGGACACCACCGGCCGCCTGGTCCCCGCGTTCTACGAGCTGTACCTGGCGTGGACCGCCGAGCGCACCAACCGGTCGGGGCTGCCGGTGCCCGTGGCGTCGGCGCTGGCCCGGCGGCGGCAGCCGCTGGCCGTGTTCGAGGCGCTGACCGGCCCGCCCCTGCTGGACTGCCGCACCTGGCTGGCCAGCCACGAGGGCACCCCCGTCGCCGGGCTGGTGACGTTCGTCCACGGGGCGCACGCCATCTCGTTCCGCAGCTACTCCCTGCGGGAGCACCGCGCCCTGAACGCCAGCCACCTGCTCAAGCGGCTGGCGATCGAGGATGCCTGCGCCGACGGCTGCCGGTGGTTCAACCTCGGCATGTCCGGCGGGGTGTCGGGTCTGGAGGCCTTCAAGGAGTCGCTGGGCGCCACGCCGCGGTGGGCCGTCGACTGCCGGGTGGAGCGCGTGCCGGTCCAGCGGCTGCAACGCGGCCGCGACCGGGCGGCCTCCTCCGCGGCAGCCGCGCTCACGCGCCTGCGCGGCGACACCGGCGACTGAGCCGTTCGGGACCCGCCAAGGGCGACGCGGCCCGGACAGCACAGCGGGCGGTGAGGTCTCCCTCACCGCCCGCTGCGCGCGATACGGCTGTATGCCGTGGCGCGCCCCTCACCGCCTCAGTAGCGGTAGTGCTCCGGCTTGTACGGGCCGGCGACGTCGACGCCGATGTACTCCGCCTGGTCCTTGCTCAGCTCGGTGAGCTTGACGCCGAGCGCGTCGAGGTGGAGCCGGGCGACCTTCTCGTCGAGGATCTTCGGCAGGACGTAGACCTGCTTGGCGTAGTCGTCGTTCTTGGTGAACAGCTCGATCTGGGCGATCGTCTGGTTGGCGAACGAGTTCGACATGACGAAGCTCGGGTGGCCGGTGGCGTTGCCGAGGTTCAGCAGGCGGCCCTCCGACAGCACGATGACGCTGTGGCCGTCGGCGAAGCGCCACTCGTGCACCTGCGGCTTGATCTCGACCTTCTCGATGGTCTTGTCGCGCTCGAGGCCGGCCATGTCGATCTCGTTGTCGAAGTGGCCGATGTTGCCGACGATCGCCTGGTGCTTCATCCGCGCCATGTCGGCGGCGGTGATGATGTCCTTGTTGCCGGTGGCGGTGATGAAGATGTCGGCGGTCTCGACGACGTCCTCGAGGGTGGTCACCTGGTAGCCGTCCATCGCGGCCTGCAGCGCACAGATCGGGTCGATCTCGGTGATGACCACGCGGGCGCCCTGGCCGCGCAGGGACTCGGCGCAGCCCTTGCCCACGTCGCCGTAGCCGAGGACGACCGCGACCTTGCCACCCATGAGGGTGTCGGTGGCGCGGTTGATGCCGTCGATGAGGCTATGGCGGGTGCCGTACTTGTTGTCGAACTTGGACTTGGTGACCGAGTCGTTCACGTTGATCGCCGGGAAGAGCAGCTGGCCGGTCTGGGCGAACTCGTAGAGGCGGTGGACACCCGTCGTGGTCTCCTCGGTGACACCGAGGATGCCGGCGGCCATCTTCGTGAACCGCTGCGGGTCCTTGGCGAGCGAGGCGCGCAGCACGTCGAGGATGACGCGGTACTCGCCCGAGTCGTTCTCGTCGGTGGCCGGGACGGCGCCCGCGGCCTCGAACTCGACGCCCTTGTGCACGAGCAGGGTGGCGTCGCCGCCGTCGTCGAGGATCATGTTCGGGCCGTCCTGGCCGGGCCAGGACAGGATCTGCTCGGTGCACCACCAGTACTCCGGCAGGCTCTCGCCCTTCCAGGCGAAGACCGGGACGCCCTGCGGGTCCTGGGGGGTGCCCTTGCCGACGACGATCGCCGCGGCGGCCTCGTCCTGGGTGGAGAAGATGTTGCAGGAGGCCCAGCGCACGTCGGCACCGAGGGCGGTCAGGGTCTCGATGAGCACGGCGGTCTGCACGGTCATGTGCAGCGAGCCGGCGATGCGGGCGCCCTTGAGCGGCTGCTGCGCGCCGAACTCCTCGCGCAGCGCCATGAGGCCGGGCATCTCGTGCTCGGCCAGGCGGATCTGGTGACGGCCGGCCTCGGCGAGGCTCAGGTCGCGAACCTTGTAGTCAAAGGACATGCGGAGAACTCCCTTTGGATCTCGGGTTTGCTGACCCGGCGCCGCCCATCTGGGCCTGCATCTGCGGGGTCATCACCCACGCCGGCGGTTGGCCAGTCTAACGACTGTGCCCCATGTCGCGAACCTCGCCGGGCTCGTCGGGGACGTAGGTGGAGTCGGCGACCACCGGGGCGTTGTCCCACCGGGCCCGCTCCTGGGCGCCGCGGTCGATGTCCGGCTCGAGGTACATCACCAGCTGTATGCCGGGCAGCGCCTCGCGCGCCCGGCGCTCCGCCGCGTCGATCGCCGCGGCGATGTCCGCCCCGCGCTCCAGCGGGCCGACCGCGAGCTTGGCCGCGACGAGCACCTCCTCCGGGCCCAGGTGCATCGTGCGCAGGTGGATGACCCGGGAGATGGCGCCCTCCGGGCCGTTCTCCAGGGCGTCGGTGATCGCCTGGAGCTGCTGCGGGCGGGCCGCCTCACCGACCAGCAGCGACTTCATCTCGATGGCCAGCACGCCGGCGACGCAGACCAGCAGCAGGCCGATCGCGGCGGTGCCCGCGGCGTCCCAGCGCCCGTTGCCGGTGACCAGGGTCAGCCCCACGCCGATGAGGGCGAAGACCAGGCCGACCAGGGCGGCGGAGTCCTCGAGCAGCACGACCGGCAGCTCGGGCTCCTTGGCGGTGCGGATGAACTGGGCCCACGTGCGCTTGCCGCGCTGCGGGTTGCTCTCCCGGACCGCGGTGCGGAAGGAGAAGCCCTCCAGCCCGATGGCGACGACGAGCACCACCAGCGGCACCCACCACCACCGGCCCTCGATCGCCTCGGGGTGAGACCACTTGTGCCAGGCCTCGTTGAGCGCGAACAGGCCACCGACGCTGAACAGGACGATGGAGACGATGAAGGCGTAGACGTAGCGCTCCCGGCCGAAGCCGAACGGGTGCGCCGGCGTCGCCTCGCGCCGGCTGCGCTTGCCGCCGATGAGCAGCAACAGCTGGTTGCCCGAGTCGGCGACGGAGTGCACCCCCTCGGCGAGCATCGAGCTCGACCCGGTGACGAGGAACGCGACGAACTTGGTCGCCGCGATGCCCAGGTTCGCCGCCAGTGCCGCGAGGATCGCCTTGCCGCCGCCTTCATGTGCCATGGCACCGAAGCCTATGTCCGCGCCGCGGCTGGGGGCACACAGGTGTCGTTCAGCCCGCGTTCAGGTCCCGTCCCCCGGCTGCACACGGGGCGCCCGGAGGGTGGCCGCAGGCCACCGCCGCGGCCGGGCCGGGCCGCTATCCCAGGGCCCGGTCGCGGCGGTCGCGCAGGTCCGCCACGTGCGGGGAGACCGAGGGGTCCAGCCCCAGCCCGATGGCCAGGTAGGTGGCGGCGAAGTCGGTCAGCGCGATCTGCCCGGCCAGCCGGGTCAGCGGGTGCCCCGGCTCGGCGACCGCGGTGGCCACCCGCACGCCGGCGTCGTGGGCGGTCTGCAGGACCGCGTCGGTGAGCTCCTGCACCTCGGCCGCCTCGGGTGAGAGCTCCTCGGGCGCGACGTCCCGCAGCATGAGCAGCCCGAGCCGGGGCTGGGCGGGGCCGTCGAGGAAGGGGTCGGCGAAGATGTCCGGTGCCGACTCCCGCTCCCCCACCCCGCGGCCGCCGCCGGCGGTGAACGGGCCGTCGAAGCTGGCCACGATCTGCGAGGCGGCGTCGGGCAGCTCGCCGTAGGAGGCCGGGATGCGGGCGGTGCGTTGCAGCATCGAGGCCGCACGGGCGGCGGCGACCCCGTTGAGCGGCCCGTCGCCCAGGATCACCGGGATCGACTCGGCGAGCTGCACCGCGAGGATCTTGGCCGGGTTGACGAACGACTCCGAGGTGGGCCGGCAGGCCTCGGCCTGCTCGTCGAGCCGGTCGGCGACCTCCATCAGCGCGCGCTCGGTGCAGTCGATCAGGCCCAGGCCGTCGGCGGCCAGCATCACCGGGGTGAGCAGCGACCACAGCGCCGTGCGCGAGGACGTCCGACCGTGCGGGACGTCGATGTGGATGCCACGGGCCGAGGCGCAGATCCGGGCCAGCGGTGAGTCGGGTGCCCCGACCGTGAGCAGCGACGCCCCGCGCCGGGCCGCCTCCGCGGCCACGGCCACCGGGCCGTGCGCCCGACCGGACAGGGACACGGCCACGACCAGGTCCAGCGGGCCGACCCAGCCCGGCAGCGGCAGGTTGCGGCGCACCGTCACCGGCACCGGTGAGCCGGGCTCGGCGAGCAGCTCCAGCACGTCGGCCACGACGGCCGAGCCGCCGAGCGAGGCCACGAGCACCGACCGGGGGCGCTCCCCGCCCCCGACCCGCTCGATCCCTCCCTCGCGGGAGAGCGTGATCTGCTCGCGGACCTGCGCACCCGCGGTGGCGAGCGCCCTCAGCGTCTGGCGCGAGTCACGCTGCGCGATCGCGTCGACGTCGTCGATCAGCGACTCGTCCAGGAAGGGAGCCATGCCGACCTCGCCGGATCAGCTTGCGAGAGAACGAGACTCGTCGACGAGCAGCACCGGGATGCCGTCGTCGACCCGGTAGGCGCGCGCGCAGGCGGCGTCCGTGCAGTGCAGCTCGGGGCCGGTGGGCCCGGTGCCGTCGACCAGCTCGGAGTGGCACTGCGGGCACCGCAGGATCTCGCGCAGCCACGGCTCGATGCGGGCGGCCTCGGGGCCGGGGACCGGCGGGTTCTGGGTCATCACTGTCCTCCTCGCACGAGCGACAACACATCGTCGCGCACGTTCTGCATGGTTGTCTCATCGATCGCCTCGACGTTGAGGCGCAGCAGTGGCTCGGTGTTGCTGGCGCGCAGGTTGAACCACCACATCGGCTCGCCCCGATGGGTCACGGTCAGCCCGTCGAGCTCGTCGACCTCGACGTCGTGCCGCTGCGCCCACTCCCGGACCGTCGCGGTGGTGGCCACCGCGTCGGCGACGGTGGAGTTGATCTCGCCGGACGCGGCATACCGGCTGAAGCGCGCGGCCAGCTGCGACAGGGGCGCGTCCTGCTCACCGAGGGCGGCGAGGACGTGCATCGCCGCGAGCATGCCGGTGTCGGCGAACCAGAAGTCGCGGAAGTAGTAGTGCGCCGAGTGCTCGCCACCGAAGACGGCGTCGTGCTCGGCCATCTGCGCCTTGATGAAGGAGTGCCCGACACGCGTGCGCACGGACTGCCCGCCCTCCTCGGCGATGATCTGCGGCACGGCCGCGGAGGAGATGACGTTGTAGACGATCCGCGCGTCGCGGCCCTCGGCCCGCTCCTTGGCGATCTCGCGCGAGGCGACCAGGGCCGTGATCGCCGACGGGCTGACCGGTTCGCCGCGCTCGTCGACCACGAAGCAGCGGTCGGCGTCGCCGTCGAAGGCCAGGCCGAGGTCGGCGCCGTGAGCGACGACGGCCTTCTGCAGGTCGCGCAGGTTCTCCGGCTCGAGCGGGTTGGCCTCGTGGTTGGGGAAGGTGCCGTCGAGCTCGAAGTACAGCGGCACGACCTCCAGCGGCAGCTCCGGCAACCCGGCGCCGGTGCCGAGCACCGCCGGGACCGTGTGGCCGCCCATGCCGTTGCCGGCGTCGACGACGACCTTCAGCGGGCGGGAGCCGGACAGGTCGACCAGGCCACGCAGGAACGCGGCGTAGTCGCCGAGCAGGTCGCGCTCGGTGATGGTGCCGATCCGGTCGCCGCCGCCGACGTGGTGGACCTCGCCGCGCTCGAGCAGCCACTGCGCCAGGTCGCGGATCTCGGCCAGGCCGGAGTCCTGCCCGACCGGGCGGGCGCCGGCGCGGCACAGCTTGATCCCGTTGTACTGGGCAGGGTTGTGGCTGGCGGTGAACATGGCACCGGGGACGTCCAGCGCCCCGCTGGCGTAGTAGAGCCCGTCGGTGGAGCACAGCCCGATGAGGGTGACGTCGAGGCCGTGGGCCGCGGCACCGACGGCGAAGGCCCGCGCCAGGTCCGGCGAGGAGGGCCGCATGTCGTGGCCGATGACGATCGAGGAGGCTCCCTCGGGGCCGGCGACGACCTGGGCGAAGGCCGAGCCGATGGCCGTCGCGACGGGCTCGCTCAGCTGCTCGGGGACGAGGCCGCGGACGTCGTAGGCCTTGATGAAGTCGGACAGGCGGGGCACACTCACGCGCCCGACCCTACCGATCGCGCAGCACCCGCAGGTGGCCGCGTCGCCCGACCTCGACGGTGCCCTCCGCGTCGGGGGCACTGGAGGGGGGCGGGGTGCGGTGCTTGCCGGCCTCGCGGACCGCGTCGGCGAGGGCGAGCAGGTCGTCCGGCGTCGGGCCCGGGTCGACGAACTCCCCCGACAGGCGCACGACCTCCCAGCCCCGCGGGGCGGTCAGCCGCTCGGCGTGGTCGGCGCACAGGTCGTAGGTGTGCGGCTCGGCGTAGGTGGCCAGCGGACCCAGGACCGCGGTCTGGTCGGAGTAGACGTAGGTCAGGGTCGCGACGGCTCCCCGGGCACAGGCGGTGCGGGAACACTGGCGCGACAGACTCACGGGGGGACTGTAGTGCGCGGCGTGCCCGCCGCGAACCCGGCACGCCGTAATGTGGTCGACGTGAGCAGTCCGCGCCCGTCCCGTCGACGCCGCAACCGGCACGGCCGTGGACCCCGCGGACCCCTCGCCTGGCCGCCCGTGCCGGCGATGCAGACCCGTGCCGAGCGGTTCGACGACCTGGTCCTCGACGCGGCGTCCCGGCTCGAGGAGCGGGTGGGCGAGGCGTTCGGCGAGGTCGAGTTCGCCGTGGAGGACGTGCCGCCGAGCGACCCGGCGCCGTGGGAGCCCGCGGACGTCGCCCTGGGCCGGCTCTTCGCCGCCCGGGGTCGCATGCCGGCGCGCATCGTCATCTACCGCCGGCCGGTCGAGACGCGGGTCGACGACCCGCGTGAGCTCGCCGCGCTGGTCAACGAGGTCGTCGTCGAGCAGGTCGCCGCCATGCTCGGGGTCGACCCGGCCGAGCTGGACCCCGGCTGGGACGTCGGCCCGGACGACGGCCCGCTCTGAGCCTGCCGGTGGAGCACCCCGCGCAGTCGGCTCCGGTCCTGGTGACCGGCGGCACCGGCACGCTCGGCCGGGCAGTGGTGGCCGAGCTGGCCGCCCGCGGGGTGCCGTCCCGGGTGATGTCCCGCGCCGCCGCCCCTGGCGTCCCCGGCCGGGTCCGCGGCAACCTGGCCACCGGTGCGGGGCTTGATGCCGCGGTCGCCGGG
>NZ_DASVZH010000277.1:0-22473 GCF_036391795.1 Oryzihumus sp.
TCCTGGCCCACCGGACATCACTCGTCATCGCCGCCACCCTCCTCCTGGCATCTGCCGAGGCCGCAGCCGTCAACCGCGTCCTCCACCGGAAGTCTGAAGAACTCGATCCCGCATCCGAAGCGCCCGCATACACGCCCCCGCGGCCCCTGGTCGGCCACCACGCAGAGAGCGCCGACGACCCGCGAGAGTGACCCTGCAAGAGTTCCGGCCGAGAGCCCACCGGAAGGCCAAGTCGGGCACCGTTCCCGCGGTTTACGGGTGCCACCGAAATCAGTCGTAGCTCCCACCCGGGAACAGGCACACTCGCCGCGTGGACATCAACGAGGACGAGCCGCCCACGATGTGCGCTCTGTGCAGCGCGCAACTCCCAGACGATCGCCTGTGGGTCGAGGTTGAGCGCCAGCGCCCTCGTGAGCGCGGAGGCTTCCACTACGACCTCCAGGACTTCGGCTTCTGCTCGCCGGAGCACGCCGGACGTTGGTTCACAGACGGTCACCTGCCGCCAGTCCAGACGCACGCCCCATCCAAGGTCACCGTGGGCGAACGCCTCGGCAACTACCTCTCGCTGGCGGCGTTCCTCGCAACCGTGGCTGTCTTCATCGTCGGTGTTGTGACGGTCATCCACTGGCTCATTTCCTGAACGGCGGACCGGCGTCGGCTCCGAGTCACCTCCGAGCAACCATGCCCCAACCTCCTCGCTGCCCAACAAGCGCATGACGGCGCCCAGGAGTACTGCGACACTGACAGGCATGGACCGTGTGTGGGTGGCCATCGAGAAGACGGTTCGGGAGGGGCTAGACGACAAGGCGGTCCTCGAACGCCCTCCGCAGTCGGAAGACGACGTGATGTGGCTCGCCGCGACCATCACCGACCACGTCTGCGGATCCATCCCAAGGAATGTGTACGCCGCGTTTCGGGCAGCCCTGGAACAGGAGTCTTCGTCTCCACGTCCCTGGTGGCGGCGGCTCCGCAGCTGAAGAGTCCGCGAGCCCTCCGCGAGCCCGCAGACCCGCAAAACCCCTACCAGCGCCAGAACTAGGCGACCCCAATTGCACTGTCCTGCAACGGAATCCAAAATCGCCCAAACCCCGGGGCGCGTTCGGGATGAAGAGGCCGCAGGTTCAAATCCTGTCACCCCGACCACCAAACCGCGGGTCAGAGGCCGCTTCCCAGCGTTCGGGAAGCGGCCTCTTGTCGTGCTGAGTGACTAACTGAGAATGGCATGAACTCGGGCCACGGAGGCCTGCGACGCGTCCAGCCCGCGACCGGCAACGTCCGGGGCCGCAAATCAGGCGTACTGTCGATAACAGTCAGAGCCCAGTCAGGGAACAGTCACTGCTTCGCGGTGGCCAAGGGCCGGGCCGACGAAGAACCCACCCACGGCGATGCATCATGTTCATCGACACGTCCCCAGCGGCACAGGAACAAACCTGGCCACCAGAGCCGGTCTCCGTCCCGCACACACGGCACTTCCTGCGCGAAGCACTGAACCTCTGGGGCCTCCAGGCGGTGGGCGACGAAGCCGCGGTTGTGCTCAGCGAGCTGGCAACGAACGCGGTGATCCACGCCGGCACCGACTTCACCGTCCGGCTCTCGCCCTCAGGCACGCAGAAGCTGCACCTGAGCGTGACGGACGGATCGACTGTCATGCCCCAGTGGGCAACCGACCCCCACGCCACCGATGGCCGAGGCCTACGACTGATCGACGCCCTGAGCACCGAATGGGGCGTGATACTCAGCGGCGTGAAGGGTAAGACCGTCTGGGCCCTGCTCACCGCTGACCCCATGATCGACAAGGACTTCCCGTAAGGGCCCACCCGCCTGAATCCCAGGACGGCACCCGCGCTTGACCGGCGCGCCGTCTGGCAAGCCGAGCTGCAACCGGCAGCGCATCAAGCGGCCCGCCCGGATAGCCGTTTCGTACAGCAACGCCGCCAACCGTCGCGGATCCTGGTCGCCGCCAAGTGAGCTGATCCCTGCTCGGAAGGTCGCATCCGACCGGCATTCCCCCAGTTCGCACGGAGGAGCGACGCCGTGCATTCCGCGTGCAGGGACAGGAACTGATCGGAAAAGTGGGTTAAGAGCCCGCGGATACGGCGCTGAACGTTCTGCCATGATCGGCCGCATGTCGGAAGCGCCGTTCGCGAACACTCCCGAACCCCCGTACGTCGCTGTCATCTTCACCTCAACCCGAACCGAGGGCGACAACGGGTATGCGGTGATGGCTGAGTCGATCAACGAGTTGGTTTCGAAGCAGCCTGGCTTCTTGGGTATGGAGGAGGCTCGCGATGGCCTTGGAATCACGGTCTCCTACTGGGCGGACCACGAGGCCGCGCGTGCGTGGAAGGACGTAGCGGCGCACGTCGTTGCTCAACGGCGCGGGCGTGAGGTCTGGTACGAGGACTACCGGGTCCGGGTCGCGACGGTCGAACGGGACTACGACATGAGCTCCTCGGTCCTGCGCCACGAGCCCTGACCCGGCCCTGAGTCCGACAGCAGTAAGACCAGGCTTTGCCGCAGCTCCCGAGGGGTGTCCTTCCGGCCGGGTCGACGCCAAGGTGCCACCGCCGGATCGTCGACCCACTGGGGGCACGAACCTGTTCGCGCGGTGGCCTCGCAGCGGGCCGGGCGTGGGTTAGGTATGCCACTTCGACCACGGCGGGTGAGTACGGCATACCTAATCAATTTCCGTGGTGACCTGGCTCCTCGCAGGCATTCCGTATCCAGCGGCGCGAGGTCATACTCGTCGGAGTTCGCCCCCTGGCAGGTGAGTCATGAGCAAGCGCATCGCGGGCAGGCACGAGCGGCCCCGACGGATAGTGGCTGGTGCCCTGCGCCCACTTCGTGTGGCAGGCCTCGCCCTGATCGCTCTCGCGATCGCGATCGTCTGGGTCCAGGTGAGGGGCGAGCCAGAGGCGGCCCACTTAGCAGCGGCAGCTGGATCGACGACGCCGGCTGCCAGCGCGCGGGCCCGGGCCATCACAGACGCGATGGACAGCTGCCGGGTGTCGCACCTGCGGCAGGAGTCGGCCCTGAGTTCCGCGGCCACGTCACTCGCGCTCTGGCGCAAGCACATTGAGGCAATGAACCTGCTCGTCGCCGGGAAGATCACCCTGTCGGTCGCTCAGGGCTTCTGGGCCAGTTCCCGGGTTGGGGCCATGCAGGCAGTGACCGCGTTCAACACCGCCGACGCTGCCTATGTCTCCGGCCGGGGGACGGCCTGCGCGCCGCTGGAGCAGGACCTGGCCCGGTTCGCGCAACCCGAGCAAGTGCAGCAGCTGGAGGCCTGCCACACCTCCCTTGAGCGGTCCGACCGAACACTGACGCTGGCCCGTGCCGGAGTCCTCACCTGGGCAGAACACATCCAGGACATGGAGGCCCTGCGCCTGGGGCAGATCACCCCTGCGCAGGCGGTGACGATGTGGCAGATGAGCTGGCGGGCCGGCAACGCACAACTGCAGCGGTATGACGAGGCCGTCGCCACCGCGTCACAGAACTGCCCCCTCAACTGACCACAGCACGGTGCTCCCGGGAGGAGGACCGATCGCGCTACCGGACGGACGACCGATGGTGGCGGGCACGGATCGGCAACCAGACAGCCAACCCCATGATGGCCATAGCCACGGGCACATGAACGACAGTCAGGGTGTCCTGGCCGTCGTCCCGGATCAGGCCGCCGAGCCAGGACTCCAGCACGAGCAGGGCGACCAGCGCGGAGCTTGCGACGAGCAGATCCCTGCGGTTGCGCAGCCGCACCCACGCCACCACTGCCGCGACAGCCGCCAGGACCAGCGCGACCTCCCCGCATCGCGCGTGCACATCGATCCACCCCGCAGCCGCATCGCGCTGACCGTCATGCTCGAGAAACAGGCCGGCCCAAAGGCCCTGCAGGAGAACGGCCAGAGCAGCCAAACCGCTCACAGCGCTGAACCACTTGATTGAACCAACTGTCGCAGGCCGTGTCTCAACCTCGCGCTCCGTGGTGGTGGTGACGCCCATTGGGTCGCTCTCCTTTTGTCGCCGTTGCGTCGTCGGGCTGAGCCTTTCAGCAGCACCTAAACGCCGGGCGAACGCACAAAGACTTTTCAGGCCACGGAGCGCCGCCGGCCGCAGCTCGGACCGGTTCGGTCCGGGACCAGACGGATCACGGCCCGTCGCTCAAGATCGAGAGCTTGGTCCCAGCTGATCCGCGACCCGTCCAGCCTGCGCCATGACGCTGATGGCGGCCAACACTGCGATGTCGGTGGTCACGTGGCCCGAGGCGCCCGGGGGTTGCGGGCCGGGGGCTGACCGGACGTAGTGTGGCGAGTTGCAGGCGCGGCCGGCACACCCGAACCGGAGCCCGCACGAGGCACACCGTCCGTGCCCGTGTTCCTCCCCTTTGGGGCCGGATCGGTGGGAATCGCCTCGACGACCGGCGCGGGATGTTTGGTCGCGACCTGTCGCCCCAGCACGTCGGACCACCAGTCGGGCCTGGACACTCCCTCACTCCCGACGGGGCGCCTGGTCCGCCAGCGCCCGCTTCAGCGCCATCCGCAGCTCCGCCTCATCCGGCACTCCCGACAGCCCACGATCCGTCCGGTAAACCCGGCACGCCAGCGCCGGCACGTCCCCCTGACTGGGGAACAGATCGCGCCCGTCGAGCATGAACGAGGGCGAACCCACGAAACCGTGCCCCTGCGCCTCTTCAACGCTGTCCACCAGGACGACGGTGAAGCGAGGATCCAGACCCTCAGCGGTCAGGGCACGTGCCAGCACCGTCCCCGCCGCTTCCGCATGCGGGCAGTCCCGCATCACGAGCAGCTCAACTCCCACAAGCCCATGATCAGACGGCGCGTGGCGGCCTGTCTCCCGGACCACCAAAGTGCGGCCACCAAAAGCGATTCCCTTGGTCAGTGCGCCCACCCTCGGACTCCCCCCTCGCAGGTACCACGCAGCCAATGACCTTCGCCCCTGACAGCGGCCCGAGGGCGAGGACGAGGTCCGGGTTGCCTTCCAGCGAGCACTACCCGTCCGCGACCTCGGCCCGCAAGCTCGCGAAGTGGCCGACCTGGCCTTCTTTGAAACGGTGGTCCGCATCCACCGCGCGGGCGAGGGGGCGCCATGCACAGGTCTGAAGCCCGCCGGGCTGTCCGTCGGCCCGGCCATCCCCCTTGCCGAACGCGCCCTCGAGGACCACTCCGCCGAGATGCTCGCCGACTTCCTGGCAGCGGACCTGCGCAACGAGCTGCGGAGCGGCCTCGAGGCCGTGGACAAGCTGGCGGCCCACCGGGATCAGTCGCTTCAGGACGAGCGACGCTACGTCGAAGCGATGCTCGGCTTCGAGGTCTACAGCCACCACCTCTTCCAGGCACTGCACGCCGCAAGCCACGCCGAGGGCGCCCAACACGTGCACGCCCTTCAGGTCCACGCGGACTGAGAGTCCCATGCTGCGGGAGCGACCCTCCCGTCATCGAGCCGGGAGCCCCCTCCCCGAGCGCGCAGGTCGGGCAGGAGCTCGCGAACCTCCTGCTACCTCAGCGGATCGGGTCGGGGGTGGGATCGGGCACCGGCTCGTCGGTGGTGATGAGCGAGGGCGGACCGACCGCGATACCGTCCTCAGGCTCGGCGCTGGAGGCGCGCGCGTCGGCCAACACGTCGGCGGGGACGTGCTCCTCGAGGAACCGTCGCGCCAGCCGCGTCGACGGGTGCACCCCGATGGTGGCCACCACGATGATGCCGGCGATCACCAGCCAGCCGGCGGCACCCCAGTTCATCGCGAGGAAGGTGTACACCGCCGGCGCCCACACCTTGCCGAGGGTGCTGCTCAGGCCGGCGGCACCCTGGTAGGCGCCCCGCTGACGCGGGTCCATCAGCTCGGCCTCGAACGTCCAGTTGGCGGCCGAGAGATAGAGCTCGGCCCCGGTCACGGTGACGTGCCCCAGCCACACCAGGGCGATCGTGACCCAGCCGATGGTGTCGTGGGTCGCCAGCGTGATCAGGCACGAGATCACGAAGAAGGTCGACGAGATCCGGATCGCCTTCAGCGCGGTCCGCACGTCCTTGACTCCGCGGGCAGCCACCATCGGCAGGAAGATGCACATCACCGTGTTGGTGCCGAACAGGAAGGCCAGCAGGACCCGCGGGGCGTCGGTCTCCTCGACCAGCCACAGGGGGATCACGACGTTGAGCAGCACCTGGTTGGTCCAGAACACCCCGGTGAAGAAGCTCGAGAGGAGCCAGCCGGGATTGCGCAGAGGCCCCGGCCCGGCGACCTTCACCTTGCGGTCCTCCGGGGTGCGTTCGTCGTGCGGGGCCCGTGGCAGCCGGCTGACTGCGGTGGCGTTGACCAGGAAGACCACGGCGGTGAACCAGGGCAGCGCGTGGAGGACGTCGTTGGAGTGGAACGCGAGCGCAAAGCCACCGAGCAGCGAGCCGAGCGTGAAGCCGACGTTGAGCGCGGAGTACATGTAGGCGCGTGACCTCACCCGCTCATCGGGCGGCAGGACGTCGATCGTGTATGCGCCGTACGCGGCGCCGCCGAGGGCGCCGATGACCTCCATGCCGACGGCCATGGCGACGTAGCCCTTGAAGTCGGTGACGAAGGGCCACACCGCGAACATCGCCGCCTGCCCCGCCGAGCTGACGGCCCACATCTTCTTCGGCCCGAAGCGGTCGACCAGCTTGCCCATCGGCAGCGCCGCCAGGAACGCTGCGATCCCGGCGAAGGTCAGGCCGAGACCGACCTGGGCGGCGGACAGCCCGACGATCTGGGTGAAGAACACCGCCGAGCCAGTCATGAAGGTGCCTTCACCGAGGGCGAAGAGCAGCGACTGGACTGAGAGCCGTCCGGCCAGAGGTGACGGTGGGCGCGCTTGGCGCAGGACGGCGTCGAGAATCACCCGGGAATTCTCCGGGCACTGACGACAGATGTCGCGCCAATTTCCGGCGCGAAGGATCGCGGCGAATCACCAGCGGACGCCAGCGCAATCGGATATACCGAAAGACGGACCTTCACCAGCAGGGCGACGGCGCTGAGCCATCGACACCAGAAGCGCTGGGCTGCCGTCGGCCAAGACCCTGAGGGGGAGACGATGCATCGACCGCTGGCGGTCACCGCCGCCGTCGCTCTGGCGGTGCTGTACGGCGTGGTCCTCGTCGCCGTGGCGGCGCTGGTGCTGTTCGAGTTCGTCACCGGCACGGGCTCGATCGGCACCCGAAGCCTCGACGCCCAGGCGGCGAAGGGCGTGCTCACCCTGGGAGCCGTGCTTCCTTTGGGCGCTGTGATCCTGTGGCGTGGTTCGGCGCGACTGATCGGTGCCCGCGACCCGCGCCTGCTGTCGCTGCCGCTCATGCTGCTGCTCGTTCTCGGGTGTGTCGGAGAGACGGTCGACCTGTTCGGTAGCGCGACCGCGACGAGCGACCTCATCGGGGCCGGCATCCTCGTCCTGGCCGCGCTCCCGCTTGCGCTGCTGAGACTGCCCGGCGCCCGTGCCTGGCTCGCGGTCGGCTGGGTGCCGACCCGCCGATAGCCTGCCCGGCAGGCTCGACTTCAGGATCTGCTGGCGCGATGATGGCGCCTACGGGGCCGACGGCGACCGGCGGAGCCTGCGACGGAAGGGTGCAGACGTGTGGATCGCAGTGCTGGTCGGCGTGGTGGTCCTGCTCCTGGCCTGGGGGTTCTGGTTCGACCGGAAGCGCGGCACCACAGGCGTCGCCGATCGGCGGCACGGGCCCCTGACCGACGCCGACACCCAGGCGCAGGCGGAGTCGATGGTGCGACGCGACAGCACCGGGCCAGAAGGGTTCGGCAGCGGGATCTGAACGGAGAAAGTGGAGTCGTGCCTGGTCCTCCGCGGCTCCGGTATGCCGTTGCCGGCCATCCGCAGGTACACCGAGCTCGCGCGTCAGGGAGTCGAACGCCCGAGGGGGCTACCGCCGACTGACGCGGCGCGCCCACTCACGGACCTGCGTGATCCGGTCGCGCATCCTGGGTTCCGCGATCTCGTCGTTGGGCCCGTGCCCGGCCAGCCGGTTGCCGAAGGAGTCTCCATCGCGCGTCGGGCTCTTGAACGCCAACCCCTTGGCGATGCTCGCGCACATGAGGAAGAACACCGACACGATCACGATCGTGCCCACGATGGCCACCAGCATACGAACCACTCCCCACGTCAAGGCCGGCTCGGCCGCCTTCGGCGAGGGTGGCCACTGCGATGAGACGCTACGGGAGGCTCTCCGGTTTCTACCGGTCTTTACCGACTGACCGGGGACGGACGTCTGGAGAGCTGGCGGCTCAGCCCACCGCGCGCTTCACGAGCTCGGCGATCCGCTCCTCCACGGCCGCGGTCAGATCGGTCAGCGCGAAGTACGTCGGCCACATGTCGCCGTCGTCGAGGTCCGCCTGGTCGCTGAAGCCGAGCATCGCGTACCTCGACTTGAACTTCTCCGCGCTCTGGAAGAAGCAGAGGACCTTGCCGTCCTGGGCATAGGCGGGCATGCCGTACCAGAGCCTCGGCACGAGGTCGGGCGCGCTGGACGTGATGACCGCATGGACCCGCTCAGCCCTCTCGCGATCCGGCGCCGACATCTCGGCGATCTTCGCGAGCACGTCGCGCTCGCCGTCCTCCTTGCTCGCGCCGCCCCGGCGCTTGGCCGCCTTCACCTCCTGGGCGCGGTCCTTGATCGCGGCCCGTTCCTCTGCCGTGAAACCGTCCGACGACTCCCTGGTTGCGGTGCTGGTAGCAGACTTGCGCGTGTCCTTCATGGCACGTGTTCCCCTCTGGAGTTCCTGTCAGCGACAACTCTCATTGTTGGGAAGCCGTCATGGCAGCGCTTCTCCGAAACTGACCGAAGTGGCAGCGTGGGCACCGCGGACGACCCCGGCGAGCGAAGTCGGACTCGTGACGACGCCCAACGCCCCCAAACGTCAGAAGGTCGCGGCGAACGCGGGCTAACTCCAGACACCGCAGGGCGTGCCTCGGCTTCGCCACGCCATCGCAAGGGCGTATCGAATCGACACCTTGCGCACCGTGACTTCCGCACCCGAGGCACGTTGTCCCACGGACCAACCGCCTACCCCTGAAAGGCACCCCCTCATGATCCGTGGCATGGCCGTCTCTGCCGGCAGCTCAATCCTCGTAGTCCTCTGGCTCCTGATCGGAGTGGCCGCGACCTACCAGCGCGGCTACTTCAGCAGCGGGGCCGCCAACTGCGCCCACGCCAGCACCGTGGCCGTCACGGTCGTCGCCGGTCCGCTGAACTACACCGGCGTCAACCCCAAGGTCACCTGCGTGGTCCCCCAGCCGTCCAAGTAGGACACACGCTCCGGGTGTCGTGGTGCGTGCCAGTCGGGCCGCACCACGACACCCCGCCTTCGCAACGAAAGTCGCGATCCACCGGCGCAAGTCCCCCACCATCAGCAAGCCCGCAGACACGCTGCCATCCGAGCAGCCCACCGCGGCAACCGCTCTGTCCGCAACGAGACCAGGGCTCCCGCCGTGATGGGCCCTGGCGCGGGTCAGGGGATCCGCAGGTCGTGGTGCGCGGCCGCGAACTGGCGTTCCGCGTCCGTTAGGTCCGCGTCCCGCACCGGCACCACGAGGCTCCAGTGCTTGCCCACCGGGCAGTACTGCACCCTGGCGATGCCGAGGTCCACCGCCTTGAGCTTCACCCCGGGGATCCACAGCGTGGTGAACAGGTGCCCCTGGCGGCAGCGCACCACGACGTTGCCGCCCACCTTGTAGCCGAGTCGCCGCGCCACCAGGGTCCCCACCACGAAGATGGCGATCACCACCAGTGCCTTCGTCAGCGACGCGCGACGATCCGAGCCTGATCCCGACCCCATGCAACGACTGTATGCCGGTCACGGGAGGCGCGCACCGAACGCACCTTGGCGTCCGGCAGAAGCTGGACGAGACTGGAGTGCGTCGCTGCAGCTGACGACTGGAGGTGGACATGCTCGTGGGAGGGGCCGCCGTCGCCCTGGCGCTCCTGCTGGCCTGGAGCGTCCTGTTCGACCACGTCCGCGGCGCCCGGGAACGCGCGCTGGAGCCGTCGCCACCCCTGGCCGCCCTCCCGCCCGAGGCGATGGAGCGACATACGGCCAGCGGCGGCCTGACCTGCCCGGGGTACACCGGGGCGATGAGCGTCTGACCCAGCCCACCCTGTCGGCGCGCCGCCCTAGAGTGCGGACGAAGAGCCGATGGAGGTAGCCATGACGTCCCTGGAGAACCGTCCGCACACCGCCCTGCTCGTCGTCGACGTCCAGAACGGCATCGTCGGCAACGCCTTCGAACGCGACCGGGTGGTCGCCAACATCCAGGCCCTCGTGGCGAAGGCTCGCGCCGAGCGGGTCCCGGTCCTCTGGGTGCAGCACTCCGACGAGGAGGGCCTGACCCCGGGATCGGAGGCCTGGGCCTACGTCCCCGAGCTCGAGCGCCACGAGTCCGAGCCGCTCGTGCCCAAGACCTACGCCGATGCCTTCGAGGCCACCGACCTCGAGGAGCACCTGTCCGCCCTGGGGATCGGCCGGCTGGTCGTGGCCGGCGCGCAGACCGAGGAGTGCATCCGCTCCACCCTGCACTCGGCCCTGGTCCGCGGCTACGACGCCACCCTCGTCTCCGACGCGCACACCTCCGAGGACCTGCGCGAGTGGGGCTTCCCGGTCAGCCCGGAGCAGTCGATCGCCTACACGAACACCTACTGGACCTGGGCCAACGCCCCGGGTCGCAAGGGCAGCGTCACGCCCACCGCGGAGGTCGACTTCACCGCGGACTAGACGTCACTCCGCGCTGCTGCCGTCGAATTCCACGCGCATGACCACCCGGCGCAGCGTCGGGTGGCTGACCTGCACGAACCCGGCCTCCTCGAAGACCTGCCGGGCCCCCACGTGCAGCTCGCCCCAGGTGATCTCCTTCCCCGGCTGCGTGATCATCGGATACGCCTCGAGGGCCCGGGCGCCCCGCGCGCGGGCGAAGTCGACGGTCGCCCGCGCCAGCGGGTACATCAGCCCCCGACCGCGGAAGCCCTTGCGCACCACGAAGCAGGTCACCGCCCAGACACCGTCATCGTCCTTGTCCTCGTCCCGGCCGGTCCACGGGATGCGCGTGGTGCGCAGCTTCGGGTATGCCGTCCGCGGCTCCACCGCGACCCAGCCCACCGGTTCGTCCTCACAGTAGGCGACCAGGCCACTGGTCGCCTCGGCGTCCGGCTCACCGCACGCGGTCTGCGCCTGGAGCATCCCGGTCCGCTCCTCCAGCGTGGAGTCGCGCCAGATCCAGCCACGGACCTTGAACCGCTGGCACCGGCACTGGCCGGCGTAGTCGGCGGTGCCGAAGACCGCGGCCACGTCCTCCCAGGACGCCTCGTTGGCGGGGACGATGCGCAGCTGCTCGTCCCGGAACGGCTCGCTCACGGGCGCCAGTCTCCCGGCGGGTCCTCTCCCACGCGGCCGTCCACGGCCTCCCGCAGCAGGTCGGCGTGTCCGGTGTGGCGGCCGTACTCCTCGAGCAGGTCGCAGAGCATCCTGCGCAGGCTGGCCCGGCGCCCGTCGGGCCAGGACATGTCGATGAGCTGGTCGAGGCCGCCGTCGTCCAGGGCGGCAGCGAGTCGGTCGCGGGACCGCTGCGCCGCCGCGTCGTACAGCGCGTAGAGCTCAGCCGGACTGTCCTGCGCGGCCGAGGTGAACTCCCAGTCCGGGTCGGCATCCCAGTCAACCCCGTCCCACGGCGCCCCCAGCGTCTCGCCACCCAGCCTGGCCGTGAAGTACTGGTCCTCGACGAGGGCCAAGTGCTTCAGCAGCCCGGCGAGGGTCAGCGTCGAGGCGCCGATGCGCGTCTGCAGCCCGGCGCTGTCGAGGCCGTCGGCCTTCCACCGGAAGGTGGCGCGCAGCCGGTCCAGGGCGGCGGCGAGGTGCTCGGCCTCGGTGCCGGCGGTCGGCGGCTCCCACGGGGGGTCAATGGTCGTCATGGCGTCACCGTAGGACCCATTGCGGACGTATCGCTTCCGGAAAGCGTGAGACGCTCCGGGAATGGACGAGTCGAACCCCACCGCACGGGCTCTGGTGTGCCTGCAGCTGCTGCAGGACAGCCCGGGGATCAGCGCCCAGCGGCTGGGGGCCAGGCTCGGGGTGTCGGAGCGGGCCGCCCGGCGCTACGTCAGCATCCTGCGTGAGGCCGGCATCCCGGTCGAGTCCACGCGGGGCCCCTACGGCGGCTACCGCCTCGGCCGAGGGCTGCGGCCTCCACCACTGCTGTTCAGCCCCGCCGAGGCCCTCGGTCTGGTCATGGCCGTGCTCGACGGCCACCACGACGCCGGCGACGCCACCGGCCCGGTCGGCAGCGCCCTCGGCAAGATCGTCCGGGCGCTCCCGCAGGTGGTGGCCGCCCAGGTCGAGGCCGTCCGCCGCACCACGGCCCCGGCCCCGGACCGCGGCGCCGCCCGACCCGACCCCGGCACCACGACCGAGCTGGTGCGGGCCTGCTCCGAGCGCCGCCGGGTGCGCCTGGGCTACCGCACCGAGGCCGGCTCGGAGTGGCTCGTCGAGGTCGACCCGTGGGCCGTCGTCGTGCGCCACGGCCGGTGGTACCTGCTGTGCCACTCCCACACGGCGCACGCCCGCCGGGCCTACCGGGTGGACCGCATGCACGCCGTGGAGCTGCTCGACGACACCGTCACCCCGCCCACCGACCTGGACCCGGTGGGCATGCTCGAGGACCACCTCGCCGTCGGCTGGGAGTACGACGTCGAGGTCGTCATCGATGCCCCGGTGGAGACCGTCCAGCGCTACCTGCCTCGTGCACTCGGGCGGGTCGAGGCGATCGACGAGCACACGTGTCGCCTCGTCGGCAGCACCAGCAACCCCGCCTGGTACGCCCAGCAGCTCGCGGCGGTGCCCGCGGCATACCGGGTGGTGAGGTGCCCCGAGGTCCAGGAGGCCGCGCGGGTCCTCGGGCAGCGGCTGCTGGCCGCCACCGGTGAGGCGCCCCTGCCCTGAGCCGAGGCCTCAGGCCTCGACGTCCAGGCGCACGGTCACCACGTCGCCCAGCTCGAGCCCTTCGACCCGGCGCACGTGCGCCTTCACCGGCACGACGTAGCGCCCGTCCTTGGGGAACAGTGCGGTGCGCCAACGGGTTTCGCCGATCCGGGCGGCGACCGGGATCATCCCCCAGCCGTAGCTGACGAGCGCGGCGCTCTCCTCCAGCGCGTCGCAGCCGTCCTCGGGCACCGTGATGAAGTGCCATGGCGCGGGACCCTTCCAGAACCACATCTCGCCGCGGAACTCCAGGTCCATGGGCTCAGGCTAGGGGCCCGACCTCGGCAAAACGCCACAAACGCCTGACCTGCTACGTCATCATCGCCGGGTGACGCTCAGGGGGGACACCGCGGCATACACCGTCGCGCCCGGCGCGCCCCGCGCCGCCGTGGACGCCGCCCACCGCGGGGCGCTCCTGGCCCTGGTCGAGCGCCTGGAGATCGTCAGCCTCGGGATCCCCGGTCGTGGCCCGTGGCCGCCCGAGGTGGCGAAGGCCGTCACCGCGCTGCTTCCCCGGCGCCGTCGGCTCTCACCCCTGCGCCGGACCTCGGTCTGCGCCGACCTCGTCCCCGCGGACAGCCGGGAGCTCGCGCTGGCCCTGGCCGTGGCCCCGTACGCCGACTACGTCGTCGGGACCACCCACGACGGGCCGGTCGCCTACGACACCGTCGACCAGGGCACGGCACCATGGTTCGAGCTGACCTTGACCGAGCTGCAGGCGGCGCAGGACTACATGGCCGCCCAGGGCGTCAGCCCGGACCTGCTCGTCCCCGACCCCCGGCTGGACACGCACGGCTGACCGCGCCGGGCGGCGCGGACCCGGCTCCGGCGCCGGGGCGGGTCAGCCGCCCCAGGCGTCGGCCCGGGTGAGGCAGAACGGGTGGCCGGCCGGGTCCAGCAGCACCCGCCACCGACCCTCACCCGGCTGCTCCTCCGGCAGGGTCGCACCGAGGTCGAGGCACGCCTGCTCGGCGGCGTCGAGGTCGTCCACGGCAAGGTCGAGGTGGAACTGCTTGGTCCCGTGGGGGTTCGGCCACTCCGGAGCCCGGTAGCCCTCCACCCGCCCGAACCCGAGCGCGTGCTCCGGTCCGGTGAGCATCGCGTAGTTGTCGTCGCCGTAGGCCTGTTCCCAGCCGAGCAGCGCACTCCAGAAGGTGGCGCTCGGGCCGGGGTCACCGCAGTCGAGGGTGACCATCTTCAGGGTGGCGACAGGGTGCGGCGTGGCCATGGCGGGAGCTCTCCTCACGGTGCGGACCAGGTGTCCGGCCACGCTCCTACGATCCCCCGTATGGGCGATTGGACAAACGCGACACCGACGTCGACGACGGCGGGGATCCTGCGTCCGGAGCAGCTCGCGCAGCGCACGACCCTGGAGCGGTATGCCGCGGGGCCGGCTCTGCAGCGCTGGGTCGAGAACTACTGGGTGCTGGGGTGGGACCTGCCGCCGGGGACGACCCACACGAGCCAGGTGCTGCCCCACCCGGCGTGCACGCTCAGCGTCGAGTGGGGCAACCCGCGGTCCGAGACGCGAGGGCAGCCGGTCGTCCTCACGGGTGTGGTGACCCGCCGTTTCGACGTCGCCCTCACCGGACGGGCGTGGGTCCTCGGCGTGAAGTTCCGCCCCGGCGGCCTGGCCTCGCTCACCGGGCAGTCCGCCCGACCGTGGCGCGACGCGGTGCTCCCGGCCCGCGCGGCCGTGCCCGACAGCGTCGTGGACAGGTTGGAGCAGGTCGGCCCGGACCGGGCCGCGGAGGAGTGCGTCGCCCTGGTCGAGGGGGCGCTGACGTCGTTCGTCGACCCGGAGCACCGGGCCGATGAGCGCTACGACCGGCTGCTGACCGTCCTCGACGGCATGCTCACCGACCGCAGCATCGTCCAGGTCGCCCAGCTCGAGGACCGGCACGACATCTCCTCCCGCGGGCTCCAGCGCCTGTTCCACCACTACATCGGCGTCGGGCCGAAGTGGGTGCTGGCCCGCTACCGCCTGCACGACGCGGTCAGCGCCCTCGACGGCGGGTGGACCGGGTCGCTCGCGGACCTCGCCCACGCCCACGGCTGGTACGACCAGGCCCACTTCATCCGTGACTTCACGGCATTGGTGGGGGTCCCGCCCAGCCACTACCGCAGCCGGCGCTGAGGGCAGCCGGCGCTGACGCGGGCCTGGTGCACCGGGCTAGCGCTCGAGGCGTTTGCGACGGGCCGACTCCACCTTCGCCTCGCGCTCCCGCCTCAGCCGCGAGCGCGGGTCGTCGCGGTCGTCCAGCTGCGCCGGCCCGAAGATCGACAGGCCGATGACCTTGATGCGGTAGAGCAGCCGGTATCCCCAGGACAGCCCCTCATGGTCGGCACTCGCGTTCACGGTGCCCACTTCCCTCACCTCTCGTGTTCACCCCGACACCTCGACGGTACGCCCGGAATCCCCCACCGCCGGTGTCGATCTGGCGCCCACCTGCACGACGTACGGGTGAGGCGCGCCGGAAGGCGGCGGCGCCACGCGATACCGGGGAGGATGCCCACATGACCATCACCGACAGCGGCTACGCCGACGTCAACGGCCTGCACCTGTACTACGAGCGGCACGGCTCCGGCACGCCGCTGGTCCTGCTGCACGGCGGGATGCTGACGATCGACCTGAACTTCGGCGAGCTCATCCCCACGCTGGCGCAGCGCCACGAGGTCATCGGTGTCGAGATGCAGGGCCACGGCCGCACCGCCGACATCGACCGCGAGATCACGCCAGCCGCCCTCGCCGGTGACGTCGTCGCGCTGCTGGACCACCTGGGCATCGAGCGCGCGCACGTCCTCGGGCACAGCCTGGGCGGCGCGGTCACGCTGGAGCTCGCGGTCAACCACCCGACGCGCGTGCGCTCGGTCGTGCCGGTCTCGGCCAGCGTGCGCCCCGACGGCATGCACGAGGACCTCAGCGACCCGTCGCGCTTTGCCACCTCGACCCGGATGCCGACCCAGCAGGACTTCGCCGACTTCCGCGACGTCTACCTGCGCCTGTCGCCGCACCCGGAGCACTTCGAGGACTTCCTCGCGTCGCTGTCCCGGTCGGCGGCGGACCTGCGCGGGTGGTCGGACGAGCAGCTCGCCGGCATCACCGCGCCGACGCTGATCGTGCAGGGCGACCACGACTTCGTCACCATCGAGCACGCCGCTCTGATGCAGCACCTCATCCCGGGCTCGCACCTGGCCGTGCTGCCCGCGACGACGCACATGACGGTCACCCGGCGGGCCGACCTGCTGTTGCCGATCCTGGCGGCCTTCCTCGACTGAGCTGCTGCCTCCGCGGGAACGGCCCGGGTGTCACGCCAGGTCGCGGACCAGGAGTCGGCCGGGCTGTGGTGGGACGGTGGCGAGCAGGCTGCCGTCCGGACGGACGATGCGAGTGGCCGCCAGGGCCCGCCGTCCCGGGGACGTCCCGGCGACGTCAGCGGAGACCACCCAGCAGCCGTTCTCCCGGGCCCGGTCGGCGAGCGCCTCGTGCGTGGGTCGCTGCCACCGGGCCGCGTTCGCCTCGCTCATGTCGTTGTTGAGCAAGCACGCCAGCAGCCCCGCGCCACCGGCGACGAGGCTCCGGGCCGGTTCCGGACGGGTGGCGTCGGCGCAGACCAGCACCCCCACGCCCATGGCGGCCACCTCGACGACGGACGACTCGCCACCGGCCACGAGCCCGGGTTCCCGAGGATGCCGCTTGCGGACGATGGTCAGCACCCCGCCGTCCCGGAGCACCGCGGCAGAGCTGTGCAGCCCCACATCGGTCCGCTCCGTGAACCCGAGCACCACCGTCATCCCGGGCGCAGAACCCTCAGCCAAGGGCAGGAGCGACTCCGGGTCGTCCACAGCACGCTCCTCCGCAGCCGCCGCCGTGTGCGGCAGCCCGCCCACTCCGAACTCCGGGGTCACCAGAAGATCGACGCCTCTGGCACCGCATTCCCGGAGGACACGACTCCACTCACCTGCGGGGAGGAGCCCACCGACCCCGGACTGGAAGCACGCCACGCGCATCCGGACAGTCAAGCCGATGCCGCGGCTGCCTGCTGCCGGACAGCTGGAGCATCTGCACCACCGGAGGGACGGTGTCGGGAGCGACGATCGTGGTGACGGGTTCGGGCGCTTTTCGCGTCGAAACCGTCGCGATGATCGTCGGCACGGTCCCTCGACCGACATCGCGTGGGTGTCGGGCTCTTTTCGCGGCCAGGAGCCCGCGACGTCGGTCGAGGGTGCACCGCCGTCCGCACGCACAGGTCCGGGGCGCATCATGGGCCGATGCCCCGCACCATGACCACCCTGCAGCACGCCGTGCTCACGCTTCCCCAGCTGGGCAACCCCGGCCCGCACCACGCCATCGGCGTCGCCGAAGGCTTCGGTCTGCTCGTGCTCGTGTTCGGCACCGCGCTCGGCCTGATGGTGACCGTCGGCCACCTGCGCCACCGCCGCCGCGACTGACGCCCGGCTGGCCTCGCCCTCGGCGGCGGGATCGCGCGAGGATGGGGTGCACCCTCGGGAAGGAGCACCCATGCCGGAGTTCGTCGGCGCCGTCGACCAGGGCACGACCAGCACGCGCTTCATGATCTTCGACCACGCCGGGCGCGAGGTGGGCAAGCACCAGCTCGAGCACGAGCAGGTCATGCCACGGGCCGGGTGGGTGGAGCACAACCCGCTGGAGATCTGGGAGCGCACGCAGACCGTCATCGGCACCGCGATGTCCCGGCACAACCTCTCCGCCACGGACCTGGCCGCGCTCGGGATCACCAACCAGCGCGAGACCACCGTGGTGTGGGACCGCCGGACCGGGCGGCCCTACTACAACGCGATCGTCTGGCAGGACACCCGCACCGACCGGATCGCCTCGGCCCTGGACCGGGACGGCCGCGGCGACGTGATCCGGCGCAAGGCGGGCCTGCCGCCGGCGACGTACTTCTCCGCCGGCAAGATCCAGTGGGTCCTGGAGAACGTCGAGGGGGTGCGCGCGGCCGCCGAGCGCGGTGACGCGATCTTCGGCAACACCGACACCTGGCTGCTGTGGAACCTCACCGGAGGCGCCCACGGCGGCGTCCACGTCACCGACGTCACCAACGCCAGCCGCACCATGCTGATGAACCTCGAGACCCTGGACTGGGACGAGGAGCTGCTGTCCTTCTTCGACATCCCCCGCTCGATGCTGCCGGACATCCGCCCCTCCTCCGACCCCGACCTCTACGGCCGCACCTCGGGGCGCAGCGCGATCCCGGAGGGCATCGCCCTCGCCGGCGACCTCGGCGACCAGCAGGCCGCCACGGTCGGCCAGGTCTGTTTCGCCCCCGGCGAGGCCAAGAACACCTACGGCACCGGCAACTTCATGCTGCTCAACACCGGCACCGAGATCGTCCGGTCACAGTCCGGCCTGCTCACCACGGTGGCCTACCAGCTCGGCAAGGACCGCCCGGTCTACGCCCTCGAGGGCAGCATCGCGGTGACCGGGTCGGCGGTGCAGTGGCTGCGCGACCAGCTCGGCATCATCAGCGGCGCCGCCGAGGTCGAGCAGCTCGCCGCGCAGGTGCAGGACAGCGGCGGGATGTACTTCGTGCCCGCGTTCTCCGGCCTGTTCGCCCCGCACTGGCGCTCCGATGCCCGCGGCGCGATCGTCGGGCTGTCCCGCTACAACACCAACGCCCACCTGGCCCGGGCCACGCTGGAGTCGATCTGCTACCAGAGCCTCGACGTCGTCAAGGCGATGGAGAAGGACTCCGGGGTGCGCCTGGATGTGCTCAAGGTCGACGGCGGCGTCACGGCCAACGCGCTCTGCATGCAGCTGCAGGCCGACATCCTCGGCGTGCCGGTGTCCAAGCCGGTCGTCGCCGAGACCACCGCGCTCGGCGCGGCCTACGCTGCCGGGCTGGCCACCGGCTTCTGGTCGACCACCGACGAGCTGCGCGAGAACTGGCAGGAGGAGCGCAGCTGGGAGCCGCAGTGGTCCGAGGACCAGCGCGCGGAGGGCTACGCCGGCTGGACCAAGGCCATCGGCCGCACCCTGGACTGGGTGGACGTCGACTGAACCCGGCCAGCCGCGATACCCGCGAAGGAGGCCGTCCCCGGGACGGCCTCCTTCGGGTGTGCCGGGTGGCTCAGACCGTGGCCATCTGCCGGACCTGGGTGAGCCGGACCGAGTTGCCGGACGGGTCGCGGAAGCCGCAGTCGATGCCGTAGGGCCGCTCCTCGGGCTTCTCGGTGAACTCCACGCCGCGGCTGCTGAGCTCCTCGTAGGAGGCCTGGCAGTCCTCGGTGGTGAGGAAGAGGGTGCCGGCGAAGCCCTTGCCCATGAGGTTGGCGATCTCGCCCTGGGTGCCGGCGTCGATCATGGGCGGCCCCGGGATCGCCATGAGCACCACGGCGATGTCCGGCTGGCCGACGGGGCCGACCGTGAGCCAGCGGAAGTTGCCCATCTCCGGGACGGTGACGTCCTCACGGACCTCGAAGCCGACCTTGCGGGTCCAGAAGTCGAGTGCCGCGTCCTGGTCGTGGACCCACAGCTGGGCGGTGCTGAGCTTGATCATGATGTCTCCCCGGGTGGTGGATGTCGTTGTCCTGACTGGATGCTCACGACGCTAGGTCCGCGGTCGGCGCCGCGTCTTCTCCAAACGTGCTGCGTTGCGGGCGGCTGTAGGCCCGCATCACGCAGGTCGGCACCCGGGCGTAGACCATGGGGTCGGGGTGGCGCCGGCGGTAGGCGGTCGGCGACTCCCCGAAGGTGCGGGTGAAGCTCGTCGTGAACGACCCGACGCTCTCCAGCCCGACGAGCATGCAGATGTCGGCGACCGACCGGTCGGTGCTGCGCAGCATCGCGGCCGCGCGTTCGAGGCGGCGGGTCAGCAGGTACTGGTGCGGCGACTCGCCGAACGCCCGGCGGAACTCGCGGCTGAAGTGGGCGCGGGACAGCCCCGCGGCGCGGGCCATGTCGTCGACCGTGATCGGCTCGACGTAGCGCGCGTCGGCGAGGTCCTTGGCCTTGGTCAGGTGCCGGACCGGCGGGACAGCCACCATGACCAGCAAGTATGCCGCGCCAGTCGCCCGCCGTCCCCGGCTTCCCCGGCTTCACCGCCCTGCCGACACGGGCGAGGTTCATCCCGCGGGGAGGGTGTGGCCGGGCGAAGCCGCGGGCGATCGTGCAGGGGTCCCCATCCGGGGACGGTCCCGCCCGGGGACGGCCAGAGGAGGTTGTCGTGCCGCGATACATGTACATCGCCCAGTACCAGCCCGAGGGTGCCAAGGGGGTGGCGTCTGCCGGCGGCGTGGCCAGGCGGACGGCCATCGAGAAGTCGTGCGCCGACGTCGGCGGTCGCCTGGTGTCCTTTGACTTCGCGTTCGGCGAGGACGACGTCTACGCGATCACCGACCTGCCGGACCACAAGACGGCCGCGGCGCTCGCGCTGGCCATCAACGGCGCGGGCACCACGCACGTGCGCACCGTCGTCCTGCTCACCCCCGAGGAGGTCGACGAGGCGTCGCACGTCTCGGTGACGTACGTCCCGCCGGGACGCTGACCCAGCACGCGCCAGGTCCCCGGTGCTACTGGGGGCCTGGCGCAGCCATGGGCGTGACGACGCGGCGCAGCGGCAGCGCGATGTCGATGTCCTGGACCGGGGTGCCGAGGGAGGCGTGCCACTGGACCACCCGCCACTGCCCGTCCGCCTCGAGCCGCACGACCCCCGTGAAGCGCCCGAGCACCCACGCGTCGCTGCCGGCACCGAGCAGCGGCCGGTCGTCGAACCAGCAGACGTCGTCGAGACGGTGCACCTGCAGCTCGCCGCTCTCGCGCACGTCGAGACCGAGCCCGTCGGCGAAGCGCGAGGCGAAACCGGCGCACGCCTCCTTGTAGCCGTTCCAGATGATGGCGTCGTTGACCCCGATCACCGTGGACACGTCCTCCGACAGCAGCTCGCCCATCCGGTCGGCGTCGCCACTGCGCATGGCGGCATAGACGTCGTGGACCAGCCGGGTGACCTCTGGCACCTCCATGGGCACGCTCCCCCCTGACCATCGTGCCCGCTTCCTGCCGCGGGCCAAGGCAGACCAGCACGGTAGCCCCGCGGCGCTCACCCGGTCAGGCGGTTGCGGACAGTCACAGCCTCGGCTCAGGTTGCGGCCGTGCCCCTGTGAGGGCACGGCATACGTCCGGGGCGGGATCAGCCGGCGGGCTTGGCGTACGGCTTCACACCGGTGTCCCACATGACGCACGGCTCGGCGCCGTCGACCCAGGCGTCGTGCCCGGGCTGGAGGTCGAAGACGTCGCCGGGGCCGACGGCCAGCTCGGTGCCGTCCTGGTGGTGGATCGTCATGTGCCCGGAGACGCAGACGCCGGTGTGGTGGACCATGCACATCTCGGTGCCGGCGATCGGCTTCACGTCGTCGGACCATCTCCAGCCGGGCTCGAAGATCTCCTTCCCGATCGTGAAGTTGCCCAGCGTCACGACGTCGACATGGCCGTGCGCCTTGAAGTTGCGCGTCTCGTCCGGGGCGTCGATGGCGTGCTTCTCGAGTGTGGCCATGATGGCTCCTCCTCGTCGGACGGGGTGGGGGACAGTGTCGTCCTACACCCGGGCCGCACCGACCGGAACCGCTGTGCCGCGTAGGTTTCCGCTCACCACGCGGGCTCAGCGGCGGCGTATCCTCCCACCCGGTGCGGCCACGCCAGCGGCCTGCCGTCGAACGTCCCCACCGGCGCGACGACGTCCAGCCGGCCCTGCGGGGACTCCACCGGCCGCAGCCACGCGTCCACCTCCTCGACGTCGGCCGGCAGCGGGCCGGCCGGCTCCGGGCGGGGCTGCCCGAGCAGCCACTGGGCGGTGCGGGCGAGGGCCAGCTCGCGGACCTGGGTGCCGCCCTCCCGGGCCTGCGCGGTGAGCGCCTCGAGCACGGCGGCGACCGCGAGGTAGCCGGTGCCGTGGTCGAGCAGCTGGCACGGCAGCGCGCCCGGCCTGCCCTCGTCGCCCTCGACCACGGCGATCCCGGAGGCCGCCTGGACGATGGAGTCGAAGCCGCGCCGCGTGCCCCACGGGCCGGTCGGGCCCCAGGCGGACAGGGACACGACGGCCAGCCCGGGGTGGCGCTCGGCGAGCTCGGCCGGGGTCAGGCCGAACGCGTCCAGCGCGCCGGGGCGGTAGCCGTGCACGAGGACGTCGGCCTCGTCGAGCAGGGCGTGCAGCCGGTCGAGCCCCTCCCGGGTGCGGGCGTCGAGGACGGCGCTGCGCTTGCCCAGCACGGTGTCCCACGTGCCCTCCGGCTCGAGGCGGTGTGGCGGGTCGAGCCGCAGCACGTCCGCGCCCAGCGCCCCCAGGAAGCGCGTGCAGACCGGGCCGGCGATGACCCGGGTCAGGTCGAGCACGCGCAGCCCTTCGGCGGGCCGGTCGCCGGCGGCGCGCACTCGCGGCTCGGCGCCCGGGATGCTGCTGCGCTCCACGAGGCGGCGGCCGGCCACG
>NZ_DASVZH010000278.1:0-4566 GCF_036391795.1 Oryzihumus sp.
CCGGCGCGTCGCCCGCGCGTTCCGGGCCGCGGTCGAGGCGGCCCGCACGGTCGAGGGCGAGGACGGCCGGCTGCGGTGGGCGCCCGGGGTGACCGCCGAGACAGTGCTGTGGGCGATGTGGGACGCCACCGGGCTCGGCCCGCTCTGGCAGCGCATCGCGCTGTCCGGTGGTGCCGGCGGGCAGCGCGCCGACCGCGACCTCGACGCGGTGGTGGGCCTGTTCGACGCGGCCGGGCGCTACGTCGACCGGTTGCCGCAGATGGGCCCGGGGGAGTTCCTCGAGCACATCCGTGGTCAGGACGTGCCCGGGGACACGCTGGTGGCCCGCGCCCCGAGCGACGACACGGTCACGCTGACCACGCCCCAGGGCGCCGCCGGCCGGCAGTGGCGGTTCGTCGTCGTGGCCGGGGTGCAGGAGGGCGTGTGGCCGGACCTGCGCCTGCGCGGCTCGCTGCTCGGCTCCGAGCGGCTGGTCGACGTGCTCACCGGCCGGGGGCAGTCATTCCGAGCGGCGCAGGCGGCGGTCCGCTACGACGAGACCCGCGGGTTCCTCGTCGCGGTCAGCCGGGCCTCCGAACGCCTCCTGGTCACCGCGGTGCGCAGCGAGGACGAGCAGCCCTCGCCCTACCTCGACGTCGTCGACCCGCCGGAGGAGGCCGACGACCGCGACGAGCTGCGCCCCTTCGCCGAGGTCGGGCGGCCGATGACCCTGGCCGCGCTGGTGGCCGAGCTGCGCCGCGAGGTGGTCGTCGCGCAGGACCCCGCCACCCGGCATACCGCGGCCGCGGGCCTGGCCCGGCTGGCCGCCGCGGGCGTGCCGGGAGCCGACCCGACCGCCTGGTGGGCGCTGCTGCCGCTGAGTGACGACCGGCCGCTGCGCGCCCCGGACGACCCGGTCACCGTGTCGCCGTCCAAGATCGAGTCCTTCGGCGACTGCGGGCTGCGCTGGCTGCTCACCGCGTGCGGTGGCGAGGGGCCCAGCGTCGGCGCCGCCACCATCGGCACCCTGGTCCACGACATCGCCGCCGAGCTCGGGGACGTCGACGAGGCCACCCTGGTGCGCGAGGTCGAGGCGCGGTGGGGCCGCCTCGGGCTGCCCGAGGGGTGGCTGAGCCGGCGCCAGCTGGAGGAGGCACGGGCCATGGTCCGCCGGCTGGCCCGCTACACGCCGGAGGCCCGGGCGGAGGGCTGGGAGCCGGTCGGCGTCGAGGTCGCCATGTCCGTGCAGATCGGGCGGGCCCAGCTGACCGGCCGCGTCGACCGGATCGAGCGCGCGCCCACCGGTGAGCTGCGCGTCATCGACCTCAAGACGGGTTCCAGCAAGCCCTCGCGGGACGAGATCGCCCGGCACCCGCAGCTGGGCGCCTACCAGGCCGCGGTCGAGCACGGTGCGTTCCCCGAGCTGGGCGACACCTCCGCCGGCGCGGCGCTCCTGCAGCTCGGCAAGGCGGCCACCCAGAAGACCACGCTGCAGGCGCAGGAGTCGCTCGCCGGCGACGACGAGCCCGGCTGGGCCGACCGGCTGGTCGTCGAGACCGCGGAGGGCATGGCGTCGGCCACCTTCACCGCGACCGTCGGGGAGGGCTGCCAGTTCTGCCCGGTGCGCACCAGCTGCCCGGCCCAGACCGAGGGGAGGGTCATCTGATGGCCGCGACGACGGAGCACTCGGCGCGCGACATCGCCGTGGCCCTGGGCAACCCGCCGCCGACCGAGGAGCAGCGGGCGGTGATCGAGTCGCCGCTGCGGCCGTTGCTGGTCGTCGCCGGTGCCGGGTCCGGCAAGACCGAGACGATGGCCTCGCGTGTCGTCTGGCTGGTGGCCAACGGCTACGTCGAACCCGACCAGGTGCTCGGCCTGACCTTCACCCGCAAGGCCGCCACCGAGCTCGCCGAGCGGATCGGACGACGGCTGCGGCGGCTGCGCCACGTGGGGCTGTGGACACCTGTGGAGGAGCCCGACGGCGCCGAGGTGCTGGGTGGCACGCCGACCGTGTCGACCTACCACTCCTACGCCGGGCGGATCGTGCGCGAGCACGCCCTGCGCCTCGGGATCGAACCGGAGTCGCGGCTGCTGTCCGAGGCGGCCGCGTGGCAGTACGCCAGCGAGGTCGTCGAGCGCTACGACGGGCCGATGGACGACGTCACGTTCGCCACCTCCACGGTGGTCAGCGCGGTGGTCGACCTCGCGGGCGAGATGGCCGAGCACCTGCTGGTGCCCGAGCAGCTCGAGGAGCTCATCGACGCCTTCGAGGCGCGGGTCACCGGGCTGCCCAAGGGCTCCAGCCGGGCCAGGAACCTGCCCGCCCCGGTGGCCGACGCGCTCAAGGCGCTCAAGGCCCGGCGGGCGGTGCTGCCGATGGTCCGGGCCTATCTCGACCTCAAGCGCAGCCGTGACGCCCTGGACTTCGCCGACCAGATGGCCGTGGCCGCCCAGCTTGCGGGGCGGTTCCCCGACGTGGGGCAGGGAGAGCGCCAGCGCTTCCGGGCGGTCCTGCTCGACGAGTTCCAGGACACCAGCGAGGCCCAGCTGGTGCTGCTGCAGAGCCTGTTCGTCCAGTCGGGGGAGCCGGTGCCGGTCACCGCCGTCGGCGACCCCAACCAGTCCATCTACGGCTGGCGCGGGGCGAGCGCCACCACGCTGACCCGGTTCCCCCGGGAGTTCGCCGACGGTGCCGGCCCGGCCACGGTGTTGCCGCTGTCGACCAGCTGGCGCAACGACGCGGCGATCCTCAAGGCGGCCAACGTGACGTCGGCGTCCCTGCGGGAGGAGTCCACCGTCCCGGTCGAGGTGCTCCGGCCCAGGCCGGACGCCGGCGCCGGCCGGCTCCACGCCGCCAGGCTGCTGACCTCCGAGGACGAGGCGGCCTACGTCGCCGAGTGGGTGGCCGCCCGGTGGTTCGACCGGCAGCGCCGGTGGAGCGGCCGCTCGGCCGCGGTGCTGTGCCGCAAGCGCTCACAGTTCACGGCGACCGTCGAGGCGCTCGAGTCCGCCGGCCTGCCGGTCGAGGTGGTCGGCCTCGGTGGACTGCTCACCACGCCTGAGGTGGCCGACACCCTCGCGCTGCTCCACGTGGTGCAGGACCCTTCCCGCGGCGACCACCTCATGCGCCTGCTGACCGGTCCGCTGTGCCGGCTCGGGGCCGCCGACCTCGACGGGCTGGCGGCCTGGTCCCGGGTGCTGCAGCGCCGGCAGGCCGGCTCGAGCGGCGAGGTGCGCGACCAGGCCCCCGACAGCACCGACCGTGCCAGCATCGTCGAGGCCCTTGACGACCTGCCGCGGCCCGACTGGCGTGGCCGGGACGGGCAGGCCATCTCGGACGCGGCGCTGGAGCGGCTGCACGGCCTCGGCGAGGCGGTCCGTCGCCTGCGTTCCCTGACCGGCATGCCGCTGGCCGACCTGGTGGGCGAGGCCGAGCGGGCGCTCGGCCTCGACATCGAGGTCCTCGCCCGGCCCGAGCACTCCCCGACGACCGCGCGGGCCCACCTCGATGCGTTCGCCGACGTCGCCGCCACCTTCTCCACCTCCGCCGACCGGCCCACCCTGGGTGGCTTCCTGGCCTGGCTGGAGGCGGCGCAGAAGGAGGAGCGTGGCCTGGACAAGGGCTACGTCGAGGTCTCGACCCAGGCGGTGCAGGTCCTGACGGTCCACGCGTCCAAGGGGCTCGAGTGGGACGTCGTCGCGGTGCCAGGGCTGGTCGAGGGCTCGTTCCCGGCCCGGTCCAGTGCCACGACCTCCTTCAAGGAGGGCGAGTGGACGATGAGCCCGGCCACCGACAAGGGCTGGTGCGGTGGGCTGTCGGGGGTGCCCTACGACTTGCGGGGTGACCGCGACGGCCTGCCCCGGCTGGGCTGGAGGCGGGCGGAGGACCTCGCCGAGCTCAAGGAGGAGGTCGAGGGCTTCGTGCGGGCCGGTGGCGAGCACGGCATCGCCGAGGAGCGCCGACTGGCCTATGTCGCGTTCACCCGGGCCCGCAGCGAGCTGCTGCTGACCGCGCCCGTGTGGTCGGACGCCACCACCCCGCGGGTGACGTCCCGGTTCCTGACCGAGCTGGTGCAGGACCCCGTGCTGGACCTCGTCGCCCTGCCCTGGGAGGCGATGCCCGAGCCCGACGAGGGCGGCAAGGCGGCCAACCCGCGCAAGACCGAGCCGGTCACCGCGGTGTGGCCCGCCGACCCCCTGGCGCGGCGGCGGGAGCAGATGGGTGGTGCTGCTGATCTGGTCCGCGAGGCCATCGCGGCAGCCGGCGGGGAGACGTCCGGCCCCGGCACGTCCGGGCACGGTTCGGCCGGGGAGGCCACCGCGCTCGACCGCGAGATCGACCTGCTGCTCACCGAGCGGGAGGCCGTGCGCGCCTCGGGTCGCCAGCCGGTCACCGTGCCGCGGCATCTGTCCACCTCCAAGGTGGTCCAGCTCGCCGAGGACCCCCTGGCCTTCGCCCTGGCCCTGCGCCGGCCGATGCCCAGCCCTCCGGCGACCGCCGCCCGGCGGGGCACCGCGTTCCACGCCTGGGTCGAGCAGCACTTCTCCCAGGCGACGATGCTCGACGTGTTCGACCTGCCCGGCAGC
>NZ_DASVZH010000279.1:0-5915 GCF_036391795.1 Oryzihumus sp.
GGACGCTGGCGGCCGGCGCGGCGGCGGTGCGCGGGGCGACCCTGTGCGCGGTCGGCGGCCTGTTGCAGCTGCCTGCCGTCCGTGCGGCGTTCGACGACGCGGTCAGCCTGCTCGGGCTGGACCTGGCGCCGGCGCTCGGCACCGCCCTGGACGGGGCGCTCGTCCTCGGCCGGCACGTCGGTGAGGGGCGCGCGCTCGTCGCGCACCCGCCATACCTGCTGCTGTCCTGACGGTCGGCGACCGCGTCAGCGGCGGGGGACCACCACGACAGGGCAGCGGGCGTGGTGGACGCACTGCAGGCTGACCGACCCGAGCAGGGTGCCCGCGAAGGTGCCGTGGCCGCGGCTGCCGACGACGATCAGGTCCGCGCCCCGGGCCGCGTCCAGCAGCGCCTCGGCGGCGTGGCCGCGTACGACCTGGCGCACCACCGGCACGCCCTCGGACTCGCGCGCCACCTCCTCCAGGGCGACGTCCTGCTGCTTGCGGGCGTCGCCCTCGAGGTCGACGTCGGTGTACATCGGCACATAGCCGTAGGCGGCGGAGACCTCCCAGGCCGTGACGGCGTGCAGCTCGGCACCCATCAGGCGAGCGTGCTGGAGGGCCCAGCGCAGCGCGACCTGGCCGTTCTCGGACCCGTCCACGCCCACGACGACGACGGGGGTGTGCTGGCTCTGGCTCATGCCTGCAGCATCCGTGGACGCGGCCCGGGCAGGACAGGGACCTGGGACCTGCGGGCAAGGGTCGTGGGCCCCGCGCTCAGCCGATTGGAGGAACCCCTGAGGCGCGAGCGCCTGCAGAGTGGACGCCGGTGTGCCGGCAGGGTGAGTCGGCGCCGGGACGAGGGAGCGTGGGGATGGGTCTGGTCCTGGCCGGGGAGCTGCACCACGACCCGGCGCTGGACACGGGGCAGTTCTGGTACGCCGTTCCGGCCCTGGTGCTGCTGGTGGTCGTGACGGCGTGGGCCTGGCGGCGCGGGCAGGGCCGCTGGGCGGCGCTGGCGGTGGTCGCGGCCTGCGGGCTCTGGCTGCTGGCCGACCCGGTGCACGAGCCGAGCCTGTGGACGTTCATGGAGTCCCACGCGGTGACGCCGGGCGACCTGCTCGTGCTGCCGGCGCTCGCCGTCGCCGTCGTGGTGCTGCGCCGTGGTCTGGGGGATCCGGAGCCGGTGCGTCACTGAGGCGGATCGCTGTCGGAGGATGGGGGAGCACTCGGTTCGCTCCTCGCAGATCCGGAGGATGGGGGAGCCGTCGGGCTTCGCCCTCCTCCCAAATCCCGAGCGCTCCGCAAACGAGAACGGTCCCCGACGCAAGCGCCGGGGACCGTTCTCGATGGCGGAGGATGGGGGATTTGAACCCCCGAGGGTTTTATCCCAACACGATTTCCAATCGTGCGCACTAGGCCACTATGCGAATCCTCCGCGGAGGAGGTTACCCGACACCGGGGCCAGTTCCCCAATCGGCCCCGGCAGCCCCGGGCGGCCCCGCCGCGTGGCCGATTTCGGCGCCGCCGGACCCCTGCTCTAGAGTGGGTGCAGACCCCCCGTGTGGTGGTACCTCACTGAACTCCCCCAGGGCCGGAAGGCAGCAAGGGCAGGTGAGCTCTTCCAGGTGCGCGGGGGGTCCTTTCATGCCCTGAGCCGCCACGACTGGGCCACGGCGAAGACTTTTCGGTGTCCTGACCCGCACAAGTCTCAGAGGTGGCTGAAGGTCGTGCACCCCAGACGCCGAGAGGGACGTTCCTCAGGTCGGGGGCGGCCCCAGACCCGAGAAACGTCCCTCTCGCCGGGAGAGATCGGCCAGGCTCAGATGACCAGGCCGAGCAGCAGCACCAGGACGATGCCGACGACGGAGATCAGCGTCTCCATGACCGACCACGTCTTGACGTTCTGCACCACGTCGACCTTGAAGTACTCCTTCACCAGCCAGAAGCCGGCGTCGTTGACGTGGCTGAAGAACAGCGACCCGGCGCCGATCGCCAGCACCAGCAGCGAGGTGTGCGTCGGCGAGAGGCCGGCCGCGACCGGGGCGAGGATGCCCGAGGCGGTGATCGTGGCGACGGTGGCCGAGCCGGTCGCGAGGCGGATCAGCACCGCGACGACCCAGGCGAGCAGCAGCGGCGAGGCGCCGTTGCCGGCGACCGCCTTGGCGATGATGTCGCCGATGCCGGTGTCGACGAGCACCTGCTTGAACCCACCGCCGGCGGCGACGATCAGCAGGATGCCGGCGATGGGCGGGAACGACTGCTCCACCGACTTCGCGATGCCCACACGGGTCAGGCCGGCGCCGCGGCCGAGGGTGACCATGGCGACCAGGACGGCCAGCATCAGCGCGACCAGCGGGGTGCCGAGGAAGTCGAGGACCACGCGGGTGCCGTCGGTCTTGGGCAGGAAGATGTCCGCCAGCGCCTTGCCGAGCATGAGCACGACCGGCAGCAGCACGGTGAACAACGTGGCGCCGAAGCTCGGTCGCCGCACCGACGTCGCCGCCTCGGCCGCGAGGGTGCCGGGGCCGTCGCTGACGCGGTGCCCGGTGCCTGCCTCCGACCGCGACAGGAACAGGTCGGGAGCCTGGACCGGGACCCAGCGCGCGGCATACCGGGAGAAGAGCGGACCGGCGATGATGACCGTCGGGATGGCCACGAGGACGCCGAGGCCCAGGGTGATGCCGAGGTCGGCCTTGAGCGCGGCGACCGCCACGAGCGGGCCGGGGTGCGGCGGCACGAGGCCGTGCATCACCGACAGGCCGGCGAGGGCGGGGATGCCGACGCGCATCAGCGGCAGGCCCGAGCGCCGGGAGACCAGCAGGATCACCGGGATCAGCAGGACCAGCCCGATCTCGAAGAACATCGGCAGGCCGATCAGCGCGCCGACGAGCGCCATCGCCCACGGCAGCGCGCGGGTGCTGGCCCGGCCCACGATCGTGTCGACGATCTGGTCGGCGCCGCCGGAGTCGGCGAGGAGCCGCCCGAGCACCGCGCCGAGCGCGATCAGGGTGCCGACGCTGGCGACGGTGGCACCGACGCCCTTGCCGTAGCTGTCGAGCGTGTCGGCCAGCGGCATGCCGGCGATGGCGCCGACCGTGACCGCCCCGAGGGTGAGGCTGAGGAACGGGTGCAGCTTGACCTTGGTGATCAGCAGCACGATGAGGCCGATGCCGATGAGGGCGGCGGCGATCAGCCGCGGGTCGCTGGCAGCCGGGGCTGCCGCGGCGACGAGGGCGGGAGTGCTCACGTCTTCTCCTGGTAGATGGTCAGGTGGGTGGTTGGGTGGGGTGGGTCAGGCCGGAACCGGGTGGTCCGACAGGTATGCCGTGAAGCGCGCCACCACGTCGTCGACGGGGGCGGCGAGGTCGGCGACCATGCCCTCCTCGTCGGGTCCGAGGGGCTCGAGGTCGGCGAACTGGGAGGCGACGAGCGACGCCGGCATGAAGTGGCCGGGGCGCCCGGCGACGCGCTGCGCGACCACGGCGGGGTCGCCGTCGAGGTGCAGGAACGGCAGGTGGCCGACGGCGGTGCGCAGGACGACGCGGTAGCGCCGCTTGAGGGCCGAGCAGCTGACCACGGCGCCGGTGGCCCGGTGGTCGGCCAGCCAGCCGGCGATGGCACGCAGCCACGGGGCGCGGTCGGTGTCGTCGAGTGGGACCCCGGCCGACATCTTGGCGATGTTGGCCGGCGGGTGGAACTCGTCGGCATCGGCGTAGGGGACCCCGAGGCGTGCCGCGAGCTCCTGGCCGACGGTGGTCTTGCCCGAGCCGGAGACGCCCATGACGACCGCGATGGGGCGGCGGGCCGGGGGCGTGGTGAGGGTCATGCGGTGCTCCAGGGGGTCGATGGCTGCGGACCACTGTCCGCCGTTGATGTCATGAAATCAAGAGGTAACCCAGAATTGATATGACGTAACCCCGACTACAGTGGTCCCATGACGACGCCGGGCCTGCATGAGCGGGTCCTCTCACGCCTCGGCCCTGCCATCGTCGCGGGCGAGCCCGCCCCGGGCGAGGTGCTCCGGCTCGAGCAGCTCGAGGCCCGCTACGGCGTCTCGCGCACGGTGGTCCGGGAGGTCGTCAAGGTCCTCGAGTCCATGCACGTCGTCACCAGCCGCCGCCGCGTCGGCGTCACCGTGCTGCCCCGCACCGAGTGGAACATCTTCGACCCCCGGATGATCCGCTGGCGCCTCGCCGGTGCCGACCGGATGGAGCAGCTGTCCTCGCTGAGCCAGCTGCGCACCGCGGTCGAGCCGGTCGCCGCGGCGCTCGCGGCCCGCAACGCCACCCCCGAGCACTGCGGCCGGCTGACCGCAGCCGTCATCGGCATGTCGGTCTCGGCGCGCAAGGGCGACCTCGAGGAGTACCTGCAGCACGACATCGAGTTCCACCACGCCGTGCTCGAGGGCTCGGGCAACGAGATGTTCGCCGGCCTGACCCAGGTCGTCGCCGAGGTGCTCGCCGGCCGCACCCACCACCACCTCATGCCGGCGCACCCCGAGCCCGAGGCGCTGCGCCTGCACGCCGAGGTCAGCGACGCCATCCAGGCCGGAGACCCGGCCCGGGCCGAGAAGGCGATGCGCGCGATCGTGCAGGAGGCGATCGAGGCCATGGAGGCGATGGCCGCCGAGCCGGGGAAGGCCCCGGAGGGCCGCACGGTCGGGGGGAAGCCGCGGGCTGGGGACGTACCCCGCCCGCATGTCACCCGTCGCCGTTAGGGTTCCTTCGTGTCCACCGCCCTGTACCGCCGCTACCGGCCCGAGTCCTTCGCCGACGTCATCGGCCAGGAGCACGTGACCGAGCCCCTGATGCAGGCGCTGCGCACGGGACGGGTCAACCACGCCTACCTGTTCAGCGGCCCGCGCGGCTGCGGCAAGACGACCAGCGCCCGCATCCTGGCCCGCTGCCTCAACTGCGAGCAGGGTCCCACGCCCACACCCTGCGGCACCTGCCCGTCCTGCGTGGCGCTCGCCCGCGGCGGGTCCGGCTCGGTCGACGTCATCGAGATCGACGCCGCCAGCCACGGTGGTGTCGACGACGCCCGCGACCTGCGCGAACGCGCCTCCTACGGGCCGGCCCAGAGCCGCTTCAAGATCTACATCATCGACGAGGCGCACATGGTGACGCCGCAGGGCTTCAACGCCCTGCTCAAGATCGTCGAGGAGCCGCCGGAGCACGTGAAGTTCGTCTTCGCGACGACCGAGCCCGAGAAGGTCATCGGCACGATCCGCTCCCGCACCCACCACTACCCGTTCCGCCTCGTCCCGCCGCAGCAGCTCACCGACTACCTCGGCCAGCTGTGCGAGTCCGAGGGCGTGGCCGTCGCGCCGGGCGTGCTCTCCTTCGTCGTCCGCGCCGGTGGCGGGTCGGTGCGTGACTCGCTGTCCGTGCTCGACCAGCTCATCGCCGGCTCCGGGCCCGAGGGCCTGACCTACGAGGGCGCCGCCTCCCTGCTCGGCTTCACCGAGGGCGAGCTGCTCGACGCCACGATCGACGCGCTGGCCGCCGGCGACGCCGGGTCGGTGTTCCGCCAGGTCGACAAGGTCATCGAGACCGGCCACGACCCCCGGCGCTTCGTCGAGGACCTGCTCGAGCGGCTGCGCGACCTCATCGTCGTCGCCGCGGTGCCCGACGGTGCCTCCGCGGTGCTGCGCGGCCTGCCCGAGGACCAGCTCGAGCGGATGCGCCAGCAGTCCGCCGCGTTCGGCTCCGGCGCGCTCACCCGCGCTGCCGACATCGTCAACGCCGGCCTGACCGAGATGAGCGGTGCCACCGCGCCGCGCCTGCAGCTCGAGCTCATCTGCGCCCGCGTGCTGCTGCCCGGCGCCTCCGGCGAGAACGGGTATGCCGCGCGCCTGGACCGCCTCGAGCGTCGCCTCGACGTCGGGGCCGGCGGCGCGTCGGCGCCCTCCGCGCCGCCGGTGCAGTTCAGCC
>NZ_DASVZH010000280.1:0-2897 GCF_036391795.1 Oryzihumus sp.
GTGGTTTCCGTCGACCTCGGGGCAGCTCGGCCCGGGCTCAGCCGGCGGTGAGCAGCACGCTGCAGCCACCGTCGGGGCCCGTGCCGATGACGAGCTCCTCGCACATCTGCCGGGCGGCCCACAGTCCCACTGACCCGCCCCGGTCGGGGTACTCGAAGCCGGACATCCGGTCGGGCAGGCCCGGACCCCGGTCCGTCACCAGCGCGGTCAGCCGCCCCGGGGTGACCCACAGCTCGAGCAGCACCGGCGGGGCCCCGTGCCGGAAGGCGTTGGCGAGCACCTCGTGCGTCGCGCTGACGAAGTCGCCCCGCGCGTCGGACGGCAGCCCGGACGCCTTGGCCTCGCGCGCGACGAGGCTCCGGGCCAGGTGCAGCTCCCGCGGGTCACGCAGCACGAGGTCCGCGCTCGGCGGGGTGCCCGGCACCCGGGGGGTGATCGCCAGCGGGTTCGCCAGGAAGTCTCCCGGGGTCTCGTAGGCGGGGTTCTCGCGGCGCAGCGGGCCGACACCCTGGTGCGGGTGCGCCGCCCGAGCGGCGTCGACGACGTGCCCGGGAAGGGTCCGCGCGTCATACGTGCACAGCGCGTGGAAGGCGAAGCGTCCGAGAGCCACGTTGACCAGCGACTCGTAGCGCGACCACGCGGCCTGGGCGTCGCGGTCCTCGGCCAGCGGCACCGTGCCGGTGACCCAGACCTGCGACTGCTGAGGCGCCAGGGCGAGCTGGCGCTGATAGGCGAAGAGCGTGCTGGTGGGGGAGCGGTAGAGCTCCTCGTCGTAGCCGAAGGTCAGCCGGGGGTGTGGCTCGAGCGCGTCCCGCAGCAACGCCACGCGCTCGTGGCTGCTGTGCACGAGCACCTGGCCACCGGAGTCGAGGCCCTCGGCGACGAAGTCCTGCGTGGCCCGCACCAGCTCCTCGTCGGTGTCGTGGACCAGCAGGTCGTGGCTGTAGCTGTCCCGGTCTATGCCGAGGGGCTGGGTCATCGGGGCTCCAGGATGGTTCCGGGTGCACGGTCGAGGCCGAGCAGCAGCAGCAGCCGCTCGACGGCGGGGGCGGGGCGGAGCAGCCGGAGCCGGCCGCCGGCCCCCCGGTGCTCCGTGGTGCCGGTCAGGAGGGCTCGGGCGCCGCAGACGTCCACGAACCCGACGTCGGTGAGGTCGACCACGAGGTCACGGGTGGACTCGGTGGTGGTGGCGGCGCGGAGGGCGGACCGGAGCACCTGGTGGTTGGAGACGTCGATCTCCCCGGCAAGGGACAGGCCCTCGGGGGTGGCCCGGCAGCGCAGCTGGGCCTCGACGATGCCGTCGGCGTGCATGCCGCACAGCGCGTGAAGCATCATCGGCGCCAGGTCCGCCTCGTACTGGCACAGCGCCGAGACCGGTCGGGTGTGGCAGAGCCGGTTCATGGCCCGTTCCAGGTCGGCGTGCTCGCGCCCGTCGACCAGGCTGTCCGCAGCGTCGGCACGGGCGGTGACCCGCACGCCCGGGAACCCGTCGCGCAGCGCGCCCTCGACCAGGTCGACCTGGCCCTGCAGCGAGTAGAGGTCGCGGTCGGCGGTCAGCACCTGGAGCTGGCCGCAGGCGAGGAAGGTCGCAGGGTCGGTGCCGTGGCGCCGCAGCACCGTCGTCGCCGAGTCCAGGTGCGCCACGCCCTCCGGCTCGATGAGCACGACCCTCTCACCGCGGTCCAGGCCATGCCGTGCCCACGCGGCCAGGGCCGCTGCCCGGTCGTGCTCGGTGCGGTGCAGGAGAAGGAGGTGCCCGTCCCAGCCGGGGGACGTCCACCGGGGCGGTTCCACTCCAGCAGGCTACGCCGACGTCGAACGCAGGGCGAGACTCCTCAGGGGGTGGGCCGGAAGGCTGCTGCCTGCGACCATGTCGGGGTGGCGCAGACCTTGGCCCGGGCGGCGAACCCGGAGCTGGAGCCCCGGACACCGACGCCGGTGCGACGTCTGGACCTCCTCGTCGCTGTCGGGACCACGGTCGTGGCGGGTCTGGTCTACTGCGCCGCACTGTTCCTGCACGTGCTTCCGCCCCAAGGCCTGGGCGTGGCGTTCCTCGCCGCGGCGCCCCTGTGCGCTGCCTTCGCCACGGTGATCGTGGCGCGGCGTGCCCGCGCGGAGGCCGACCCGGCGCCGGCGTGGGTGGCCGCCGGGCTCGCGGTGGGCCTGCTGGCGATGGTCCTGCAGCTGGTGTCGCACCCGCTCGCCATGCCCGGCGGAGGTCCCCTGGCCACTGACGACCAGGGCAACTCGGCGCTGTACCTGCTGTTCCACCTGGCATTCGCCGTCGGCGCACTCCTCGGCGCGCGCCGGGTGTCCTCTGCCTGGCTGCTCCCGGCGGTGGGTGTCGGTGTCGTCACGACGTTGGCGTTCGCGTTCGACCTGGTGCCCCTGCCCGAGCTGCTGCTGCCGTCGGGGCAGTACACGCCACTGCTGCGCTGGGTGGAGGTGTGCTGCGCTCTTGCCGTTGCTGCCTGCGCCGTCGTCTGGTTCCGGCGAGTGGGCCGGGAGCCGCAGGCACTGCTCGGCTGGGTGGGTGTGGCGCTGTCCCTGTCGGTGTATGAGCTGCTGCTCAACGCGGCCGGTGGGGCGCGCTTCACACCGGTGTGGTGGGCCAGCCTGTCGCTGCGCTTCGGCACGTACGCCGTCCTCGCCGGCGGCGCGCTCTGGAGCGTGCTCGGACAGCTGCGGGACGTCGAGGCGTACAGCGATGCCGAGCTCGTTCGCCGGGAGGGACAGCTGCGCCGATCGCTGCGCCTGACCCACCAGCTCCTCTCCTGCGCCCAGGACCTAGCCCGGGCGGTCACTCCGGCCGAGGTGGGCCGGGTGCTGGCCGAGGACGCCGTCAGCGCCTCCGGCGCCGCGAACGCGGCAGTCCTGGTCGCGAGCCGGGCGGACGG
>NZ_DASVZH010000281.1:0-4942 GCF_036391795.1 Oryzihumus sp.
TGTCTCCCGTGCACGGCTGGGCCAACGACACCATCACAATCGCGACGAACGCCACCACCGACGACGCGAGAGAGACGACCACGGCAACCGACATGAGGAGGCAGAAAGCGCCTGACCTGTTCGCCATGCGCAGCCGTGTCAGCCCCAGAAGGAGGCCCAGCAACACCGACATGGCGGCGAGGCCCCACAGTGCATGCACTGACGGGGTCATTGTGTCGGTCGACGGCGGCTGGGCAAACGCCCAGGTCACCTGACCAGTTACCGCCCCGGCAACAAACGCCAGGAATAGCAGTCCGAGCAGTGCCGCGTAGATGACCGCCGGCCAGTGGTTCCTGACTGGCCGCCAGAACACGTGCCCAGGCGGCGCGGGGGCCAGGACGGGTCAGGCACCCACCCAGGCGGCGGCACCCAGCCCCCAGGGCACCGAGGCCAACCCGGTGCCGGAACCCACACCCAACCCGACGACGCCATGACCCGCAGTATCCCCATGCCCAGCGCGCCGGCGTACCGACACGCGCACCGCACCTTCGATCCGCCGACCCGACGCCGCAGCATCCGGCCGGCACTCCGAGCCCGGTCCAAGTGGACACTCCGTGTGCCGCCAGGTCACCTTGAGTTACACGTGAGGGCTGACAGTCTCTACGGCCGACCTCCACTGCTCCGCAATCGGGTCGGTGGCTCTTCCTGTCTGAGCACTGCCCAACCCTGTACCGGCCCCTTCGTTGACGACCGGCAGCCGTCATCTCTGGCAACAGTCAGGCGGGGCAGGACCGCCGCCCGCATACTCCAAGCGTGACGATGATTACGCGCCTCTCGGGCGAGATCGAGCGTCGGTTGCTGGTCAACTACCGCGTCGATCCCGCGGTCATCGGGCCGCTGTTGCCGGCGCCCTTTCGACCCCAGCTCGTCGATGGCGCGGCCGTAGCGGGCATTTGCCTGATCAGGCTCGGCGGCATGAGGCCCGCAGGGCTCCCTGCGTGGATGGGCCGACGGAGCGAGAACGCGGCGCACCGAGTCGCCGTCGAATGGGACGACCGGGATGGGACGAAGGCTGGCGTCTACATTCCCCGCCGGGACACCGACTCCGTGCTGAACGTAGCTGTGGGCGGGCGCCTCTACCCCGGCCAGCATCACCGAGCGCGGTTTCGAGTTCGCGAGTCCGAAACACACGTCGCCGTTGCCTTTGCCGCTCGAGACGGATCAGTCGACGTTGACGTCGCAGTACGCGTCACCACCGAACTGGCCGGCAGCAAGATCTTCACCGATGTGTCCGCTGCCTCTGACTTCTTCGAGCAGGGATCAGTCGGGTACTCCGCAACAGACCAGGCGCATCGCCTCGATGGCCTGCAGCTCCAGACAAGCGCGTGGAAGGTGGAACCGGTCGAGATACTCAGCGCCCGGTCCAGCTACTTTGACGATGCCGCCGCATTCCCTCCCGGTTCGGTGGAACTCGACTGCGCCCTACTCATGCGTCGTGTTCCGGTCCAATGGAGTGCCCTGCCGCCCCTGGCGGCTCGCGGGTCGGTCGGTCTTTGAAGAAGGCACCCCCCGTACCGAAGAGTCCCGACGCGGCAAGACAGGCTCGGTCGACCGCGCAAAAATGGCCCACACGAATCGGCGATCCGCGTTCCGTCCCGGTCATCTCGGGAGTAGTGACGCTCACCTTGAGAACGGGCTCCGTTAGCGGAAGGCGCGTCAGGATTCGAGCCAGACATGATCGGCCAGAACGGCGGCCATCGAGGGGTGCCGACCGGTGTACTTGCGGGAGCTCCAGAGGAACCAGTCCGACTCATCGACCACCGAGACGTAGATGCGCCCGTCCTCGCCGTACGTGGGTTGGTCAGTGATCCGGAGGTCGAACCGGTACCGCCCGTCCTGATCGACCGTGATGGCACGACGACCGATGAACGAGCGCGCCTCTCGTGCTGGCACGGGTCGGCTGATCCGGGGCGCATTGGGGTCGCTGACTACGTGTGCCACCCAGGGGTCCGTCGAGTCCGCGTGTCCCGGCCCCGAGCCCGGACTTCCCAGGGCCTCCTGGCTGACGTACTCCTCGACCCAGAGCCGCGAGATACCGGCGGCGAAACGAGGCAGGTCCGCATTGCCGGCGAGGGTCCGGTAGTAGTCGGCCTCTTCCTGGACCCAGACGCCCAGCTCGGACAGGCCCTCAATCTCGCTGGGCTCGCTGACGATGCGCAGACCGTCACGCCAGCCGTAGTCCAGCCACTCACCGTGTTCGCCGTAGCTCGTCATCTGGAAGCGGGCTCGGTGGCCGGTCAACGGCTCTGCGATGCTGACGGCCCGCAACGCCACCACTGCGGGCGGCAAAGAGGACGGTGACTGCGCAAGGGACCCCGAGCGGGGCAACCGGCCTTCGAGCAGGGCGTGCAGCTCTCGGTCGAACTCGGTGTCATCCATGACGTCCCCCTGCCTGCATGGCCCCCGGGCGCGAAGGCGGCCGCGCAGCGAATGCGAACTGGCCGGCGAAGTACGGGTCGTGCATCACGTCGTGGACGACCTCGACCGTCTTGCCCGTCCGCGGTGCGTGGACCATGTTGCCCTGTCCGTCGGAGATGCCCATGTGGTGATAGCTACCGGGAGGGTCTGACGGTGCGTGGAAGAAGAGCAGGTCTCCGGACTGCAGCCTGGCGCCTTTGGGGAGGTGAGGCAGGCTGGCGGCGATCTGGTCCGTGACCCGCGGCAGACGGAGCCCGGCGGCCTTGAACCAGGCGTACTGCGCCAGGGAGGAGCAGTCGAAACCCGCAACTGACGCGCCCGCGCCGAAGCCTTGCGTGGGGCCGGAGAAGCCCCCACCACCCCAGCTGTACGGCGTCCCGACCACGGACAGTGCCGCGGCCACGGCGGAACTGCCTGCCGACCCGTCAGCGGCAAAGGAGTCGGCGTCGTAACAGGTGGCGGAGAGGACGGTGGGGTTGCCGACGACCTGTTGAGCCAGGTTCTCCCAGTGGCCGTAGGCGTTGGGGAAGGCGCTGCGTTGCACGGCTTGCGCGGCCTGCGTGAGCGGCATTCGTTGGAAGTCAGCGACCTTCAGCAGTCCGGGCTGGCCACCAGCGCCGCCGTCGTAGAACAGGCGGGCCGCGGCGACGGGGTTGGTCCGGTCACGGGCGCTGCCCCACCCCCCTCGCTGCTGGAAGAGACCGAGGCTGTCGCGGTCCCCGTAGTCCAGGTTCCGCAGTCCCGATTCCTGCATGGCGGTGGCGACGGCGATGACCCACCCGTAGGGCGGGACGTTGAGCTTCCTGCCGACGGCCACGATGGTTTGCGCATTGGCGACCTGCTCGGGCGTCAGGTCAGCCACACTGACGGCCGCCTGAGCGGTGACCGTCGAGCACGCGCCGCTGGCGCTCTGATCCTGTTGGGGCGAGCTGCCTTGGAGGGTCAGGACCAGTACCAGCACGAGAGCACCCCCACCTGCGGCGGCGACCGGCAGGACCACCGCGAGAAGCTTGAGTGCCCGGCGGGCAAGACGCCGTTTGAGCAGCTGGCCGGCGGCAGCGAGTAGCGGCGCAGGCACGTCAGCTCCCCGAGCCCGACATGGTCAGCGCGGGGGTTGGCGCGGCTTGAGGCTGGTCCGCGGGCTCGATGTCGGTCACCTTCCACCGACCGCCAGCGGCGTGCAGCGTGACCGCGACGGGACCACCGTTGGTGGGGACCTCGACGACCTCAGACGTGACCGTGGTGCGAAGGAGCTTGGCCTCGCCGGTCACTGTGCTGGCCGGGACCTGCGCCGGGTCCGTGGAGGAGAGTGTCTTCAAGAGGGACGGGGCAACAAACGGCCGTATGCCGCCGAGCCAGGCTCGCTGGTCGAGCCCAGGCTGGGCCCACGCAAGAACGAAGCCCGCGGCTACGCGCGTGGCGGCCGGGTCAGTGGAGACCGCTGCGTCTGCCCGCCCGCTGGCAGCACTGGGTGAGCTGGCCGTGTCCGACGAAGCGGCGGGCGACGGCGCTGGAAGGGACGGCGCGGCGGTGCCCTTGCTGGCAGGCGCCGGAGCGCGAGGCACGTTCGAGGCTGGGCCGCTATGGGCCACACGGCCAAGGCCAGCAAACAGCAGTAGCACCGCCGCGGCGGTGACCGAGAAGTTGCGCCAGGACCACAACGGCCAGCGCAGGAGCTCATCCCGTCGGGTGCTCACGCCCGCGGTCCTTCCATCTGGTCGGGATCACCGACGACCAGCACGGTGCTCTTGGTAGCTGGGTCATAGATGCGCGGCCCGACACCGTCGCTGCGGACCTCCGTGTGGGAGTCGTGGACGTCGTAGGTCTCGATCCGGCGGAGGTTGGCCGGCGACTCCTCGACCACGTTTCCTTCGATGACGTGCTCGTTGTCCCGCAAGGCGCGCGTCGAAGGGGAGACGCTCGGTGTCGACACTGTTGGTGCCCCCATCGGCCCGCCCGCAAGGTCGTGGGCGGGATCAGGCTGCGCCACGGATGAATTTGAGTAGTCGACGCTGACGCGCGCGACAACCGGCTCGAGCACGGGCACCCGCAGGGGACCGCCAGTGGGCGTGGCGGACTGAACCCTTGGGTGGCTCACCTCCGGGCGGCTGAAGACCTCGGCGGGAAGGTTGATCATTCGGTAGCGCAGCGAGGCGGTAGCCGACCCGGGAGCCGGCGCCGGTGCCTCCTCGTGCTGCTCCTCAGGCTCGTCGGTGCCGTCACGCACGGCCTGACGGGTGACGGCATACCGGGTGACCAGTCGTCCGGCCCGGCGGAGCGTGCTGATCCGGCCTCCGTGTGACAGCCCGACGACGTTGGTCAGCGAGAGCAGCGGGAACATCAGCACGAAAGCGACGATCGTGACGACGAGGCACAGGACCAGGGCCAGCACGTTCATGCCGCCGAGCCGTGCGCGCGACAGGATCGCCGAGATCACCGTGGTGTGCACCGATGACGCTGCTGCGAAGGCGATGACGTTGACGAC
>NZ_DASVZH010000282.1:0-22765 GCF_036391795.1 Oryzihumus sp.
CCGCGCGATCCGGCGGACGCGACGCTGATCGGCGCCCCTGCACCGTTGGTGTGAGGGTGGATCACCCCGGTCACCGGGGATCTCATCCTTTTGTCGGAGGCGCTGCGCTGCCGTGGTTCGGCAGACTCGAGACACGTCGACACCGGCCGATGCATGACGGCTCGGCCCCAGGACGGTGACGGCCCGGTCGGACCCCCTGCCCTCCGGGCCGTCACTCCTGTCCGGCCCGTGTTCCCCCTGTGCTCGGCCCAGGCCCCTTTACTCGGCTCAGGCCGCTGACGACCCGCACTTCAGCGCCGGGGACCGGCCTCGCGTGGGCAAACCGGCCCGCCGTGAGCAAAGGTGGGGTCAGGAGCGGACGAGGTCTCGCACGCCGCGCAGGCTCCGCCCGACGGCGCGCACGGCGATCGCGCCGGTCAGGCCGAGCACCGCGCCGGCGGCCAGCGTCGTGCGGTCGGCCGCGCGGGTGCCGAAGGTCGGCAGGGTGGGGTCGCGCGGCGGCGGTCCGGACTGCGGCCCCAGCGGCTCGGCGGCCGGCTCCAGCGGGCCCACGTCGTTGGCCGCCCAGGCGGCCGCGATGAGGATCAGCCGGGCGATGAGGTTGAGCCACACCAGCAGGCCGAAGACGATGGCGATCGAGCCGTAGAGGGGGTTGTGGGTGGTGCGGGCGATGAGGAACGCGCCGAAGTACTTCATGAGGGTGAAGCCGACGCCGCCGACGACCGCGCCGTCGCGCAGCCTGCGCCAGTCCACGTCGATGTCGGCCAGGACGCGGAAGAGCACGAGCATCAGCAGCGAGTCGATGACCGCACTGACCGCCAGCCCCGCCGTGGTGACGATCCAGCCGGCGTTGCCGAGGCCGATGTGCGCGGCGACCCAGCCAGCAGCCGCGCCGACGACCGCGGTGAGCACCGCCGAGAGGAAGATGCCCAGGCCGAGGGTGGCGAGCACGCCCAGGTCGCGCAGCTTGCTGGTCACGGCGTTGCCCACGGAGCCGCTCGCGCCGAAGATCGCGCGGATGCCCTCCCGCATCCCTCCGAGCCACCCCAGGCCGGCCAGGACGAGGCTGACGAAGGCGATGCTGCCGGCGACGGTGAGGGCGCCCGTGCCGGGCGGCTTGACCGGGATCGGCGCATCAGGGTGCTGGGCGTCCTGGATGAACCCCGGCAGCATGCTGCCCAGGGTCGAGGTGACGTGGGCGAGCAGGTCGGGACGGCCACGCAGGACCGCCCCGAAGACGGTGAACGCCAACGCGATCGCCGGGAATACCGACAGGAACGCGAAGTAGCCCACCCCTCCGGCGAGCACGTTGCCGCGACGGTCGCCGTAGCGCTTCCATGCCTTCCAGGCGCGGGTGGCCTTGACCTTGACCCAAAGCTGCTTCACGGCATCCCCCCGTCGTCGACGTGCTCCACCTGCCCATCAAATCCGAAGGTGCGCACGGGCCGCCACACGAGGTCCTCCCCGTGCTCGTAGAGGTGGAAGGCGTCCACGGTGAAGGTACAGCGGAAGTCGGCGAGCTCGGTGAACGCGCGGTCCATGCTCGCCTCGTCGATGTGGTGGGCCACCGTGACGTGCGGGTGGTAGTTGAACTGCAGCTCCCGGTGCAGGGGGCCGCTGCGCACCGAGCGCTCGAGCAGCTCGCACTCGGCGATGCCCTCGGCCACCTGCACGAACACCACCGGCGAGACCGGCCGGAAGGTGCCGGTGCCGCGCAGCATCATCGGGAACGGGTCGCGCGCCACGGCCACCTTGGCCAGGTGGTCCTCGATCGCGTCGAGGTCGGACCCGTCGACCTCGGTCGGCGGCAGCAACGTCACGTGCGTCGGGATCGAGTCCGCCAGCGGGTCCCCGAAGGACGCCCGCAACCGCTGCAGCTCCTCGCCGTAGGGGGCGGGGATGGCGATGGAGACGCCGATCGTCGGCACGGGAGCGTCCTCCCTCAGCGCTTGGTGGGCAGGAAACCGACCCGGTCGTAGACCGTGGCCAAGGTGGCGTGGGCAACGTCGCGAGCCCGCTCGGCGCCCTCGGCGAGGATGCGGTCGAGCTCGGCCGGGTCGGACAGGATCTCGAGGGTCCGCTCACGGAAGGGCGCGGCCACGTCGACGACGACGTCGGCGACCTCCTTCTTGAGGTCGCCGTAGCCCTTGCCCTCGAAGTCGGCCTCGAGCTGCTCGATGGTCCGCCCGGACAGGGCCGAGTGGATGCGCAGCAGGTTGGAGACGCCCGGCTTGGCCTCCTCGTCGAAGCGCACCTCGCGGCCGGTGTCGGTCACGGCGGAGCGGATCCGCTTGGCGATGACCTTGGGGTCCTCGAGCATGTCGATGACCCCCGCCTGGCTGGCCGAGGACTTGCTCATCTTGGACGTGGGGTCCTGCAGGTCCTGGATCTTGGCTGTGGCCTTGACGATGTGCGGCTCGGGCACGGTGAAGGTCTGGCCGTAGCGGCGGTTGAAGCGCTGGGCCAGGTCGCGGGTCAGCTCCAGGTGCTGGCGCTGGTCCTCACCGACGGGCACCTGGTCGGCGGCGTAGAGCAGGATGTCGGCCGCCATGAGCACGGGGTAGGTGAACAGCCCGACGGTCGTGCCCTCGGTGCCGTGCTTGCCGGACTTGTCCTTGAACTGCGTCATCCGGCTGGCCTCGCCAAAGCCGGTCATGCACGAGAGCACCCAAGCGAGCTCGGCGTGCTCGTGAAGGTGGCTCTGCACGAAGACGGTCGAGTGGCCGGGGTCGACCCCGCCGGCGAGGTACTGCGCGGCGGTCCGGCGGGTGCGCTCGCGCAGCTTCGCCGGGTCGACCTCGACGGTGATGGCGTGCAGGTCCACCACGCAGTAGAAGGCGTCGTGGGAGTCCTGCAGCCGGACCCACTGCACCAGCGCGCCGAGGTAGTTGCCCAGGTGCAGCGAGTCGTGCGTCGGCTGCATGCCGGACAGGATGCGGGGCAGGCGCGAGGTGGGGGCGTCGGGCGCGGGCATGCGGGACATTGTGTCAGGTCAGGTGCAACAGGCATCCCTGGGCCGGGGCCAGCACCGGCACCGGCAGGCCGACGTCGGTCAGCAGCGCGCCGCTGACCTCCAGCCCCCCGGAGGTGGCCGCCGACCACCACGCGGGAGCGGTGCTCTGGACCGTCGCGGGCCCACCGAGCTCGGTGCGCACCCGCACCCGGTAGGCGCGGTCGCGGTCCAGGCCGGGCAGCGGCACCAGCCCGGGGGTCGCCGCCGGTCCGGTCTCCAGGCTCAGCACCGAGAACACGGCCTCGCCACGGTCGGGCGCCACCGTCCCCTGCACCACCAGGGAGTCGTCGGGCAGGTCCGCGCGCACCGGGTCGCCGGTGTGCAGCAGCGGCCGCAGCTCGCGGTACAGGCCCGCCCAGGCGGCGAGCGCCTGCCGCTCCTGCGCGTCGCAGGTGGTGAGGTCCCATTCCAGGCCGGCGTGGCCCTGCAGGGCCACCAGCGCCCGGAAGGACAGGTCCAGGTGACGGTGGGTGGTGTGCGCCCGGGGCGGCCCGATGTGGCTGCCCATCCGCTCCGGGGGCACGAGCAGCCCGGTCCAGCGCTGGATGCGGGCCCGCTCCAGGGCGTCGTTGCAGTCGCTGGTCCAGACCCGGTCGGCCCGGGCGAGCACCCCGAGGTCGACCCGCGCGCCCCCGCTGGCGCAGGACTCGACCTCCAGGCGCGGGTGCCGGCGGCGCAGCTCGTCCAGGACGGCATAGAAGGCTGCGGTCTGGACGTGGGTGGCCGGCCGGTCCGTGCGGTCCCCGTCACGGCGGACCGACTCCATCAGGTCGCGGTTGTGGTCCCACTTGAGGAAGTCGATGGCGTACTCCGCCACGAGGGCGCTGACCCGCTCGATGACGTACGCCGCCGCGGCGGGGTTGGCCAGGTCGAGCACCTGCTGGTGCCGCCACTCCCGCGGGTGCCCGGCCGCCGGGCCGAGGACCCAGTCGGGGTGCTCGCGCACCAGGTCGGAGTCGAGGTTGACCATCTCCGGCTCGAACCACAGCCCGAACTCCATGCCCAGCCCGTGCACGTGCTCCACCAGCGGCCCCAGCCCCTGCGGCCACACCTGCGGCGAGACCCACCAGTCGCCCAGGCCGGCCCGGTCGTGCCGGCGTCCGCCGAACCAGCCGTCGTCGAGCACGAAGCGTTCCACCCCGACCTCCGCGGCGACGTCCGCCAGCGCGGTGAGGTGGGCCAGGTCGGTCTCGAAGTAGACCGCCTCCCAGGTGTTCAGCACCAGCGGACGAGGAGTATGCCGGTAGCCCGGCTGCGCGCGCTGGCTGCGGTGCAGCCTGCGGCTGAGCCCGTCCAGGCCGTCGGTGCTGTGCACGAACACCACCTCGGGGGCGGTGTAGCCCTCCCCCGGCGCGAGGCGCACCTCTCCGGGTTCGAGCAGCTCGCCGCCGCCGAGCACGGCCCGGTGCATGCCGGCCCCCTCGGGCAGGCGCTCGGCGAGGTGCTCGTGGTTGCCGCTCCACGCCACGTGCGTGGCCCACACCTCGCCGTGACCGAAGCCGAAGCCCTCCGTGCCGACGGCCAGGAGCAGGGTCGCGTCGTGGCCGGTCCGGCCGCGACGCGAAGCCCGCAGGTGGGTGCCGTCGCCGAGCGCCCTCCGCTGCGGCGAGCGCTCCCGGCACCAGCGCCCGGTCAGGTCGAGCACCTCGCTCGCCCGGTTCGGCAGTGGCATGAGCGCGCGCAGCGCGGCGACGTCGAGGGCCGTCTCGGCCGTGCTGGTGTTGGTCACGGCTCCGGACACCCGCAGCACCCCGTGGGCGTCGAGGCGCCAGACCAGCGTGACCCGCAGTCCGGACGTCGCGTCCTCGCCGGTCACGACCAGCTCGCGCTCCGAGGGCTGGTCCACCCCCGCCACCCAGCGGGGGGCGGCGGCCCCTCCGCCGCGGTGCCCGGCGAAGCCCGGCGTGCCGAGCCACCCGTCCGCGGGTGACGGCAGCACGGTCAGGGGCCACGACTCGTCCAGGGCGCTGTGCGGGACCGGACCGGTCGCCAGCAACGGCAGCTGGGCCACGGCGTCGTCGGGCAGGTCCGCGCCCCAGTGGAGGACGCGCGGCATACCGGCCGTGCTGCTGTCCACGACCAGCGCCGTTCCGGCGGCGCGCAGGAGGGACAGGCCAGGGCTCTTCACCACGTCACTCACCGCGCCGCCCCCGAGGTGCGGGCGGGAGAGGGTCGGTCGGGGGCAGGCATGCGCGCCAGTGTGGCAGGCACCGTCGGCGGCCGACCGGCTCGCCCGCCGCCTGTTCACTCCTCGGGACGGTGAGCACGATTGGTAGTATTAGTTCAAATATGTAAACTTTCGGTGAAAGAATCTGTTGACTTTTGTTACAGGCACTTCCAAGATGACTCGGCATACAGCGCCAGATCGGCGCACACGCCGGAGCCCCGGCGTCCGTCTCCTGCCTGAGGTGCCCATGATGTCCACGGATCGTCCGGGTCGAGGTCGCCGGCGCGCGGTCGCGCTGCTGCTGGCCCTGCCCCTCGTTGCCACCGCCGCCTGCTCGAGCTCCAGCTCGGCGTCCAGCTCGGGGTCTGGAGGTGGCGGCACCGCCGCGGCCAGCAGCTGCAAGCCCAGCTCCGGCAAGGTGACCCTGCAGTTCTGGACGTGGGTGCCCGGCATGCAGCAGGTCGTCGACAAGTGGAACGCGGCCAACCCCACCATCCAGGTGCAGGTCAAGGAGACCCCGGCGGGCAACGCCGGCACCTACCAGAACATGTTCAACGCCCTCAAGGCCAACACCGCTCCGGACCTCGGACAGGTGGAGTACGACTCCCTGGCCAGCTTCCGGCTGCAGAAGGGCCTGAAGGACATCAGCGGGTGCGCCGGCGTCACCGACGCCAAGGCGCAGTTCCCGGGCTGGACGTGGTCGCAGGTCCAGATGGGTGGCCCCGGCGTCTACGCCATCCCCCAGGACATCGGCCCGATGGCGCTGTTCTACCGCAAGGACATCTTCGACAAGGCGGGCCTGAAGCCGCCGGCCACGTGGGACGAGTACGCCAAGGACGCGCAGGTCCTCAAGGCCAAGGGCGTCTACATCACCCACTTCCCGCAACAGGACGCCAACTGGTTCGACGGCCTGCTGTGGCAGTCGGGCGCGAAGATCTTCGACATCTCCGGCAGCACGGTGAAGGTCTCGCTCGACGGCGCCGACTCGACCAAGGTGGCCGACTACTGGCAGAAGCTGATCGACAACAAGCTCGTGGCCACCAACCTGCAGGGCTTCTCCCCCGACCTGTACAAGGCATGGGACACCGGCAAGGTCGCGACCTGGGTCTCGGCGGCGTGGGGCTACTCCACCATCCGCGACAACGCCAAGGACACCGCCGGCAAGTGGGCCGTGGCGCCGATGCCGCAGTGGCAGGCCGGCGCCAACGCGGCCGGCAACTGGGGCGGCTCGACGACCGCCGTCTTCGGCCAGAGCCAGCACCCGGCCGAGGCGGCCAAGTTCGCCCTGTGGCTGAACACCAACCCGGAAGCGCTCGCGCTGGAGAACTCCCAGGGAGGCCTCTACCCCGCGGCCAAGGCCGGCGCCGACCTGCCGGCCCTGACGCAGGGGGTGCCCTTCTACGGTGGCCAGAAGGTGTTCGACGTGTTCAAGCAGGCCTCCTCGCAGGTCGACACGAACTTCCAGTGGGGGCCGGTGATGACCGACACCAACCGTTTCCTCAGCGACGGGTTCACCAAGGCCCTCAACGGCCAGGGGACCCTGGGTGAGGCGTTGAAGTCGGCCCAGACCCAGACCGTGTCCTCCCTGAAGTCGCAGGGCATCTCGGCCGGATGACCTGACCGGCGCGGGGGCGTCCTGAGGCCCCCGCGCCGCTGGTCCCGCCCCGCGAACCATGGAGCAGCCATGACCGCCACGAACACTGCGGCCCAGCAGCTGACGGCTGGGCCGACCACCTCGCGCACCCGGCGGCGCAGCCGGACCTGGCTCGCCTTCGTCCTGCCGTTCATGGTGCCGTTCACCCTCTTCTACATCGCCCCGATCCTCTACGCGATCTGGCAGAGCCTGTTCAAGACCCAGCGCACCGGCGGCCTCTTCGGGGAGTCGCGCCAGGTGTTCGCGGGCCTGGAGCAGTACGCCAACGTCCTCTCCGACGACACGTTCCGCCAGGGCGTCCTGCGGGTGCTGCTGTTCGGCATCGTGCAGGTCCCGGTGATGCTGGTGCTGGCCCTGCTCATCGCCCTGGTCCTCGACTCGGCCGTGGCCCGGCTGCGCCGGTTCTTCCGGATCGCGTTCTTCGTCCCCTACGGCATCCCGGGCGTCATCGCGGCCCTGATGTGGGCCTTCCTCTACAGCCCTCAGCTGTCACCGATCGTGGACCTACTGAACAAGGTCGGCACGGCACCTGACTTCCTCGGCTCGAACCTGATCCTGTGGTCGATCGCCAACGTGGTGACCTGGACCTACACCGGCTACAACATGCTCATCATCTTCTCGGCCCTGCAGGCCCTCCCCCAGGAGGTCTACGAGGCCGCGCGGGTCGACGGCGCCGGAGCGCTGCGCACGGCATGGAGCATCAAGATCCCGCTGGTGCGCCCGGCGCTGGTGCTGACGGCAGTCTTCTCGATCATCGGGACACTGCAGCTGTTCACCGAACCCGTGGTCTTCCAGGCCATCTCGACCAACGTCACGAGCGGTTACACCCCCAACATGCAGGCGTACGCCGTGGCCGCCTCCAACAACTACCCGTTCTCGGCGGCCCTGTCCGTGATGCTGGCACTGGCCACCTTCGTCCTGTCCTTCGGCTTCCTTCGCCTGACCCAGAGGAGGGCCGCCGCATGAGCGCGCCGGCGATCGAGCGCCCCGCCCGGGCCACCACCGACCAGAGCCGCGGGCGCGGTCCCCGCGAGGTCAGCCGCCTCAGCGTCGGGGTGGCGGCGGTGTTCCTCGTGGCCCTCGCCGTCTACTTCCTCCTCCCGGTCTACTGGCTGGTCGTCAACTCCACCAAGACCCAGGGCGACCTGGTCAGCAGCAACGGCTTCTGGTTCGCCCACTTCGCCTTCCTGGACAACCTCAAGCACCTCTTCACCCGCGACGGCGGCGTCTTCCTGAGGTGGGCCCTGAACTCGGTGCTGTACGCCGGGTTCGGCGCCGCGCTGGGCACCCTGCTCGCCACCATGGCCGGCTACGGCCTGGCGAAGTACACCTTCCGCGGTCGGGAGGCGCTCTTCTCGGTGATCCTCGGCGGCGTGCTCGTCCCTGCCACGGCACTCGCCCTGCCGCTGTTCCTCCTCTTCGCCCGGGTCCACCAGACGAACACCTTCTGGTCGGTGTTCCTGCCCAGCATCGTGAGCCCCTTCGGGGTCTACCTGTCGCGGATCTTCGCGGCTGCCAGCGTGCCGGACGAGGTCGTGGAGGCCGCACGCATCGACGGCGCCGGGGAGATGCGGATCTTCTTCACCATCGCCAGCCGGCTGATGGCGCCGGCGATGGTGACGATCTTCCTGTTCCAGTTCGTGGCGATCTGGAACAACTTCCTGCTCCCCCGCGTCATGCTGTCCGACCAGCAGCTCTACCCGGTGACGTTCGGGCTCTTCTCCTGGCAGACGCAGGTCTCGCGCGACCCCGCGCTGGAGACGCTGGTGATCGTCGGGTCCCTGGTCTCGGTGGTGCCGCTGATCATCGTGTTCCTGTCGCTGCAACGGTTCTGGCAGTCCGGGCTCTCCGCGGGGTCGATCAAGTGAGCGGTGAGGTGAGGACGACGACGGCACCGACGGACTGGTCCGCCCTGCGCGGCGGGACGGCGCGCCTGGGGCTGGGCTGTGACTACAACCCCGAGCAGTGGCCGCGGGAGGTGTGGCGTGAGGACGTGCGCCTCATGCAGGAGGCCGGCCTGACCTTCGTCACCCTCGGGGTGTTCTCGTGGTCCCTGCTCGAGCCGGAGCCGGGGCGTCATGAGTTCGGGTGGCTGGACGAGGTGGTGGACCTCCTGGCCGGTGCCGGGATCCGGATCGACATGGCGACGGCCACGGCGTCGCCGCCGCCCTGGCTGTCGGCCCGGCACCCCGAGACCCTCCCGGTCGACCGTGAGGGCCGGCGGCTGTGGCCCGGGGGGCGCCAGGCCTGGTGCCCGAGCTCCACGGTGTTCCGGGACCGCGCCACCGCCCTGACTGCGGCGATGGCCGAGCGCTACGGCAACCACGAGGCGCTGGCCCTGTGGCACGTCTCCAACGAGTACGGCTGCCACAACGTCCCGTGCTACTGCGACACCTGCGCCGCCGCGTTCCGGCAGTGGCTGGAGCAGCGCTACCACGATGTTGTCGCGCTCAACGAGGCCTGGGGCACCGCCTTCTGGAGCCAGCGCTACACCGGTTTCGAGCAGGTGCTCCCGCCGCGGCTGGCCCCGACACCGAGCAACCCCACGCAGGTGCTCGACTACGCGCGGTTCAGCTCCGACGCCCTGCTGGAGCAGTTCCTCGCCGAGAAGCAGGTGCTGCGCGAGATCACCCCCGATGTGCCGGTGACCACGAACTTCATGACGCTGAGCCACTTCCGGCACCTGGACTACACGCGTTGGGCACCGCACCAGGACGTGGTCAGCACCGACCACTACCTGGTCGCGACGCAGCCGCAGGCCGAGGCCGAGCTGTCCTTCAGCGGGGACCTGACCCGCGGCCTGGCCGGCGGGCGGCCGTGGCTGCTCATGGAGCACTCCACCGCCGCGGTCAACTGGCAGCCGGTGAACCCCGCCAAGCCGCGCGGGCAGCTGCTGCGCAACGCCGTCGAGCACGTGGCCCACGGCGCCGACGGCATCGGCTTCTTCCAGTGGCGGGCCTCGAAGGCAGGCACCGAGAAGTACCACTCCGGCCTGGTGCCGCACGCCGGCACCGACAGCCGGCTCTGGCGTGACGTGGTGCACCTCGGGGACGTCCTCGGTCGCCTCGGGGAGGTCGCCGGGAGCCGGGTGGAGGCCCAGGCTGCGGTGCTGTGGGACTACGAGTCCGGCTGGGCCACCGACCAGCCCTCGCACCCCAGCGAGCTGGTGCGCTACGGGGAGGACGCCCACGCGGTGCACGCCGCGCTGCTCCACCGCGGGGTCGCGGCCGACGTGGTCCACCCCGGTGCGGACCTGAGCCGCTACCGGCTCATCGTGGTGCCCACCGTCTACCTGTGGCGGCAGGAGTGGACCGGCCCGTTGCAGCGGGCGGTCGAGGCCGGAGCCCGGGTGCTGGTGACCTTCTACTCGGGGATGGTGGACGAGAACGACCACGTCCGGCTCGGGGGCTACCCCGGTGCGCTGCGGTCCCTGCTCGGCATACGGACCGAGGAGCTGTGGCCGCTGGTGCCCGGGCAGACGAGTGCGCTCGACAACGGCTTCACGGGGTCGGTGTGGGCCGAGCAGCTGCGCCTGGAGGGGGCCGAGCCGCACGCCAGCCACACCGCCGGCGACCTCGCCGGGGTGCCGGCGATCACGCGGCACGCCGTCGGCGAGGGGGCTGCGTGGTACCTCGCGACCCGGTTGGGCCAGGCAGACCTCGACGACCTGGTCGCGCAGGTGCTGACCGATGCGGGCGTACAGTCGCCCGCGGAGGCGCCCCCCGGCGTCGAGCAGGTGCGGCGGGTCGGTGACGGCGCGTCATACCTCTTCCTCGTCAACCACTGCGACGAGCCGGTGTCGGTGCCGGTGACCGGACACGACCTGGTCAGCGCCACCGACGTCGACGGGCGGCTGGAGCTGGCCGCCGGCGGCGTCGCCGTCATCAGGGAGGACAGCTGAGTGCTGGCACACCAGCGGCAGGACCGCATCCTGGAGGAGGTCCGCGCGCACGGCGGGGTCCGCATCAGCGACCTCGTGGACCTGCTCGACGTCTCGGACATGACGATCCGGCGCGACATCGAGCAGCTGTCGTCGCGCGGCCTGGTCGAGCGGGTGCACGGCGGGGCCGCGGCGGTCGGGGGCCGCAGCAGCGAGGAGCCCGGCTTCGCCGCCAAGTCCGCCCTGGCCTTGCAGCAGAAGCAGGCGATCGCCCGCGCCGCCGCCCGGCTGATCTCCCCCGGCGAGACGGTGGCGATCTCGGCGGGGACCACCACCCTCGCCGTGGCCCACGAGCTGCTCGCCGTCACCGACCTGACGGTGGTCACCAACTCCCCGCCGGTGGCAGACCTCATGCACGACCCGGCCCGGCCCGACCGCACGGTCATCCTCGTCGGCGGCATCAGGACGCCCTCGAACGCCCTGGTGGGCCCGGTGGCGGTGGCCGCGCTGCGCACGCTCCACGTCGACACCCTGATCCTGGGCATCCACGGCATGACCGAGCGGGCCGGCCTGACGACCCCCAACCTCGTCGAGGGCGAGACCGACCGCGCCCTGGTCGAGGCGGCCCGGCGCGTGATGGTCGTGGCCGACCACAGCAAGTGGGGCGTCGTCGGGCTCTCCACGATCGCCGACCTCGCCCACGTCGACGTCATGGTCAGCGACGCCGGCCTGCCGCAGGCGGCCCGCCAGAGCCTGTCGGGCATCGTCGGCTCCCTCGTCATCGCCGACGACGAGAACATCCAGGAACACGGAGGAGATGCGTGACCCACCCGTTCCGTCGCACCGCGACGCGGCTGGCCGATGGACGCGAGCTGATCTGGTTCGACGACACCGAGCCCTGGCTCAGCGGCACGTCCGACCGGGATGCGGTCGACGAGCGCCCGCTCGGCGAGCGGTCCCCGGCCGGCACGATGCGCCGTGACGCGCTGACCGGCGACTGGGTCGGCATCGCCGGACACCGTCTGAACCGCACGTTCCTGCCGCCGAAGGACGAGTGCCCCCTGTGCCCGACCGGACGCGGCAGTGCCCCGTCGGAGATCCCGGCCCGGGACTACGACGTCGTGGTCTTCGAGAACCGCTTCCCCTCCTTCGCCCCGGTCGCCACCCCGGCCGCCGAGCTGCCCACCGGCCGCGACCCGCTCTTCGCCGAGGCCCCGGCGCTCGGCCGGTGCGAGGTTGTGTGCTTCACGTCCGACCACGGCGCGAGCTTCTCCTCGCTGTCACCGCACCGGGCGCGCACGGTCATCGAGGCCTGGGCCGACCGGACCCGTGAGCTGTCACGCGACCCCGCGGTCGAGCAGGTGTTCTGCTTCGAGAACCGCGGCCAGGAGATCGGGGTGACGCTGCACCACCCGCACGGGCAGATCTACGCCTACCCGTTCGTGCCTCAGCGCAGCCGGCAGCTGCTCGAGTGCGCGCAGGAGCACCACGCCCGGACCGGCCGGCTGCTCGGCGCCGACATCCTCGACGCCGAGCGCAAGGACGGATCGCGGGTGGTCCTCGAGGGCGATCACTGGACCGCCTACGTGCCCTTCGCGGCGCGCTGGCCGGTCGAGGTGCACCTCGCCCCGCACCGGGACGTGCCCGACCTCGTCGCCCTCGAGGACGCCGAGAAGGACGAGCTGGCCGAGGTCTACCTCGAGCTGCTGCGCCGTCTGGACCGCTACTACGTGAAGAAGAACGGCTCCGCGGTGACCCTGCCCTACATCGCCGGCTGGCAGCAGGCGCCGGTGCGGGAGGGCCGGGAGGTGTCCCGGCTGCACCTGCAGGTCATGTCGGTGCTGCGCTCGCCCGGCAAGCTGAAGTACCTTGCGGGCTCAGAGTCCGGCGTCGGCGGCTGGGTCAACGACGTGCCGCCGGAGCGGGTCGCCGAGCGCCTGCGGGAGGTCGCCACGTGAGCCTGTGCACCGACGTGGCGGCGACGTTCACCAGCCGCTTCGGGCTGACCGCCGACGGGGTCTGGTCCGCGCCGGGCCGGGTCAACCTCATCGGCGAGCACACCGACTACAACGCCGGGCTGTGCCTGCCGATCGCCCTGCCCCAGCGCACGTACGTCGCCGCCCGCCGCCGCCTGGACCGCCGTCTGCGGCTGTGGTCCGGGCAGGCCGACGAGCCAGTGGACGTCCAGCTCGACGAGGTGGCCCCCGGCCACCCGGGCGGCTGGGGCTCCTACGTGGCCGGCGTGCTGTGGGCGCTGGAGGAGGTCGGCCACCCCGTGGGCGGGCTGGACCTCGTCGTCGACAGCGAGGTGCCGGTGGGCGCCGGGCTGTCGAGCTCGGCCGCCCTGGAGTGCGCGGTCGCCTCGGCCGTCGCCGACCTCTTCGAGCTCGACCTCACCGCCGACGACGGTGGCCGCGCCGCCCTGGCAGCGGTCTGCGTCAACGCGGAGAACACCATTGCCCAGGCACCCACCGGGGGCATGGACCAGGCCGCCGCGATGCGCAGCCGGGAGGGGCACGCCCTGCTGCTGGACTGCCGCGACGGCTCAGTCGAGCACGTGCCCTTCGAGCCCGAGACACGCGGGCTGGCGCTGCTCGTGGTGGACACCCGCGCCCAGCACTCCCTGGTCGACGGGCAGTACGCCGAGCGGAGGGCCAGCTGCGAACGGGCGGCCCGCGAGCTGGGGCTGACCTCGCTGCGGGAGGTGCCGGCCGAGAAGCAGGAGGAGATCCTGGCCCGGCTGGAGGACCCCCTGGTGCGGGCCCGCGCCCGGCACGTGGTCACCGAGATCGCCCGCGTCGAGCAGTCGGTGGACGCCCTGCGCCGCTGGCGGATCCGCGAGCTCGGCCCCATCTTCGACGCCTCGCACGCCTCGATGCGCGACGACTTCGAGATCTCCTGCCCCGAGCTGGACCTGGCCGTCGAGACGGCACGCGCCCACGGGGCGGTCGGCGCCCGGATGACCGGCGGCGGCTTCGGCGGGTCGGCCATCGCCCTCGTGCCCTGGGGCGACGAGGACGAGGTCGGCGAGGCCGTGGTGGAGGCGTTCGAGACGGCCGGCTTCCGGGCGCCCCGCTACTTCGCCGTGGACGCCAGTGGCCCCGCCGGCCGGGACACCTGAGGCGCTGGCGCCGTGTGGTCACCGCGGCCGGTGACCACACGGCATACCGGGGTCAGGCCGGCGGCGGGGCGAGCTCGTCGATGAGGTCGACGAGGTCCGCGACCGAGTCCACGACCCGCGTCGGGCGGTAGGGGAAGCGCTCGACCTGCTCGGCGCGGGTGGACCCGGTGAGCACGAGGATCGTGCGCAGCCCCGCCTCGAGGCCGCTGATGACGTCGGTCTCCATCCGGTCGCCGACCATCACCGTGGTCTCGGAGTGGGCGTCGATGCGGTTGAGCGCGCTGCGCATCATCAGCGGGTTGGGCTTGCCGATGAAGTACGGCTCGACGCCGGTGGCACGGGTGATCAGCGCGGCGACCGAGCCGGTGGCCGGCAGCGAGCCCTCCGGCGAGGGGCCGCTGGGGTCGGGGTTGGTGGCGATGAAGCGGGCGCCCCTCTCGATCAGGCGGATCGCCTTGGTGATCGCCTCGAAGGAGTAGGTGCGCGTCTCGCCGAGCACGACGTAGTCCGGGCTGCGCTCGGTGAGCACGTAGCCGACCTCGTGCAGCGCCGTGGTCAGGCCGGCCTCGCCGATGACGTAGGCCGAGCCGTGGCTGCGCTGGTCGTCGAGGAACTGCGCGGTCGCCAGGGCCGAGGTCCAGATCGCCGACTCGGGCAGGTCGATGCCGCTGGCCAGCAGGCGGGCGCGCAGGTCGCGCGGGGTGAAGATCGAGTTGTTCGTCAGCACCAGGAAGCGCCGGCCGGACTCGATCAGCTTGGTCACGAAGTCTGCCGCCCCGGGGATGGCGCGCTCCTCGTGGACGAGCACCCCGTCCATGTCGGTGAGCCAGCAGTCGATCGGCTTGCGCTCGGTCATGGCGCCCATCCTTTCAGGCCGGTATGCCGGGCCGCCGGGTCGCGGTCGCACGGCACGCCGACGGGGTGCCTGCGCGTCTGTCAGGGGCGGGCGGGATGCTGGTGGCGTGCGAGGCCAGCCCGTGAGGTTCACGGTCCGGACGCCGCTGCCCTGCGGGCCGGTCGACGTGACCGTGACCGACGTAGGCGTCGCGCGGCTGTCCTTCTTGGGCGACCGCGAGCGCGCGGTGGCCGGGCCTTCTGCGGTCCTCGACGACCCGCGGGTCTCCCGCGTCCGGACCGCGCTGGCCGACTACTTCGCCGGGCGCACCCGCGGCCTGGACCTGCCGGTCGACTGGCAGCACACGTCCGGGCCGCAGCGGGAGGTGCTGCGCACCCTGCACGCCCAGGTCGGCTTCGGCGAGACGGTGACCTACGGCGAGCTCGCCCGGCGCAGCGGGGCGTTCGAGGACGACCCGGAGCCGGCGCTGGCGGCGCGCACCGTCGGCACGATCATGGGGTCCAACCCGGTGCCGCTGGTCGTGCCCTGCCACCGGGTGGTCGCGAGTACGGGCCTCGGCGGGTTCACCGGCGGCATCGCGATCAAGCAGTGGCTGCTGACCCTCGAGGGCGTGCTCGCCCCGACTCTGGACTGGGCGCCGGCCGAGTGACACCATCGCGCTCGCTGGGGCAGCGACGCGTCCGGGGAGCAGCACGGAGGGGGCACGACTCCATGAGCGACTACGCGGTCAAGGCCTTGAGCGCTGACACCTGGGACGCGTTCGCGCGCTTCGCGGAGCGGCACAACGGGGTGTTCGGTGGCTGCTGGTGCACGTGGTTCCACACCCTGCACGCCGACAAGACGTTCACCGCAGAAGGCAACCGCTCCCTCAAGCAGCGGTTGGTCGAGGAGGGGCGGGCTCACGCTGCGCTGGTGTTCGACGGTGACGAGGCCGTGGCCTGGTGCGAGTACGGCACCCCGGAGGAGCTGCCCAACATCTACCACCGCAAGGAGTACGACGCCGGGCTCGACCGGTTGCCCGACTACCGGATCACCTGTCTCTTCGTGGACAGGAGGCACCGCCGGAAGGGGCTCTCGGCGGTCGCCCTGCGTGGTGCCCTCGACCTGATCTCGCAGGCCGGCGGCGGGGTCGTGGAGGGCTACCCGCACGACACCGACGGCCAGAAGGTGTCGGTCCTCTACAACGGCACCCGGAGCCTGTTCGAGCGGGCCGGCTTCACCTACGTCCGGCCCAAGGGGCTGAAGAACTGCGTGATGCGCCGGGAGGTGCCCTGACCCGGCACCGGCCTCAGAGGTCGTAGTCGGCGACCACGGCCGCGTGGTCGCTCCACCGCTCGGCGTAGGTGTCGGCCCGGCCCACGAACGTGCTGGTGACCAGGTCGGCCAGCGGCGCCGACGCGAGCTGGTAGTCGATCCGCCAGCCGGCGTCGTTGTCGAACGCTTTGCCCCGCCAGGACCACCACGTGTAGGGGCCGGGCACGTCCCCGGCGGACCGGCGGGTCACGTCGACCCACGCCCCGTCGGCCAGCCACTTGTCGAGGTAGGCCTGCTCGTCGGGCAGGAATCCGGCCCTGCCGAGGTTGCCCTTCCAGTTCTTCAGGTCGGCCTGCCGGTGGGCGACGTTGACGTCGCCGCAGACGACGACGTGGGCGCCCTCGGCGGCGAGCTCGGCCATGCGCGTGGTCATCGCCTCGAGGAAGCGGTACTTCTCCTCCTGGCGCTCGGTCTCGGCCTCACCGGTGTGCACGTAGACCGACACCAGCGTCACCGTCCGGCCGCCGACGACGACGTCGGTCTCGACCCACCGCCCGCAGGAGGCGAACTCCTCGACCCCGGGCAGCTCCACCTGCACCCGCGCGTGCGGCTCGCGGGTCAGCACCGCCACCCCGGCCCGCCCGGCGGTGGCGCAGGCCGCGTGCGCCACGTGCCAGTCGCCGAAGCCGCCGGCGTGCAGCTCGGCCGCGAGCTGGGTGTCGCTGGCCCGGACCTCCTGCAGGCACAGCACGTCGGGCCCGGCCTGCTGCAGCCAGGCCATGCCCCCGCGGCGGGCGGCGGCGCGGATGCCGTTGACGTTGGCGGTGATGAGACGCATGGGCGCCATTGTCCCCGGGGCGCCGGACACCCCGGCCACCGCCCGGGTCGACACGACCGGGGGGCTGCCCGGATGACGAGGCGCGGGGCGGGGTCCGGGTCTAGGGTCACCCCGTGCCCGAGGAGACCGCGACCACCGAGCCGTCGAGCGCGCCCACCGGGGCCGGCGCCGACAAGGACCAGAGCACCCGGACCGGCGGCGCGCCGCCGGAGGACGACCTGGTGACCACCCGGCACACCCTCAAGGTCGGTCGGCGCACCCTGCGCTACACCGCCACGACCGGACGGGTGGTGCTGCGCGACGAGGTCCACGAGGACGGTGTCTTCGCCGGGTTCAAGCCCAAGGCCGAGATGTTCCTGACCTCCTACGTCCTCGACGGGGGCGACCCGAAGCGGCCGGTGACGTTCGCGTTCAACGGCGGGCCGGGCTCCTCGTCGGTGTGGCTGCACCTGGGCCTGTTCGGCCCGCGCCGGGTGGTCATGGGCGACGTCGGCGCGCTGGTGCCTCCGCCCTACGCGATGGCGGACAACCCCGAGTCGCTGCTCGCGGTGAGCGACCTGGTCTTCATCGACCCGGTCTCCACCGGCTACTCCCGCGCCGTCGAGGGCGGCAAGCCCGGGGAGTACCACGGCTACACCGGCGACCTCGAGTCGGTGGGCGAGCTGATCCGGCTGTGGACCTCGCGCAACAAGCGGTGGATGTCGCCCAAGCTCCTGGCCGGCGAGTCCTACGGCACGCTGCGCGCCGCCGCCCTCGCCGACCACCTGCAGGACCGCTACGGCATGTACCTCAACGGGATCGTGCTCATCTCCAGCGTCCTGGACCTCGGCTCGATCGGGCTGCACGAGCCGGACGACCGGGCCCACGTGAACTTCCTGCCCACGTTCGCCGCCGTCGCGCACTACCACGGCCGGCACGGGCGCCGGAGCCTGAAGTCGGTGCTCGCCGAGGCCGAGCAGTATGCCGAGCGCGACTACCCGTGGGTGCTCTCCCGGGGCAGCCGGCTCACCGCCGCGCAGCGGCAGGAGGCGGCCGAGACCCTCGCCCGCCTGACCGGGCTGACGGTGGACTACGTGCTGCGCGCCGACCTGCGCCTGGAGCACGAACGGTTCTTCACCGAGCTGCTGCGCGACCAGGGCAAGGTCGTCGGCCGGCTCGACTCGCGGTTCACCGGCCCATGGGCCAGCGGCATCGCCGAGAAGCTGGAGGCCGACCCGTCGCACGACGCGATCGCCGGCCCCTACGCCGCCGCGCTCAACCACTACGTGCGCGACGAGCTCGGCTACGAGAACGACCTGCACTACGAGCAGATCGCGAGCAGCGTCCACCCCTGGTCCTACAAGGACTTCGAGGGCCGGGCCGTCGACGTCTCGCCCCGCCTGGCCCGGGCGATGCGGACCAACCCGCACCTGAGGGTCCACGTGGCCTACGGCTACCTCGACGGCGCGACGCCGTACTACGCGGCGCAGGACGTGCTGGCGCACCTGGCCATCCCGGCCGAGCTGCAGGCCAACATCGAGCACGCCTGGTACGAAGCCGGCCACATGATGTACGTCCACGAACCCTCGCGGGTGCAGCAGAGCAAGGACCTTGCCGACTTCATCACCCGCGCGGCCCACCAGGCCTGAGCCCCATGCCCGGGATAAGGTGAGCGGGAAACATCAAGTGAGCTTGAGGTCGGGGACGCCATGCCAGCGGAGCTGTTGACGATCGGGCAGGTGGCCGCGCGCTCGGGCGTCGCGCCGTCCGCGCTGCGCTACTACGAGTCCCTCGGCCTGATCGCCAGCACCCGCACCGCCGGGGACCGCCGCCGCTACCGCCGCGCCGTCCTGCGCCGGGTCGCCGTGATCCGCGCGGCCCAGCGGGTCGGGCTGAGCCTGGAGGAGATCGGCGAGGCGTTCTCGATCGTCGAGCCCGAGGCCGCCCCCACCAAGGAGCAGTGGGGCCGCATGTCGGCCCGCTGGCGGCCGGTGATCGACCAGCGCATCGCCGACCTGGAGCGCGTGCGCGAGGACCTCACCAGCTGCATCGGCTGCGGCTGCCTGTCCCTGCAGACCTGTCGCCTCTACAACCCCGACGACGTGCTGGCCGCGGACGGCTCGGGCTCGCGGCGCCTGTTCCCCGACGAGCCCGACCACCAGGAGCACCTCGCGTGAAGGACGTTGCCTACCACCGGTTCGCCGACCCCGAGCTCGGCGAGTTCGCCGGCGAGGTCGACCACACCGACCCCTTCTCGCAGGAGCCCACCGGCACCTACGAGGCCGCCTCGTGGACCTCACCGGTGGTGCGGACCGGCTTCACCGTCGGCGAGATCGTGCCCACCTGGGACGCCGACACCCCCGACGGCTCGTGGCTGCAGGTCGAGGCAGCCCTGGTGCTCGCCGACGGCGGACGCTCCGGGTGGTACGTCCTGGCCCGCTGGACCTCCGCCGAGGGCGGCCTGTGCCGCACCACGGTCCCCGGGCAGAAGGACGGCCACGCCGAGGTCCACACCGACGTGCTGGCGGTGAGCGACCGCGTCCGTGCGGTGGGCTGGCAGCTGCGCGCGGTCGCGCTCCGCCCCCTGGGCAGCACGGCCACCCCGCGGCTGCGCTCCCTCGGGGCCATGGCCTCCGCCCACCCGCACGGTCCCGTGGAGCCCAGCGACCGCGTCGGTGAGGGCTCCCACATCCTGGACGTCCCGGCATACAGCCAGCAGCGGCACCGCGGGGAGCACCCGGAGTGGGACAACGGGGGCGCGTCCTGGTGCTCGGCGACCTCGGTGGCCATGGTGCTCGACCACTGGAAGGCCGGGCCGGACGAGGCCGAGACCGCCTGGGTGGAGCCGGGCAACGTCCACCCGCAGGTGGTCCACGCGGTGCGCGCGGTCTACGACCACGCCTACGACGGGGCCGGCAACTGGGCGTTCAACACAGCGTATGCCGGGCAGCGCGGCCTGCGCGGGTTCGTCACCCGCCTGCGCGGCCTGGACGAGGCGGAGCTGTTCACCGCCGCCGGCATCCCGCTGGTGGCGTCGGTGTCGTTCACGCGTGAGGAGCTCGACGGGGCCGGCTACGACACCAGGGGCCACCTGCTCGTCATCGTGGGCTTCGACGAGCGCGGCGACGTGGTCGTCAACGACCCGGCCTCGCACGAGCTGCCCGACGACGACGAGGTGCGCACGACCTACGACCGCACCCAGTTCGAGCAGGCCTGGGGGCGCTCCGGCGGGCTGGTCTACGTCATCCACCCCGAGGACACCCCGCTGCCGCCGCACCCCCGCCCCGACCAGCCCAGCTGGTGACCCCCGGGGTTGAGCCGCTGTTATCTTGATGTCAAGATATCTGTCCGGGGGTGCGGCACCGGCGCTAGCCTGACAGGCGCCCGCGCACCCTCGTGAACATCGGACGATCCCAGGGAGAGCCGCCTTCATGGCCAAGATCATCTACACCCTCACCGACGAGGCGCCGATGCTGGCGACCTACTCGTTCTTGCCGGTCATCGAGGCCTTCGCAGCGACCGCGGGTGTCGACGTCGAGACCCGCGACATCTCGCTGGGCGGGCGCATCATCGCCGCGTTCGACGACCAGCTGCCGCAGGAGCAGCGGGTGGGCGACGCCCTCGCCGAGCTCGGCGAGCTGGCCAGGACCCCCGAGGCCAACATCATCAAGCTGCCGAACATCTCGGCCTCGGTGCCGCAGCTCAAGGCCGCCATCGCCGAGCTCAAGGCCCAGGGCTACGACCTGCCCGACTACCCCGACGACCCGCGCTCCGACGCCGAGCGTGACGCCCGCGCCCGCTACGACAGCGTCAAGGGCAGCGCGGTCAACCCCGTGCTGCGCGAGGGCAACTCCGACCGTCGGGCGCCCGCCGCCGTGAAGAACTACGCGCGCAGGCACCCGCACTCGATGGGTGCCTGGTCGGCCGACTCGAAGACCAACGTCGCGACCATGGGCGCCGACGACTTCCGCTCCAACGAGCAGTCGACCGTCCTGCCCGCCGCCGACACCCTGACCATCCGGCTCGTGACCGACTCCGGCAGCACCGTGCTCAAGGACGGCCTGAAGGTCCTCGAGGGCGAGGTCGTGGACGCCACGGTAATGCGCGCCGCCGCCCTCGACGCCTTCCTGGCCGAGCAGGTCGCCCGCGCCAAGGCCGAGGACGTGCTGTTCTCGGTGCACCTCAAGGCCACGATGATGAAGGTCTCCGACCCGATCATCTTCGGCCACGTCGTCCGCGCCTTCCTGCCCGAGGTGTTCGCGACGTACGGCGAGCAGCTCGCCACCGCAGGCCTGTCCCCCAACAACGGGCTCGGCTCGATCCTCGACGGCCTGGGCGCGCTGCCGGAGGGCGTGCGCGACGAGGTCCGCGCCGCCATCGAGAAGGGCCTGGCCGACGGCCCGCGCCTGGCGATGGTCAACTCCGACAAGGGCATCACCAACCTGCACGTGCCGAGCGACGTCATCGTCGATGCCTCGATGCCGGCGATGATCCGCACCTCCGGCCACATGTGGGGCCCGGACGGGCAGGAGCACGACACCCTGGCCGTCATCCCCGACAGCTCCTACGCCGGCGTCTACCAGGCCGTCATCGAGGACTGCCGCGCCCACGGCGCCTACGACCCGACCACCATGGGCTCGGTGCCCAACGTGGGCCTCATGGCCCAGAAGGCCGAGGAGTACGGCAGCCACGACAAGACCTTCGAGATCGCCGAGGCCGGCCGCGTCGAGGTCGTCAACAGCGCCGGTGAGGTGCTCCTGTCGCACGAGGTCGCAGCGGGCGACATCTGGCGCGCCTGCCAGACCAAGGACGCCCCGATCCGTGACTGGGTCAAGCTCGCCGTGACCCGCGCGCGGGCCTCGCAGACCCCCGCCATCTTCTGGCTGGACCCGACCCGGGCGCACGACGCCAACCTCATCGAGAAGGTCAAGGCCTACCTGCCCGAGCACGACACCGAGGGCCTGGACATCCGCATCATGTCCCCGGTCGAGGCGGCCAGGCTGTCGGTGGAGCGCATCCGCCGCGGCGAGGACACCATCTCGGTGACCGGCAACGTGCTGCGTGACTACAACACCGACCTGTTCCCGATCCTCGAGCTCGGCACCAGCGCCAAGATGCTCTCGGTGGTCCCGCTGATGAACGGCGGCGGCCTGTTCGAGACCGGCGCCGGCGGCTCTGCCCCCAAGCACGTGCAGCAGCTCGTGACCGAGAACTACCTGCGCTGGGACAGCCTCGGGGAGTTCCTGGCCCTGGCCGAGAGCCTGCGGCACATGGCCACGACCACGGACAACGCGCGCGCCCTGGTGCTGGCAGACACCCTCGACCGCGCCACCGAGCGGCTGCTCAACGAGAACAAGGGCCCGGCCCGCAAGGTCGGCCAGATCGACAACCGGGGCAGCCACTTCTACCTGGCCCTCTACTGGGCCGACGAGCTGGCCCGGCAGGGCGAGGACACCGAGCTGGCGACGGCGTTCGCGCCGATCGCGCAGTCGCTGACCTCCCACGAGGAGGCCATCGCCGCCGAGCTGGTCGCCGTGCAGGGCCACCCGGCCGACATCGGCGGCTACTACCGCCCCGACCCTGCCAAGGCCTCGGCCGTGATGCGCCCGTCGGCGACGTTCAACGCCGCGCTGGCGGCGGTCGCCCAGGCCGGCTGAGACCCCACGCCGAGGTCGACGAGACCCACATCTCCCCCCGGTGGAGAGTGTGGGTCTTGTCGACCTCGCGGGCGCGGTGTGCCGCGCAGCCGGTACCCCGCGTGACCCGGCCGGGCCGCACCACCCGGCATACCGTCTGGTGCGTCACAGGGGCCGACCAGCGGACCGACACGCCGCTGAGCACTGCTAACGTCGCCACGTATCCCACCCGCGAGCCTGGAGGGCCTCTCCCCGTGAGCACTACCCCCGTCAAGGTCGCCGTCACCGGCGCCGCCGGCCAGATCGGCTACAGCCTGCTCTTCCGCATCGCCAGCGGTGCCCTGTTCGGCCCGGAGACCCCGGTCGA
>NZ_DASVZH010000283.1:0-12669 GCF_036391795.1 Oryzihumus sp.
CACGAAAGCGACGATCGTGACGACGAGGCACAGGACCAGGGCCAGCACGTTCATGCCGCCGAGCCGTGCGCGCGACAGGATCGCCGAGATCACCGTGGTGTGCACCGATGACGCTGCTGCGAAGGCGATGACGTTGACGACAGACGCTCCGCCGATGTTCGCGACGCGTCGGACGATGCCACTCAGCGGGGCCAGGACGCCGAGGACGGCGACGGCGGGGAAGAGCATCACCAGCAGCCGCAGCATCGCCAGGCCCGCGAAGGTGAACAGGTCGCTGACGAGTCGGAACAGGCCGGTGAAGGTGGCACCGAAGACGGTCATCAGCCCGGTCCCCAGACGACCGCCGGCCTTGCCTTGCAGGGTCGCGTACGTGGTGGGGTCCTGGTCCTGGATCTGCTGGGCGGTGTCTTTCCACGCGGCAGCCTTGGCGTCAGCGAGCTCTTTGGCCGTGTCCGGGCTGGACTTGGCCTCCTTGGCTTCTGTCCAGGTGTAGGCGCTGGCCTTGAACAGAGCCGGTCCCCAGCGCTTCGCGGCCGAAGAGTCGCTGGAACCGAGCTCGCCGCGCAGCCACGCGTCATACAGGATCCGGTCGACCAGAAGGGAACCCTGCGCGCGAGCGGGGTCTGAGGTGGGCGGCAGCGAGGCGAGGCCCGAGCTGGCGCCGTTGACGCCGGCGATGCTTGCCGTGATGGTCTGGTCGAAGAAGCTGGAGACCCGCGCGGGGTACTGCGCAAGGCCGGCCATCACGGTGATGACGAGGATCGCCCACGCGGCGGCTCGGGTGACATCGGAGAGCCGGCCGTGCGCGGAGTAGAAGAGCAGCAGCACGACGACGCCCAGCAGCGCGGCACCACCCCAGGGCGACCAGATGGCATCGTGCACGCGGGTGGTGACCGTGCCGACGACATCGTCCAGCGGGGCCATGGAGTCGCCGGGATGGGCGATCTTGTTGTGCAGTCCGTTCGTGGCTGCGGTGCCCCAGTTGGCGACTGACAGGGCGGCGTTGCCGAGCATGGTGTCGCTGGCTGCGCCCATGTCGCGCACGTCGCCGCCGCAGCCCAGGTCATAGGTGTGCCAGGTCAGTCCGGCGTAGCCGTACTGCTCGTAGACGCTGGTGGTCGGGTGAGCGGCCCACGGGTCACCGGGCGCGGGGAGGGGGTGGGGCGGAACATCGAGGAAGCCCGTGACGCCGTCACCGGGCATCTGCGCCGTCGGCGCGTCCTTGCAGTCGGGAATGCCGGGAATGCTGGGGCGCGCCTGCGCGGTGGACGCCGCGGCGATCCCAAACACCATGGCCAGCGCAGCCGCGGCGAGCACCAGGGCGACGCGGCGGGAGCGCATCAGGCGCTCTCTTCCTCGAGCTGGCCCACCGGGACCGTCGGTGCGCCCACGGCGCCGTCATTGCGGTGCCGCCCCAGCCGGTTGCGCGCCTTCTCTGGGTCGGCCGTGGTGCTCAGCGCCTCGAGCAGGCCGGGGTGCGCGGACATGTCCATGCGGATGCGTTCGATGCCGCCGGTGCCGTCGCTGAAGATGAACTCGCGGGCCCCTCGTCGCCCCTCCCTGGAAGGCCGGGACAGGGTGCCGAAGATGGCTTCGTAGCCCACGCCCTCGCGCACGCTGGGTAGGAATCGCAGCGCGTCCCGCTGGGCGCCCTCGTCGGTCAGGCGGCCGATGAACGCCGCCGAGATGAGGTTGGCCAGCCCGAGGTCGAGCAGGTCGGAGGGGTTCTGGCTCGCGAGGAGCACGCGGGTGTTGTGCTTGCGGCTGTCGCGGGAGGCGCGGTCGATGAAGCGGCGCCCGGTGCTGAACGTGGACAGCGCCCAGGCTTCGTCGATGAAGATGCCTTTGCGGGCGTGGACGTCGCCGAAGTACATGCCGCGCTGGGTCAGCCAGGCCGCCAGGTAGAGCACGCACATGCTCAGTCGTTCATCGAGATCGTCGGAGTACGGGGTGTTCTCGTCCGGCAATGCGAGCCCTCGCAGGCTGTAGACGGTGAGCAGTGGCTCGTCGTGCGCGTAGTCGTGGTGGTACCCGGCGGGGAAGATCAACCGCCCGTGGCTGGTCTTGGCGGCCTCGCGCAGGAAGTCGGCCAGGTAGCCGGAGTGGCGCTTCAGCTCGGGGTCGCCGTCGAGCGCGGCCAGCTCCTCGACCACGTCCATGGTCGACGCGGTGTTGGTGGCCCGGACCTTGCCGACGGCGCGCATCAGGGCGACCTCGGTGAGCACATGGTCCTGCATCTGACGCGGGAGCATCGAGCGCAGCACGCTGGAAGTGAGTAGGCGGCGGGTGTCGGCTGCGTTGTCCTGCGCCGTGCGCCAGTCCAGGTCGGAGGCGTAGTGCTCACGGCGCGGTTCGGCGATGACACGGTAGGTGCACAGCACGCCCGCCGGGGCGTCGAGCAGGTCAACGGAGCGGGAGTACTCCGCCAGTTCCGGCATCCGGCACAGTGCCGTCAGCCGGCCGGAGGGGTCCAGCACCGTCCATGGCACACCTTGCAGCAGCGACCGGTAGATGACGTTGCCGCCGGCCGTGGACTTGCCGCCGCCCAGTCCGGCGCACAGCACGGCCAGCCCGGACTCCTCGCCACGCTCGGTCATCTCCCACGGCTCCCAGGTGACCACCCGGGAGGACGTCCCGGACGTCTCGCCCAGGTGGATGCCGATTCGGTCGCCGACCTTGGCCGTCGCAGCGGGAACGGCCGCGGCCAAGGTGGTGACCGGCATACGTCGCCGGTATGCCGTGCTGCCGAGCCGCTCGCCCGGGATGAACTCGCGCGCCACGGCGTACTGGTCGGCCGGCCGGGCGATGGTGATCTGCGGGGCGAACAGCTTGCGCACCGCTGAGGCGCGCTCAAGGGCCTCCTCCTCTGTCGGCGCGGAGACAGCGAGGCGGAACCAGCCGCGCGTGCGGGTGCTCAGCCCGGACAGGCCCATGGAGATCTCGTCCTCGACGGCCAGGGCCCTGTCGGCCTGCCGGTCCAACGCGCCAGGGGCCGGCTCGGCATGCTCGAGCTCGTAGTGGTCCTTCTGGGCGCGGATCTTCTGGATCGAGCGCCGCATCGCTGCCCCTACCTTGGCCGAGTCCTCGACCTCGACTCGCCCGGACCACTCAACGGGGAAGCCGAGCTGGTCGGTGCGCTGCATCCACGGGACGCCGGCCGGGATCTCCAAGTCGGTCATGCGGCCGACGGACAGGACGCAGACGTGCCGCTCGAGGCGCTGCGTGCCGTTCTCACCGACAACGCGGATGGTGCGGCCGTAGGGGATGGCGGTCCAGCGCACGTGGTCGGTGAACTCGCCGAGATCCTCGCTCTCCCAGTGGCCGTCGTCGACGGCGCCGAGCGTCAACGGGGCAGGGAGACCCAACGAACAGGAGCGGTGCAGCAGCCACTCCAACTGGCGGGGCGTCGCAGGCGAACCGTCCATCCCTGGCGAGGACATGATCTCGTCGGTCTCGCGGATCCGGGCGGAGAGGGCGGCGACCTCACGGTCGGAGATGGACCCAGCCAGTCCACCGAGCGCCTGATAGAGGCCCTTGCGAGCCGGGATCTCCACGCCGACGTAGACCTCCTTGTCGGCCATGGACCGGCCGGCCAGGTGCCGCTGGTCGCGCATGAGGTAGTCGCGCCACGCCGGCAGGGGGGCCGGGGCGTTGGCGTCGTGGGCGGCGGCCCAGTTGCTGACGGGATAGGGGCGGGTGGTCACCCGGATGTGGAGGTTACGTTTGACCAGTTGGGCGTAGGTGTCCGCGCCATCGATGATGAGTTGCTCGCGCACCGAGTCAGGCCGGAAGGACCAGCCTTGGGGGTCGAGCAGGTACCAGGCGTGGATCTTGTCGGCTGTCACGGTGCAATGGCCGCTGATCCGCCGTAGGGCGAGGCCGGAGGTGGAGCCCATTACGCCTCCTGAGGCTGCGCCTGGCGTCGACGCGCGGCGCGACGTTGGGCCCGGCTCACGCGAAAGGGGACTGCTCGCACGCGAGCCGGGCGGATGGTGCGCTCGGTGATCTTGGTCTGCTCGCGGGGCGCTTCAATCTCGTGCGCGAAGGCCGCGAGCACCGAGCTGAGCGGACGGTCGTGGTCGACCACGTTGAGGATGAGGCGGGTCAGGCCGACGGTGGCGAGGACGCTGTAGGCGAGGGAGAAGAAGCCGAGGCCAATACCGAGTCGTCGCTCGATGACTTGGAGCAGGACGAACACGACGAGGCCGACGGCGTAGGCGACGTAGCGTGCCCGCCAGGGGAGGGTCTTGCGAGGCGGGCCTAGCCAGACCGCGTTGACGTTGTAGATCTCGTCATCGACTGGCAGCCGCATGAGCCCGGCCCTGTCAGCCCGTCACCAGGCCGGCGAGCCACTGGCCCATGTTCTCGGCATGGCCACCCGTCGCGAGGCCAAGGACCGCGAGGGCGATGATCACGCCGGCGACGACCTTCATGGCGCGGGCGTTGTCGCCTCGCTGTGCGACGACGAAGAGCATGACTGCGATGACGAGGATCAGCAGCGGGATGACGTTGGACTTGATCCAGTTCTGGAGGCCGCCCGTGCTGGCAGCGGTCGCGAGAGTGGCATGTAGAGCGGCCATTTTGTCCCCTAACGAGGCATGTGTCCGGATCTCTCGGGACTCAACGTAACCCCGCTCACATGCGTTGTCGAACAGATGCGTGTGATTGGTAATGCTTGTCTATTCGCTGACCCAGAGAGCCAGCCGGGGTCTTGGACTCCCTTGTCGCGGGGCGTCGGCCGCAGATGTTGGCCTCCGCGGCGCTGGCCGATCAGGAGCCGCGGGTGCGTGGCCGGCCACGCTTTCTGATGGGGCCGGCCTTGCTCGGCATCCGGCCTGCGTCGGTGAGGGCGCGTCGGAGCAGCATCTCCACGTGGGCGTTGAGGCTGCGGAACTCGTCGTCGGCCCAGCGGATGAGGGCGTCGTGGACCGCCGGGTCGACCCGCAGCAGCACCTGCCGTCGTTCGCTCAAGGCTTGCCCTCTCAGCTGTAGAGCGATCCGGTGTTGACCACCGGAGTTGGCGGCTGGTCACCGCACAGCACGACCATCAGGTTGCTGACCATGCTCGCCTTGCGTTCCTCGTCAAGGTCGACGACCTGGCCTTCGCTGAGCCGGTTGAGGGCCATCTCGACCATGCCGACGGCACCCTCGACGATGCGACTGCGGGCGGCGACCACGGCGTTGGCCTGCTGGCGGCGAAGCATCGCCTGGGCGATCTCCTGGGCGTAGGCGAGGTGGGAGATCCGGACCTCGACGATCTCCACGCCGGCGATGGAGACCCGTTCGGCTACCTCGTGGGCGAGCTCGGCGGCGACCACATCGGTCGCGCCGCGCAGCGAGGCGCCCGTTTCCTCGGCGTTGTCGTAGGGGTGGGTGTTGGCGACGTGGCGCAGCGCGGACTCTGCCTGCACCGAGACGAAGTTCTCGTAGTTGTCGACGGCGTACGACGACCGCGCCGTGTCGGCGACCTGCCACACCACGATCGCGGCAATGTCGACGGGGTTTCCGTCGGAGTCGTTGACCTTCAACCTGTTGGTCTCGAAGTTGCGGACCCGGATGCTGACCCGGCGTCGAATGGTCAGCGGCAGCACCCACCAGAAGCCGGGCTTGCGGACGGTGCCGACGTACGTGCCGAAGAACTGGACCACGTAGCTCTGTCCGGGCGCCACCACCACGAGCGAGGTGGCGACCAACACGAACATCAGGATCGGCAGCCAGGTCCAGCCGGACGAGGCCTTCACCGCGGAGTAGGACCACCAACCCAACGCGATCAGCACGACGACGCCGGCCCAGCCGGTGATCGCGAGGGCTGGTCGCTGCGTGATGTCGACCCGGGCCCCTTGGTGCCCGACGGGCTCTGCGCGGGGGACGGGTCTGGGGGTCGGCTGCTCGGTGTCGCTCATGAGAGCCTCCTCTGAAGAGTGCTATCACCGGGATAGCACTCTTCAGACCGCCTGCCAATGACACGCCGCGCTGCGGGCGGCGCCTTGCCCTGGTCCTCGCACACCCCACCGCTACGAGCTCCCCGGGCTCCCCGGGCCTCCCGGGCCAGCGAAAGACGCCCGTCGAGATCAACCAGACGCTCTCACGCGACAGCCGGTCGCTACCCTTCCAACATGTTCAACGTCGGCCAGGCCGCCTCAGCCCGGGCCGCGTTCCGCCTCGCCGGCTATCTGGAGCCGCTCCGAACCCTGCCAGTGACCTCAGGAGACGAGCGCATCTTCGTCCTCGCCGAGAACGACCTGACCGTCGAACAACGGCACGACCTTGCCCTAGTCCTGCAGAACCTCCTCCAGCGCAAGGTTTGGCTCATCGACGACAAGCAGTCCGGCCCACCCTTCGAAACCGTGGACTTCGAGTAGCCGTGTCTACCGCTCCGGCCGCCCTCTCAAGCGCTGGCGACGGCGGGACCGGGGCTTGTGGTCTCCGCGGGTTGTGGGCACCAGCTCCTCAGGCCAACTCCTCCCGCCCCATGAAGGCCATGTGACAGGGTTCGGTTCGTGGGGTCATGCGCGATCTGCGGGCACGAGACGAACGACCACGACAGGCACGTTCGTTTTCGCCTGCCGGAGCCGGTCCTTCACGCTCCCGACCGGGAGAGCACTGCTGGCACGTGGACCACCAACCCCGACCCCGCGGCAGCGGTCATGATGATGGTCCCCAACGTGGGCGCATTTCTGCGCGCTCTCCTGCCCGTGCACCTGGCCGAGGGCCACACCCTCACCTACGGAATCTGGGTCGGCGTGCACCCCGAAGACCTCAAGAGAGCCTTCACTGTGTGGTGGGAACCGGAGTACAAGGAACTGCAGCTGGCTGGCCACATCGCCAACGTCGTCGAGCCCTGGGGCCTCTTGGGTCAGCCGGTCAACCTCAGTGTGCGTGATCCCGACCAGACGCCCTACTGCACATCGAGTGCCAGCGTCGAACTCCACGAAGTCCTGACCCGGGAATGGGATCACGGTCCGGTACTTTCGGCACTGCCATAGCTCTAGATCAGTGGGCACAGCTTGGGCACATGATGTCCTCGAGCCAAGCCACCGACGGATCGCGCGACGCACGGTTGGCGCCGGTGACGGGTGCGGAATCCATCGTCGCGTTGTGTACGACGGACATGTCCAGCCGGGCGAGGAATCCCTCGCTCAGGCCGTGATCGCGTCTGGGTCGTCCATGAACTTGCGGACATCTTGCGCGCACCGGCAGGCGACCGCGAACTTCGCGGCCCACTCCAGCGCCGCCTCGCGGGTGGGTACATCGACGATCGCCACGCCGCCGATGAGCTCCTTGCTCTCCAGGTACGGGCCGTCGGTGACCATCCCGTCGGTTGCCACCACGGCGTGCTCCACGTCGCCGTCCTCGTAGCTCAGCCCGCCGGCGAAGACGAACACGCCGGCATCCTTGGCCTCCTGGCACACAGCGTGGGCGGCCTTGCCCGTCTCGGGGATGTCCTCCTCGGGGATGTGGTCCATCGCGCCCTTCTCGAACGAGATCAGGTATTTGGGCATCTCATCTCTCCCTCGTCTGGGAGGCCTTCTTCCGACGGCCTCTTCACCCCTACTACGAACGTCTCTCCCGGGGTCCGACAAGCTACCGGCCGAAATCTTCACCCGACCCCCGCCGACAGCGGTCCGGCGTGCCACTCAGCGCTGCACGGATGCTCCGGCCAGGTAACCGTGGTGGCGGCCGTTCGTGGCCGCCCCCTCTGGATGCTACGGACGCCCGGTGAGTTGTGTGGCACCGACGACGCTGTGGCTCCTCGACCGTGCTTGTGGTCAGCCGACCAGTGCCTGCGTGCCGAGCACGGTGAGTAGGGCCAGGCGCTGGGCGTCCTCGGTGTCGGGCTCGGCGGTGTAGACCATGATGCGCAGGTCGCTGCCGGCGACGGTGAGCACGTCGCAATCGAGTGCCACGGGGCCGACCTGCGGGTGGTCGATGACTTTGCGCGCGGCCTCGTGGCGACCGACCACTCCGGAGTCCCACAGGTCGGCGAACCGGTCGCTGTGGGCCCGCACGTCGGCAACGAGTCGCTGCAGTCGTTGGTCGGCCGGGTAGCGGCTGGAGGCTGCGCGAAGGTCGGCCACCAGAGCTGTGTCCAGGGTGTGCCGGGACTCGGGCGTGTAGCGAGCTCGGGAGGCCGGGCCGACGAACTGCCGCCATACGGCGTTGCGCTCGTGTCCGCGCCAGCCGGACGGATCGCCCATCAAGGCGGCGTACGGCGCGTTCGCGACCAGCAACGTCCAGGAGGCGTCGTGAACCGCGACCGGCGTTCCGGTCAGCCGGTCCAGCAGGCGCTGGACGCTCGCCGTGAGGTAGGCGGGAACCGACTCCGAGCCCGGTGGCAGCAGGCCAGCCAGCCGAAACAGGTGCGCGCGTTCTGTTGCCGACAGCCGCAGCGCCCGGGCGAGAGCCTCGATGACCTGTGGGGACGGGTGGGAGGCGCGCCCCTGCTCGAGCCGGGTGACGTAGTCCACGGAGACCCCCGCCAGGAGTGCCAGCTCCTCGCGGCGCAGCCCGGGCGCGCGCCGCTGCCCTCCCTCAGCCAGCCCCGCGGACTGAGGGGTGACCCGGTCGCGCCACCGGCGCAACGCCCGGCCAAGTTCTGTCGTCGCCATCCCCACCAGTGTCACCCGTGCCGTCGGCTGCTGGCTGGTACCCCCAGTCCCAGGAAGAGAAGGCGGCTGGCTGACCACTTCGCCCAGGCGGAGGGTCGGGGCCATGACGACAACCCTGATCACCGGAGCGAACAAAGGCTTGGGCTTCGCGGCCGCGCGCCGACTCATCGCCGCAGGACACACCGTGTACATCGGCTGCAGGGACGCCGAACGCGGGCGGCGGGCCGCCGACGAGCTGGGCGCCCGGCTCGTCCTGCTGGACGTTACCGACGACGAGTCCGTGGCCGCAGCCGCCAAGACCGTCGAGGACCAGGGCGGACTCGATGTCCTGATCAACAACGCCGGCATCGAGGGGCGCACCCCAGGTGGCGGCATCACCAGCGCCGCCGAGACCACCGCCGACCTGATGCACGCCCTGTTCGAGACCAACACCTTCGGTGTCGTGCGGGTGACCCACGCCTTCCTGCCGTTGCTGCAGGCCTCGCCCGCCCCCGTCGTGGTCAACGTCAGCAGCGGTCTGGCGTCCCTGGCTCACGTCACCATCCCGGAGACACCGACCTACGCCTACCCCGGCGTCGCCTACCCGGCGTCAAAGGCCGCGGTCAACATGGTCACCGTCCAGTACGCCAAGGCCTTCCCGAACATCCGGATCAACGCTGTTGAACCCGGTTACACCGCCACGGACCTGAACCACCACAACGGAATCCAGACCGTCGAGCAAGGGGCCGAGATCATCGTCCGCATGGCACAGGTGGGACCGGACGGGCCGACCGGAGGCTTCTTCGACGCCCACGGCCCGATCCCGTGGTGAAGAGGGACGAGCGGCGCGGCTGGACACCGACGCACAAGATGCCTCTGGGCAGCTAATGGACCGGCTGACCCGTGAGTGCGGAGGGCAGACGTGGCACATCCGGGCTCACTGAGCCTGTCCTGGGCGTGACTCCCCGTACGCCCACGACCGGATGGCGGGGTGGACCCCGGTACGCCCGTTGGCCGAGTGCCGGGAGAAGGGGCCGAACTAGCGTCACGAGCGGAGCGCTGATCAGCGCATGACGGACCTCCGGGAGGCGAGGCGACCATGACGACAATGCTGGTATTCCACGAAGTTGACGACGTCGACCACTGGCTCCGGTCAACGAAGCGGGAAGAGGTGTTCGGGCCGCTCGGCATGACCGCGCGAACCTTCGTCGACCCCGCGAAGACCAACCGGGTCGGGCTCATCGTGGAGCTCACGGACGTGGACACCTTCCAGAAGTTCCTCCAGACGGATGCCGCCGCCGAGGCCATGAAGTCCGATGGGGTCCGCCCCGACACCCTGGTCATGCTGGTCGAGCCCTAGCCCGAGATGTCGGGGCGGAGTCTGCCGACCCGTTCTCGGGACCGGGTGGGCATGGTGTGGGGACGTCCCCCCGCGTGCCTCTGTGCAGCGACTTGTCCAAAAACTGTCAATCCGGCCCAGGCTCCGCCGGCGAACCTCCCCTGCGTGGCGGGACTGGGTCGCCGCCGTGGCTGTGTCCGCATGTCAGGCGCCGGCGGGCACCGCCACCCCCGAGCTCACCCCCGAAGCCGGCCGGCACCGCGAGGTCCAGCGGGAGGTCTGGCGCCGCGAGGATGAGGGGCTGCAGTCCGAACCGGTATGACGGGTCGGTCCCGTGCAGGAGGTCGGCTGTTGCACCAACAGCGGGAGCCTGCGCCGCTACATTGACGCGATGACCCCCAAGCCCCCGTTCGGCAGCCTCCTGACGGCGATGGCGACCCCCTTTGGCGCGTCCGGTGGTGTCGACCTGGAGGCGGCGGCGCGGCTCGCGGCATACCTGGTCGACCACGGCAGCGACGGCGTCGTCGTCTCCGGGACCACGGGCGAGTCGCCCACCACGACGCTCGGTGAGAACGGCGACCTGCTGGCCGCCGTCACGGACGCCGTCGGCGGCCGCGCGTTCGTCATCGCCGGCGTCGGCACCAACAGCACTGCGCACTCCGTCGAGCTCGCCGAGCAAGCCGCCAAGGTCGGCGTCGACGGGCTGCTGCTGGTGACGCCGTACTACAACCGGCCGAGCCCGTCGGGCGTCCTCCACCACTTCCGTGCCGTCTCGGCCGCCACCGACGTCCCCGTGATGCTCTACGACGTGCCCGGGCGCACCGGCACCCGCATCGACCTCGCCACCTACCGGGCCGCCCGAGAGATCGACACGATCGTGGCGGTGAAGGACGCGACCGGGGACCCCGCCGGGTCAGCCCGGCTCACCGACCTCGGGTATGCCGTCTACTCCGGCGACGAGGCGCTGACGTTGGGCTACCTCGCCTACGGCGCCGTCGGCCTGGTCAGCGTCGTCGGGCACGTGGCCGGAGCCGAGCTGCGCGCCCTCATCGACGCCTTCGTGGCTGGCGACCACGCCGAGGCCCTGAGGCTGCACTGCGCCCTCACTCCTGCTTTCGACGCCATCATGGGGGTGCCCAACTACGGTGCGACGACTGCGAAAGCGGCCCTCGAGCTGCTCGGGGTCCTCGACAACCGCCGCGTGCGGGGGCCGCTCGAGGCCCTCGACGAGGACGAGGTCACGGCGCTGCGCGATGGGCTGCTCGCCGCCGGACTGCTCGCCTGACTCGTCGCGCTGTGTATGGCGCACGGTCCGGATGACGACCGGCCACCCGAGCGGGCCGCGTGACCTCCCTTCGGCGGGAGGTCAGGGCTGCAGGCCCTGCCAGGACCAGCGCGGGATAGGCAGCCCGTCAGGCACGTCGTCGGGGGACCGGTGGTAGCGGGACATCGTCGTCGTGGTCGCCCAGGCGAAGTAGTCGTGCAGCACCGCCCGGATCCGATCGCCGTCGGCCAGTCCGACGTCGGTCATCGCCTGGTCGAAGCAGGCGATCGCCCGTGCGTCCATCTCGGCGTGCGGCCCGTTGCCGCTGTGCATCCGCACCACGGAGGTCTCGTCGCCATGCCTTTGGGAGTAGGCCGGCGGGCCGCCGAGCGCCTCGCCCCAGTAGGCGGCGAGACGTGCGCTGTGCTCCGGGTGGAGGCCGTGGCTGAACGCGTGGCTGACCACCTCGTCAGCGAGGACGCGCGCGTGCCAGGCCTCGGCCAGGCGGAGCAGCCCCTCGTCGCCACCCGCCGCGTCGTACACGCTCCCCATTGCCCAAGGATGGCGGCTCCCGGCGCTCCGCGACAGTCCCGCGACCCCGCCCCGGACCGCGGTTGGCCGACTTCCAAGATCTCGTCAAGACCCTGCGGTGGGGTGGCGGCCCGCGCGCATGCTGAGCGTATGCCGGGGAAGGCGCACCTGCGCTTGGGCGACTTGATTCATGCCGCCCTTGCCTGCGACGTGTGCGCGGTCCGGCGGCTCCTCGACGACGGGCTCGACCCGGGCATCGCCAACGCCCAGGGGTTCACGGCGCTGCACTTCGCCGCTCAGGCGCGCTGCGCGGCGGTGATCTCCCTGCTCCTGCACGCGGGAGCGCACGTGGACCCCCGGGACGACTGGGGCAACACGCCGCTGTCGTGGGCGGTCTTCCACGCCCGCGGGGAGATCGCAGCCGTGGCGGTCCTCCTGGCTGCGGGGGCTGACCCGGACGCGCCGAACCACGTCGGAGTGACGCCCCGGGAGCTGGCCGAGCGCCTCGGCGCCGACAAGCTCACCGCGCTCTTCGCCCAGGGCACGGCGCGCGGCTGAGTCGGACGGCCGGGTATCGCGGGTGGCCGGCTCCTGCTCGCCACGGCAGCAGCCTAGACGGACATGGCTCGCCCGAACCCGGCAGCTGCCGGACGCCGGGCCGCTTCCTCGGGCACCATGGCCCCATGACCGAGGTCCGGGGGGACGTACTGGCTGCGCCGACCACACCACGCCGCCGGCTCTGGCTGGTCCTCGCCGTGGCTGCAACCCTGGCGATGGCCACCCCATGGGTCGTGGCGGCCTCCCGGGGCGGCCGCGCCGGCGGCGACCCGGGCGGACTGCGCCTGCAGGCCCTGCGGCAGGTGGCCGCTGCGCTCCCGGCCGGTGCCGACGTCGAGCAGCGCACCGAGGCGGCCCCCCTCTGGGGCTCCTGCGACGGCAGGCCGGGG
>NZ_DASVZH010000284.1:0-27512 GCF_036391795.1 Oryzihumus sp.
GCCGGCAGCTGGACCGTGTGGTCCGTGATGGCCTCGGGGTTGACCTGCTCCCGCGACCAGGGGGCGATCTGCGTGGCGAGGTCTCCCGGGTCCAGCGGTCCGGCGTCCTCGTTGAGGGTCAGGCGGCAGATGGCGTCGAGGTCGCCGGGCACGCCGGCGGCGATCTCGGAGGGAGCGGGGACGCCGTTGGCGAGGCGTGGTGCCGGTGCGAGGCCCTCCACGGGGGTGTCGACCGGCCAGCGGCTGGTGAGCGCGGCGTAGGCCAGTGCGACCAGGGCGACGGCGTCGGCCCGCGAGGCCTCCACCGGGTCGACCTCGTCGACGCCGTCGAGCGCCGCCGCGATGGCCAGCCCGGACACCTTGACCGTGCCGTCGGAGGCGCGCATCACCTCATGCGGGGTGAGGCGCTGGTGGTGCAGCCCGCGGGAGCGACCCGTCTCCAGCCCGGTGGCGGCCTCGCCGGTCACCCGGCGGACCTCCTCGGCGGGCAGCCCGCCCTGCTCCAGCAGGGAGGCGATGGATCGGGCCCCGGGAAGGGCCTCCTCGACGATCCAGGCGAACTCGTCCTGGACCCCGACGTCGAGGACGCGCACCAGGCGGGAGTCCTCGACACCGGCCGCCCGGCGCGCCGCGTCCATGGCTGCGTCGGCGTTGGGGTGGTCGCTCGGGAAGACGGTCAGGTTGACGTCACGCTCGAGCGTGGTGTCGTGGGCGGTCCACCGGGCACGGTCACGCAACCGGGACAGCCGTCGCTGCACGGTGTAGCGATCCCCCACGATCGTCCCCGGGCCCAGGCCGTGCACTCGGCAGCTCCCCTCGTCGTGTCCAACGGTCTGGCCACATCCTAGGTGGGCATCAGGCTCCTGGGACGAGGCGACGCACCTTCGACACGACCGGTCCGAGCAGCTCCTCCACCTCACGCACGCGCAGCGCCCGTGCGAGCACCAGGTAGACGGCGCCGAACACCAGACCGGCCAGGACGAGGGTCACGAGGTTCTCGATCCGGCCGGAGACCACGGACTCCACCCCGAGACGGACCAGCCACGCCGCGCCGCCGGCCGCGAGGGCTGCGACACCCAGGCGCGCGTAGGTGCGTGCGACGGGGCGCAGGGGCAGGCCCTCGAGGCGCCGGCGGGCCCAGACCAGGCCGATCGCCGCCCCGGCGAGGTTGCTCACGCTCTGGCCGAGGCCCACGGTCACGCCCATCCAGGCGACGGGGAGCGTCAGCGCGACGAGGCTGATCGCGGTGCCGACGCCGCTGGAGACGAGCTGAAGGATGAAGGGGGTCCGGGCGTCCTCGAACGCGTAGTAGACCCGCTGCAGCAGGTAGAGCGTCCCGAACGGCACGAGGCCGGCCATCATCGCCACCATCACGATCGTGGTGGCGTGCACGTCGGCCTCGGAGTTCTTGAAGAACAGGGTGCCGACGAGCGCGCTGCCGAGGACGAAGCTGGCCACGGTCGCCGGGACGGTGGCGACCGCCGTGAGCCGCATGCCGCGGCTGACGTCGCCGCGGACCTCGGCGAGGTCACCGGTGTTGGCGGCCTTGCTCATCCGGGTGAACAGGGCGGTCACCAGGGACACGGTGACCAGGGAGTGGGGGAGCATGAACAGCAGGAAGGCGTTGCTGTAGGCGGTCAGCCCCGGCTCGTGCAGGTGCTGCTGGGCGCTCAGGCTCGTCGCCCGGGTCAGCACCTTCGAAGTGACGATGAACGATGCCTGGGAGACGCCGAGCGCAGCGAACGTCCAGCCCGCCACCGTGGACGACGACCGGAGGCCGACGCCGCGGAAGCCCCAGCGCGGACGGAAGCGGAAACCGCCACGGCGCAGGGGGACCAGCAGGACCAGCGCCTGGGCGATGATGCCCAGGGTCGTGGTCCCCGCGAGGAGCCAGATCATGCCGGGGGTCCAGGCGGACACGTCAGGCTGGCGGGGGTAGCGCGTCAGGAAGATCGCCATACCGGCGATCGACACCACGTTGGCGACGACAGGGGCCCACATGTAGGCCGCGAACTGGGACCGCGCGTTCAGCACCTGCCCGAGCAGCGTGTAGAGGCCGTAGAAGAAGACCTGCGGCAGGCAGATCAGGGCGAACGAGATGCTCAGGCTCATGGTCTCGGGGGAGAAGCCCTGGCTGAACAGGCGGACCAGCAGGCCGGCGGCCGCGGTCACCAGCAGGGTCAGCACCCCCATGGCGACGATGGACAGGGTCAGGAGCCGGTCCACGAAGTCCTGGCCGCCGTCGGCGTGCTGGGCCGCCTTGGTCAGCTGGGGCACCAGAACCGCGTTGAGGACACCACCCGCGAGCAGCAGGAACAGCAGGTTGGGCAGTGTGTTCGCCACCTGGAACGCGTCGGCGGACAGCCCGGTCATGCCGATCACGGCCCCGAGCATGGTGGCCCGGACCATGCCCAGGACGCGGGACACGATCGTGCCGGCTGCCATGACCGCGCTGGAGCGCGCGAGGCTGGCGGTGGAGTCGCTCATGGCAGGACATTCTCCTGTGGGGGAAGGGCGGGTCGGGTGCGGCCCCGGCGCAGGGACCGCAGGACGCCGAGGACGAGCACGAGGCCGGCCACCACGCCGAGGACCCAGTAGACCCAGCCTGAGGTCGGGCTGACCCTGACGTCGACCCTGGCGCCCTGGCCGATCGGGGTCCCGTTGGCCGAGCTCAGGCTTGCCTGGACCGGGACCAGCCCGGCCGCGACGGCGGTGACGTGCACCTTGACCGTGACCCGGCTGCCGCGGTTGATCCGCAGCGGCTCGGGCTGGTCGTCGATGCGCAGCCGTGGGCTGCCGGGCTCGAGGTGCAGGCGCACGTCGTGGACCGGCGTGGCGAGGGTGTTGACGACGGTGATCTGCAGGACCCCCTGGTCGGCCAGGAAGTTGATGTTCGCGGGGTTCACCCGGATGCCCGAGCTCACCGCCGAGACCGACTGGTCGATCTCGTTGTGGAGCGCCGCGAACGACCGCGGCTGCCCCCGCCACCGCGAGGAGAGCTGCTGGCTGGTGGCGTCCTGCCACAGGGCCGCCGGGAAGTGGGTGGGGTCCACCACGCTGGCGACGCCCTCGATGGCCGAGCGCGTCTGCGGCAGCCCCGCCAGCGTCGACCGGGTCAGCGGGGAGCGCCCCGGCGCCAGGGCGTCGGCCGACGGGCGAGGGGAGACGGGCGTGCCGGCCTCGGTCTCGGCGTCCACCGCCTCGTGGACCACATCGGTGGTGCTGACGGTGGTCAGCCACGGCGCCGCGGCGGTCGCCTTGAGCAGGGCGGCGACGCTGGCCGGGTCTCCGGCGAAGGACCGCGACGCGGCCACGAGCGCCGAGCGCCGCACCGAGGGACGCTCCTGCAGCATGGTGATCGTCTCGGCGAGGAAGCGCTCGGTGACCGACGTCGTCTCCTGCGGTGTGCTGGTGGCGCCGAGCAACGAGCTGAGCCGGTCGTCGTAGGCCAGCAGCGGCAGGCCGTCGGGGGTGCGCCGCCCAGCGCTCGCGGTGACGCCGTCGTCCGTGACCGGCAGCGAGGACGCCGACACCACCCCGGCGGTGAGGCCGTTGCCCCGGAACAGGCTGCGCAGCCCGCTCTCCCGGGCCGGTGTCATCCGGCCGTCGACGGGCCAGGCGATGTCGTCACGGACGCTGTGGCCCACCACGGCGCCGAGCCGGTCCGGGGTGGCCATCACCGTGGCGACGCCGGGGTCGCCGGGCGAGAGCCCCAGCGTCGCCGCCAGGTCGGGGTCCGAGTAGGGCAGCGCCCAGAGGGGGTGGGCCGGGCCGGCCGCAGCGAGGCGGTTCCCCAGCGAGGTCGTCAACGTGGTGACGGGGTCGGCCGGCGGGGTGACCGGACCCGTCCCTCCGGTGCTCGGCGTCGGGGTGGGGGTGGACGTGGACGTGGGGCTCTGCGGCCCGGCGGGAGGGCTCGACCCGGCCGGGGGCCCGAGCACGGCCGGGTCGACGAACCAGGTGACGCGGCCGGCCTGGGTGCCGGTGATCAGCCGGTCGATCCGCGAGCCGGGGCCGATCGCCCGTTGCCAGGCCTGCGTCCGGGCCGCGCTCGGCGCCCCGAAGAGGGCGGGGTCGGGGTCCAGGGTCAGGGGGACCAGCCAGGCGAGGGAGAGCGGGGTGAACTCCTTGCGCTGGTACCACGGCAGGAACGTGTGCGAGGTGCCTACGGGGGTGTCGGCGCCCGCCGGGGTGGCCTCGATGGCCAGGGGCAGCGCGGCGAAGGCCGAGGAGTTGGAGACCGCCCGTGCCGGGATCGTCAGCGAGAACGCTGCCGTCTGGCCGGTGGCCAGGGACCCCTTGAGCGACTGGTGGGCGACCACTGGCCCCGGCGTGATCTCGCGCGAGCCCTGGGCCCACGAGGTCACCTGCTCGCGGTTGCCGAGGCCCTCGGTGCGTAGTCGGGCCACCACGGTGGGGTGGTCCAGGGGCGCGCCGCCCGTGTTGCGGATCGTGCCGCGCACCGTCACCGCCTGGCCGGGGCGGGCGATCTGGGGGGTGATGGCGTCCAGACGGACGGTCACCATGGGCCCGGTGGCCGCGTGGGCCGCCAGGGGCGAGGCGGTCTGAGGGGTGGCGACCGCGGGGACCGCGGCGGGGGCCACCACGGCGGCGGCCACAAGGGCAGCGGTGAGCAGCCGGCATACCTGCGTCCACATGTGCGTGTCCTGCCGTCGCGTCACGCGGAGCCCGCCAGCCGCTCCCAGGCGGCCCGGGCGATGCGGCGTTCGTTGGGGAAGGTGAGGTGCGCGTGGACCTCATCCAGGGCCACCCACGCGACGTCGATGGCCTCGGCGTCGGGGTCGCCGTCGATGCTCAGCTCGCCCCCGGTGGCCTCGAGCAGGAAGTGGTGGACCACCTTGTGGATGCGCCGGTCCGGGGTGGAGAACCAGTAGTCGATGGTGCCCAGCGACTCGATCACGCGGCCGATGATGCCTGTCTCCTCCGCGACCTCACGGGCCGCCGTCTCGGGCAGTGACTCGCCCGGCTCCATGTGTCCCTTGGGCAGGCACCACTCCACCCGACCGGCCCGGTTGCGCCGCGCGATCACGGCGATCCGGGCCGAACCGTCCTGGACGTCGATGACCACCCCGCCGGCGGAGGTCTCCTCCACGGCCGGCAACCGGCGTGGCAGCCGGGTCGGCCGAGGGTCCGGGGAAGTCACCCCGTCACTGTAGCCAGCGCCACGACGACCCTACCTGTCAGCGCGGGCCGTCGGCCCGTCACGGCCGTCACCTACCCTTGAGTCTCGTGTCCTCCACCGCCCGACCCAGCTCCCTCCTGCAGGAGGCCGTTCGCCGCCTCGCCCCCGTCCTGCCGCTGCTCAGCGAGCTCGGGGAGCGTTTCGTCGCGGCCGGGCACGAGGTGGCGCTGGTCGGCGGCCCGGTCCGGGACGCCTTCCTCGGCCGGACCTCCCCCGACCTGGACTTCACCACCGACGCCACCCCGGAGCAGACCGAGAAGGTGCTGCGGGGGTGGGCCGACGCCCACTGGGACGTCGGGCGGGCATTCGGCACGATCGGTGCGCGCAAGGGCGACACCACCATCGAGGTGACGACCTACCGCGCCGACGCCTACGACCGCACCAGCCGCAAGCCGGAGGTGGCCTTCGGCGACAACCTCGCCGACGACCTGGTGCGTCGCGACTTCACCGTCAACGCCATGGCGCTGCGGCTGCCGACGTTGGAGTTCGTGGACCCGCACGACGGCCTCGCCGACCTGGCCGCACGGGTGCTGCGCACGCCGGGCACCCCGGAGGAGTCCTTCGCCGACGACCCGCTGCGGATGATGCGGGCGGCCCGGTTCGTGGCCCAGCTCGGCTTCGCCCTGGCCCCGGAGGTCGATGCGGCGATCCGGGATATGACCGGGCGGCTGGAGATCATCTCGGCCGAGCGGATCCGGGTGGAGCTGGAGAAGCTGCTGCTCTCACCGGAGCCCAGGGCCGGGCTGCGGGTGCTGGTCGACACCGGGCTGGCCGACCAGATGCTGCCCGAGCTGCCCGCCCTGAAGCTCGAGCTCGACGAGCACCACCGTCACAAGGACGTCTACGAGCACTCCCTGATCGTGCTGGAGCAGGCGATCGCGCTCGAGGGTCCGCCGGACGGCCCGGAGGAGTCCGTGCCCGGTCCCGACCTGGTGCTTCGCCTGGCCGCGCTGCTGCACGACATCGGCAAGCCGGCGACCCGCCGGTTCGAGCCCGGTGGCGGCGTCAGCTTCCACCACCACGAGGTCGTCGGCGCCAAGATGACGGCCAAGCGGCTGCGCGCCCTGCGCTTCGACAAGGACACGGTCAAGGCGGTCTCCCGCCTGGTCGAGCTGCACCTGCGCTTCCACGGCTACGGCGAGGGCCAGTGGACCGACTCCGCGGTGCGCCGCTACGTCACCGACGCCGGGCCGCTGCTGCCGCGCCTGCACCGGCTGACGCGCTCCGACTGCACCACGCGCAACGTCCGCAAGGCCCAGCGCCTGTCGCGCACCTACGACGAGCTCGAGGCCCGCATCGCCCGCCTGCTGGAGCAGGAGGAGCTCGCAGCGGTGCGTCCCGAGCTCGACGGCAACCAGATCGCCGAGGTCCTCGGCATCCGGCCGGGGCCGCTGCTGGGGCGGGCGTACAAGCATCTGCTGGCCGTGCGGCTGGACCGCGGGCCGATCGGGGAGGACGCGGCGCGCGAGGAGCTGCTCGCCTGGTGGGCGCAGCAGCCGGAGGCCGCGGGCTGAGGACGGGTCAGGCCCGCCGCCGCGCGCTGGTCCGCCGGTACGCCCAGGACAGGGCCAGGTAGGCCACCGCGAGCACGGTGAAGACCAGCGGCGCGTCACCGTCGGACGGGACGATCACGGCGGCCACGGCGATCGCGACGACGAACGCGGCGTTGAACAGCACGTCGTAGACGCTGAACACCCGGCCCCGGAAGGCGTCGTCCACGTCGCGCTGCACCAGCGTGTCCACGCAGATCTTCAGGCTCTGCCCCGCCCACCCGATGACCGCGGCCGCCGCCAGCAAGACGGGCAGCGCCATGACCGGCACGAGGGCGGCGGTGGCCAGCCCAGCCCCGGCCAGTGCCAGGGCGACGACGGTCGTGGGGTCGTGGCGGCGCCGCACCCACCACGGGGTCACGAGTGCGGCGACGAGGAACCCGGCGGCCCCCGCACCGAGCACCCACCCCAGCACGGTCAGCCCACGCTGGCTCGAGCCGTCACCGAAGTAGTTGCGGGCCAGCAGGATCGAGGTCAGCGTCGACACCCCGAAGAGCAGCCGGTGACCGGTCATCGCGCCCAGGGCGGACGCGGCGGTATGCCGGGAGCGCAGGTGCCGCAGGCCCCGCACCAGGTCGCGACCCACCTCGACGATGCCGGCGGCGGTGCCGGGCGTGAACGGTGCGCGGTCCGGCCCAAGCTGTGTGGGCCGCAGCCGCAGGGCCAGCGTCGCGGCACTCGCGAGCAGCGCCGCGTCGATCAGCACCAGCGCCGGGTGGCCCGCACCGGTCATCCGGGCTGCGTACGCGATCCCACCACCCACCAGGTAGGCCGCTGTGCCGAGCGTCGGGGTCACCGCGTTGGCGGCCACCAGGTGGGCGGGGTCGACCACGTGGGGCAGCCCGGCGGACAGCGCCGCGAGCAGGAAGCGGTTGATGCTCAGGAAGGTGAGCACCACGGCATACAGGACGGGGTCGGGGGCGGGCAGGGCGAGCAGGATGGCCACGACCACGGCCAGGGCCGCCCGCGCCAGGTTGCCGAGCATCAGGGTGTTGCGGCGCGACCAGCGGTCCAGGGGCACGCCGGCCCAGGGCCCGATCACCGTGAACGGCAGGGTGAGCACCGCGAAGGCGGCGGCGATCCCTCCGGGGGTCGTGGCCCGCTCCGGGGAGAAGAAGAACAGCGAGGCCAGGGCGACCTCGAAGACGCCGTCCCCGAGCTGGCTGGTCAGCCTGACCGCGAGCAGTCGACGGAACGATGGCCCGAAGGCCCACAACCGGGGCGCGGGCGCGGGGCTCGCCGCGGCGGTCACCTTGTCATCGTGTCATGCGGACGCGGGGTGGGTGGTTGGCAGAGCCGTCTCGCCGCAGGAGGATCGAGCCATGGAGCCGGAAGAGCACGGGGGGCGGCCCGACGGCCAGGTGTTCGGCGGCAGGCCGACCGTCCTGGGTCACCGGGGGCTGGGGCGGGGTCCGGGGGAGAACACGCGCGAGACGCTGCGCCAGGCGGTCGCGGTCGGGCTGCGCTGGGTCGAGACCGACGTGCGGCGCACCGCCGACGACGAGCTGGTGGTCGGGCACTTCCCCACCTGGCAGGACGGCTCCTTCGTGGCGCACCTGTCGCTGGACCAGGCGCGCGAGCTGGGGGCGTGCACCCTGGCGGAGTACGTCGGCGACCTGCCCGCCGGGATCGGGGTCAACCTCGACGTCAAGAGCTGCCTCGAGGACGCGCTGAGACCTCCCGAGGCGACCACCGCCGGGCTGCTGGCTCCGGTGGCGGAGGACCTGGCGAGCCGGCGACCGGTGCTGGCGACCTCCTTCGACCCGGCGGCGCTGCTGGGGCTGCGGGCCGCCGCCCCCGGGTTGTTCCTGGGACTGCTCACCTGGGTGAGCTTCCCGCTGCGCAAGGCGGTGCCGGCGGCGGTTCACCTCGGCGTGGACGTCCTGGCCGCGCACTGGACCTCGTTCGGGCCGAACGAGGTCGACCATGCCCCGGTGCACGCCGCGCCGAAGGAGTCGATCGCCGTGGCGCACGAGGCGGGCCTGGAGGTCCTCGTCTGGTGCCCGGGCGTGGAGCGGGCGCGCGAGCTGCTCCAGGCGGGGGCGGACGCGGTGGTGGTCGACGACGTGCCGCGCGTGCTGCCGTCCCTGCGCGGCCTGGCGGACTGAGGCCGCGGCGCCGAACGGGCCGCGGTCAGTCGAGGACGACCAGGACGTCGCCCTCCTGCACCACGTCGCCCTCCTGGACCCGGACGTCGGTGACGGTGCCGTCCTCCTCCGCGAGGACCGGGATCTCCATCTTCATCGACTCCAGGAGCGCGAGCTCGTCGCCGGCGGAGACCGCGTCGCCCACCGAGACGAGGACCTTGGCGACGTTGGCGACGAGATCGGAGGCGACTTCGGTGCTCATGGCCTCACCCTAGTGGCCCGCACCACAGCCGCCTCCTCCAGTGGCCCGGCTACAGCGTGGTGGGGCAGCTGACGTTGCCCCACCCGTCGCACCCGAGGCGGATGTCCTCCGCGGTGCGCAGGAAGGCCCGCCCACCGGAGTCCACCAGCAGGTGGGTCGTGCGGCCCCAGTAGTAGTCGGTCGAGGTGTTGCGGCCGGTGCCGGTGTGCACGCGCACCGAGGCGCCCGGGCCGAGCCAGGTGCGCGGCAGCTCGTAGGTGCTGCCCCCCACGGAGACCACGAGGAAGGACAGGTCGCTGCGCGTGGTTGCCGTGTTGGTCAGGGTGATGACCTCACCGACCGGGTCCGCGATGACCCGCACCTGGCCCTTGCGGGCGTCGGTGCAGGAGACAAAGCAGGGGTAGATCGCGTGCGCGCGCAGGTCCCCCTGCAGGTCGAACAGGTAGGCGCCGTTGCCGTAGGCGCCCTCGTCGACGTTGCCGAACTTCGGCACCGAGGACCCCCAGTAGAAGTGCTGGCCGGTCCGGGTGCCCTTGCCGACGAACAGCGTGATGTAGGTGCCCGCGGGGACGGCGGTGCCCGCCGGGAATCGGTAGGAGTCCTGGGCGCCGGTGCGGACCCACCACCCGCCGAGGTACAGCGTCGAGCCGCCCTGGTTGAGCACCCGGACGTACTCGGCGTTGGGGTTCTGCGCCTCGTTGCCGTCGCCGTCGTAGTTGACCCACAGCTTGACCGGCAGGGGCTGCTGGGGCCCGTAGCCACAGAAGGTCGGGTTCCACAGGTTCTGCCCCGACAGCGCGGCCTGCTGGGCCGCGGTGGAGTACTGCACCCACCGGTCCGTCTCCGGCGGGATGACCAGCGGGACGGCCTGACCCGCCTTGAGCAGGGCCAGCTGGGGGTCGAGGTAGCCCGAGCCGGTCTCGACGTCGACGAAGCGCACCGGCCGCCCGAGGCTCACCGCGCCGGCGTAGCGCGAGGACAGGCGCACCGCCTTGCCGTAGGTCAGGTTGTGCATCAGCGCACCGGCCTGGGCGGCGTGGCACTGACCGACCTCCATGGCCTGGATGCCGGAGTTGCGGATGCTCTGCGCGGTGGAGGTGCCGTCACCCCACACGTCGACGTAGACGGTGTCACCGTCGACGGTGCGCCCCGCCCTGCCCCAGCTGAGAGGGTGCTGCTGCACCCAGGTGGCGGCCGCGGGAGTGGCGGTGAGCAGGACGCCCAGCCCCGCGAGGGTCGCGGTCACGATCGTGGCGCGGTGGCGGCGTCCTCGGGCTCGACGGATCCACACGGCGTCGCCTCCGTTCTCCCCGCGGCAACGGATCCACGGGACGCGAGCACGCTAGGTGTGCCCGCGGCAGGTACATGGAGACTTGACCAAAACCGGACGAGCTGCTGACTCGGGCACGAAACGGCCCGGCTGTCCGTGGTGGACAGCCGGGCCGTTCCTGTGTGCGTGCGGAGGGTCAGCGCGCTGGTGCGCTTCCTCCAGCCGTGGCGCTCGCGGTGCGGTCAGCGCTCCTCGGTGCCGGCGATGAAGGCCTCGAGCCTGGTGCGGCCCTCGGTGTCCTCACGCTGCACCGGCGGGGACTTCATCAGGTACGACGACGCGGAGATCAGCGCGCCGCCGATGCCGCGGTCCTTGGCGATCTTCGCCGCGCGGATGGCGTCGATGATGATGCCGGCGGAGTTCGGGGAGTCCCAGACCTCGAGCTTGTACTCCAGGTTCAGCGGGACGTCACCGAACGCGCGGCCCTCGAGGCGCACGTAGGCCCACTTGCGGTCGTCCAGCCACTGCACGTAGTCCGACGGGCCGATGTGGACGTTCTTGTCCTCGATCTTGCCGGACAGCGGGCCGGTGAGGTTGGAGGTGACGGCCTGGGTCTTGGAGACCTTCTTGGACTCGAGGCGCTCGCGCTCCAGCATGTTCTTGAAGTCCATGTTGCCGCCGACGTTGAGCTGGTAGGTGCGGTCCAGCACCACGCCGCGGTCCTCGAACAGCTTGGCCATCACGCGGTGGGTGATGGTGGCGCCGACCTGGGACTTGATGTCGTCACCGATGATCGGCACGCCGGCCTTCTCGAACTTCTCGGCCCACTCCGGGTCGGAGGCGATGAAGACGGGCAGGGCGTTGACGAAGGCGACCCCCGCGTCGATGGCGCACTGCGCGTAGTACTTGTCGGCCTGTTCGGAGCCCACCGGCAGGTAGGACACGAGCACGTCGACCTTGGCGTCCTTGAGCGTCTGGACGACGTCCACCGGCTCGGCGTCGGACTCCTCGATGGTCAGGCGGTAGTACTTGCCCAGGCCGTCGTTGGTCACACCACGCTGCACGATGACGCCGGTCGGCGGCACGTCGGCGATCTTGATGGTGTTGTTCTCGGAGGCGTTGATGGCCTCGGAGAGGTCGAAGCCGACCTTCTTGGCGTCCACGTCGAACGCGGCGACGAACTCGACGTCCTTGACGTGGTACTCACCGAACTGCACGTGCATCAGGCCGGGCACAGTGCCGCTCGGGTCGGCGTCCTTGTAGTACTCGACACCCTGAACCAGCGAGCTGGCGCAGTTGCCGACGCCAACGATGGCGACGCGCACGGATCCCATGGGGGTTCTCCTTGTTGTGGGTGGTGGAACTGCTCGGGGGAAGTGGTGGGTATGACGGTCGGTCAGGTCAGCGGGGCCGGCCCGCCACCGGGTGGCAAGGGGGGACCGGTGCGTTCGGCACTGATCAGCTCGGAGAGCCAGCGCACCTCCCGCTCCGCGGACTCCAGCCCGTGCCGCTGCAGCTCGGCGGTGTAGGCGTCGGCCCGCTCCCGGTTCTTCACGGCGGCGGACCGGAACGCGTCCAGACGCTCCTCCAGCCGGCTGCGCCGGCCCTCGAGGATGCGCAGGCGCACGTCGGCCTCGGTGCGGGCGAAGAACGCGAAGTGCACGTCGAAGGTCTCGTCCTCCCAGGCGGCCGGACCGGCATCGGTCAGCAGCTCCTGGAAGCGCTCCTTGCCCTCGGCGGTCAGCTCGTAGACGATCCGCGCGCGCCGGCTGCTCGGAGCGGGAGCCGCCTTGGCCGGGTCGGGGGCGGTCTCGGCGATCCAGCCGCGGGCCACGAGGTCCCGCAGGCAGGGGTAGAGCGTGCCGTAGGAGAGGGCGCGGAAGGCGCCGAGGATGGTGTTGAGGCGCTTGCGCAGCTCGTAGCCGTGCATGGGCGCGTCGTGCAGCAGGCCGAGGACGGCGAGCTCGAGCAGAGCGGCGCGACGGCTCATGCGGCTCACCTCCGGATGGTGCGATCGGTCACAGCGGGTGCTGGTGAGCGTCACCATACCTCACAGATATATCGCTGCGATATATCTGTATTTCGACGTACTGCTTCCGCCCCGATACGCTCGTCCGGCGTGGGCCGCCCCCACGGCCGGTTCGACGAGGCACGCACAAGACCCGTCGGCATACTGACCGGCAGCCACGCCCGCTCGTTCAACGGAAGAAGACACGTGAGCGCACAGACCCGAGCAAGTAACGCCGGCCGACGCCGCGCGCAGCCGCCGACGAAGCAGCAGGGCGGCTGGCGCCGGTTCTTCACGTGGAAGCGGGTGCTGCTGACGCTGGCGGCCTGCGGGGTGCTCGGCGTGGCCGGCTTCGCCGTCGCCTACGCCACCACCCCGATCCCGAACCCCAACGAGCTGGCCACCTCGCAGGCCTCGGTCATCTACTACGCCGACGGCAAGACCGAGCTCGCGCGGATCAGCCAGATCAACCGCGAGTCGGTGCCGCTGAGCAAGGTGCCGCTGCACGTGCAGCGCGCGCTCCTCGCGGCGGAGGACCGCAACTTCTACAACGAGAGCGGGGTGTCGCCGACCGGCATCGGGCGTGCGGTGCTGGTGGCGCTCAAGGGCGGCCCGACCCAGGGCGGGTCGACGATCACCCAGCAGTACGTCAAGAACTACTTCCTGAACCAGGACCAGACGGTCACGCGCAAGTACAAGGAGCTGATGATCTCGATCAAGATCGATCAGTCCCAGAGCAAGAACCAGATCCTGGAGAGCTACCTCAACACCATCTACTTCGGCCGGGGTGCCTACGGCATCCAGACCGCGTCGAAGGCCTACTTCGGCAAGGACGTCTCGCAGCTGACCGTCGCGCAGGGCGCCCTGCTGGCCTCCGTCATCAACGGCCCGTCGCTGTACGACCCGGCGAACGGCCCGAGGGCGCTCGAGGCCGCGAAGAACCGCGTGCAGTACGTCCTGGACGGCATGAAGAAGGAAGGGTGGATCACCCAGGAGCAGTTCGACCAGGCGAAGTTCCCGAAGGTCCAGGACCCGAAGAACCGCCAGAAGGCCAGCAACGGCGCCCTGGGCTACATCACCAACGCGGTCAAGGACGAGCTCAAGAGCCGGCTCAAGCTGACCGACGCCGACATCGACCGGGGCGGCTACAAGGTCGTCACCACCATCGACAAGCGGGCCGAGGACTCGGCGATCAGCGCCGTCAACGACAACCTGCCCGGGTCGGGCTCGGCCGAGGCGTCCAAGCTCCTGCACGCCGGCCTGGTCGCGATCAAGCCCGGTGACGGCGCGATCGTGGCGATGTACGGCGGCCGGGACTACAACAAGGTCCAGTTCAACTCCGCCACCGACGCCCACCTGCAGGCGGGTTCGACCTTCAAGGCCTTCGGCCTGCTCGCCGCGCTGCAGAAGGGCATCAGCACCAAGACCCGCTTCGACGGGCACAGCCCGCAGGACTTCCCGGAGTTCAAGGGCCAGAACGGCTCGACCGGCAGCGAGGTCGACGCCAACGGCACCATCCGCAACTTCGGTGACGAGCAGTTCGGCAACATCGACCTGCGGACGGCCACGGCGCACTCGGTCAACACCGTCTTCGCGGCGCTGAACGTCAAGGTCACTCCGCAGTCGACGATGGAGGCGGCGATCGCCGCCGGCGTCCCGCAGAGCACCCCCGGCCTGAGCCCCAACTACGCCAACATCCTCGGCTCGGCCTCACCTCGCGTCATCGACATGGCCAACGCCTACGCGACGATCGCCGCCCAGGGCACCCGCGCCAAGCCGTACCTCATCAAGTCGGTGACCTCGGCCGGCGGCAGCATCGACTACAAGGCGAACAAGGACGTGCGGGCGGCCTTCGACAAGGGCGTCACGGCGGACGCGACCGAGGCGATGACCCACGTCGTCACGGAGGGCACCGCCCAACACGCCCAGGAGCTGGGCCGGCCGGCTGCCGGCAAGACCGGTACGACGACCAAGAACAAGGCGGTCTGGTTCGACGGGTTCACCCCGCAGCTTGCCGCGGCGGTCGGCATCTACCAGGGCGACGGCACCGGCAGCATCAAGGTCGACGGCTTCGGCGAGGTCACCGGTGGCACCTACCCGGTGAAGATCTGGACGGCCTTCATGGAGGGCGCACTCAGGGGCGACCCGGTCCAGGACTTCCCGCCGCGCGCCGGCATCGGTGACAACCAGGTCGCTCCGCCCACGCCGACGACCACGACGACGAGCTCGACGAGCACCACGTCCACGACGAGCACCACCACGGCGCCGCCGTCGACCAGCACCACGACCAAGACCAAGGGTCCGAAGAACACCTTCACCGTGCCCTTCCCGGGCGGCAGCACGACGACGACCTCGACCTCGTCGCCGACGACCTCGGGCGCCGGCAAGCACGGCACACCGGCGCCGACGCCGTAGCGGCTCCGACCCCGACGGGGCGCCTCCTGCACCAGGCAGGGGGCGCCCCGTCGCCGTTCCCCGACCTGGTGCGCGGCACGGCATGCCGGAGGGACACCGGCCGCGGGCCAGCCTGAGCCCGTAGTCTGCGCGGCATGCGCCCGAGCCCCTCGCCCGACCAGACCGTGGCGCCGACGCGGGAGGACCCGGTGGCGGCGGCGGCCAGCCAGGTCGCCGGAGGCCCGCTGGGCCGGCATGCCGCGATCGGGCGCCGCTCGCGCGACGGCTGGCAGGCTGCCGCGGCCGTGCTCAGCGGCCTCGCCTCGGTGATGGTCGCCCTGGCCGTGGCCCAGCGGGCGCACTGTGTGCGGACCGGCTGGAGCACCCCCGACCAGTTCTGGCACGCGTGCTACTCCGACCTGCCGCTGGTCTTCCAGACCTCGGGGCTGTCGACCGGCACGCTGCCCTACCTCCAGAACGGGGCCGGGTCGCTGGACCAGCCGGTCGGCAGCGGCCTGGCCATGTGGGTCATGGCGCTGCTCGTGCCCGGCGGCCCGGTGAGCACCCGTCAGCAGTGGTACTTCGGCCTGTGGGCCGTCCTCGTCGCCGTGCTGCTCGTGCTGCTCGTCATCGTGACCGCAGCGACGGTGCGCCGGCACCCGTGGAAGGCCGCCCACGTCGCGCTCTCGCCGGTCATCGTCACCGCCTCCCTGGTCTCGGTCGACCTGCTCGGCGTCGTGCTGACCTCGGTGGGGCTGTGGGCCTGGGGCCGGCGCCGGCTGCCGCTGGCCGGGGTGGTGCTCGGCCTCGCGGTGGCGACGCGCACCTACCCCCTGGTCATCGTGGCCGCGATCGGCCTGGTCGCGGTGCGCGGTGGCCGGCTGCGGCAGTGGGGCGTCCTCGCCGGCGTGACCCTGGCGACCTGGCTGCTGGTGTCCCTGCCCTGGCTCCTGGTCAACGCCGACGGGTTCCTGTCCACCTACCGGCGCTGGTGGGGCGCCGGTGCCGGCTACGGCTCGCTGTGGCTGGTGCCGCAGCTGTACGACCACGACCTGCCGGTGGGGGCCGTGACGGTCCTGGCGCTGATGGGCTGGGTCGCCGCGCTGGTCGCCGGCGCCGTCCTTGCCCTGGCCACCCAGCGCCGGCCCGCGGTGGCCGAGGTCGCCCTGCTGATGCTGGCGATCGTCGTGGTGACCGGCAAGTCCGTGCCCGTTCAGGCGTGCCTGTGGCTGCTGCCGCTCATCGCCCTCGTCGGCGTGCGCTGGCGCGACCACCTGATCTGGGCCGGCACCGAGGTCGTCTACTCCGTCGCGGTCTGGCTCTACCTCGCCGGCCTCAGCGTGAAGGACCGCGGCCTGCCCTCCGGGCCGTATGCCGGGCTGCTCCTCGCGCGGCTGCTGGCCCTGGGATGGCTGGTCGCCCAGGTGGTGCGCGTGGCGCGGGCCCGGTGGGCCCTGCCCGAGGACGAGCTCGGGGAGACCGAGGCCGCAGAGCGGCAGCGGCTGGAGGGGGAGGTCGACGAGCTGGCGGGCCCGATCGCCGGCGCGGAGGACCGGGTGCTGGTGCGCTTCGGGTGACCCGCACGGGACACGCCGTCGCTGATTTCTTCCCGGCCGCGACGTGCGGGTACCCTCGTGAAGTTCGCCGCGGCATACCCACTGTCAGTGACCACTGGCAGAGTGCGCCGTGGTGGGACGCTGCAACCCTCCTGTCACGGAAAGACCGTGACCGCTCTAGACCAAAGGAGGTGGGTTAACAGCATGCGTCAGTACGAGCTCATGATCATCCTCGACCCCGAACTCGAGGAGCGCACGATCCAGCCGAGCCTCGACAAGTTCCTCACCGTCGTCACCAAGGACGGCGGCACCGTGGACAACGTCGACATCTGGGGTCGTCGCCGGATGGCCTACGACATCAAGAAGAAGTCCGAGGGCATCTACGCGGTCGTCAACATGACCGCCGAGCCGGCCACCGCCAAGGAGCTGGACCGCCAGCTCAACCTGAACGAGTCTGTCCTCCGGACCAAGCTCCTGCGCCCCGGCGCCTGAGAAACAGGGGATCAACACATGGCTGGCGACACCGTCATCACGGTCATCGGCAACATCACCAACGACCCGGAGCTGCGGTTCACGCCGTCCGGTGCGGCGGTGGCGAACTTCACCGTTGCGTCGACGCCGCGCGCGTTCGACCGTCAGAGCAACGAGTGGAAGGACGGCGAGACGCTGTTCATGCGCTGCTCGGTGTGGCGTGACGCGGCGGAGAACGTCGCCGAGTCGCTCCAGCGTGGCACCCGCGTGATCGTGTCCGGCCGACTGAAGTCTCGTTCCTACGAGACCAAGGAAGGCGAGAAGCGCACGGTCGTGGAGATGGAGGTCGACGAGGTCGGCCCCTCGCTGCGCTACGCGACGGCCAAGGTCAACCGCACCCAGCGCGGTGGTGGCGGCGGCTTCGGCGGCAACCAGGGCGGGGGCAACTCCGGCTTCGGTGGCGGCCAGAGCGCGCCGAGCGACGACCCGTGGGCCACCGGCCCGTCCGCGGGCCCGTCCGCGGGCGCGCCCCAGGGCGCCCCGCAGGGTGGCGGCTGGGGCTCCGGCCCGTCCTACGACGAGCCGCCCTTCTGATTCAACAAGCAAGGTTCCGGGCTGGAAGGTCAGCCCGGAACCTGACGTGCGGCGGCTTCCCTGTGCCTGCAGGAAACGTCGATCCGGAGAACTGAAAAGAGCACAGGGCACATCCCTTGGGAGGTGGGCCCCGTGATCGAGGTGAGACGGCTTCCTTGTGCCTGTGAAGCCGGCCGAACCGCCAGGTGCGATGAGAGTCGCAACTGAAACGAAACGCTATCCCGGAGCACACACTCCGGGCTCTCACAGAATGGAGAGCACCACGATGGCCAAGCCCGTAGTGCGCAAGCCCAAGAAGAAGGCCAACCCGCTCAAGGCGGCGAAGGTCGAGAACATCGACTACAAGGACACTGCGCTGCTGCGCAAGTTCATCTCCGACCGCGGCAAGATCCGCGCTCGTCGGGTGACCGGTGTGTCCGTCCAGGAGCAGCGCCTCATCGCCACGGCCGTGAAGAACGCCCGTGAGATGGCCCTGCTGCCCTACTCCAGCTCGGCTCGCTGAGCTAGCTCACTGAGTCGTCGCGAAGGAGACAACCCATGAAGCTCATCCTCACCCAGGAGGTGTCGGGTCTCGGCACCGCCGGTGACGTCGTCGAGGTCAAGGACGGCTACGCCCGCAACTTCCTGTTCCCCCGCGGTCTGGCCACGGCCTGGACCAAGGGCGGCCAGAAGCAGGTCGACTCGATCCGCAAGGGCCGGGAGACCCGCGAGGTGAAGTCGCTCGACGAGGCCAAGGCCATCAAGGGCCAGCTCGAGGCCAAGACCGTCAAGGTCGAGGCCAAGACCGGCGCGTCGGGTCGCCTCTTCGGTGCCGTCACCCCGGCCGAGATCGCCGCGGCCGTCACGGCTGCCGGTGGCCCGGCGCTGGACCGCCGCAAGATCGAGATCGCCACGCCGATCAAGTCCACCGGGTCGCACCAGGCGCTCGTGCGCCTGCACCCGGAGGTCCAGGCCACGGTCGCGCTGACCGTCGTCGCCGGCTGACGCACGCTCCCGCTGCCTCGGCAGCAGCCGAAGGGGCCTGGTTCAACGTGGAACCAGGCCCCTTCGTCATGCCCGGCGCCGCGTCGGTGATGCCGGTCCGGACCGGGTGCCGGGACGGGCGCCTCAGGGGTGGGGTGGTACCTCGATCCCGCCGATGAGCAGGTCGCGCAGCACCGGCAGCGGCACCGGCCGGGAGAAGAGGTACCCCTGGGCGAACAGCCCGCCCAGCTCGCGCACGGCGTGCAGCTGCTCGGCGGTCTCGACGCCCTCGACGACGCAGGCCAGACCCAGGTCGCGTGCCAGGGAGTTGACGAAACGCACGATGACGGCATCACGCTCGGAGCCGGGCAGGCCACGGACGAAGGCCTGGTCGACCTTGACGAAGCTGACCGGGAACCGGCGCAGGTAGGTCAGGGAGGAGTAGCCGGTGCCGAAGTCGTCGATCCCGATGCCGACGCCGTGGTCGCGCAACGTGTTGAGCTGGGTCAGCGTGGCGTCGTTGAACTCCAGCAGCGCCGACTCGGTCAGCTCCAGGGACAGCCCGTCGGGCGCCAGCCCGGTGTCCCGGAGCACCCCAAGCACCTCGGCGGCGAGATCCGGCTGCGCGGCCTGTCGCGCCGACAGGTTCACGGTCACCGCCATCGCCCAGCCGGTCTCCCGGCGCAGCTGCGCCACCTCGGTGCAGGCTTGCCGCAGCACCCACGACCCGAGCGCCGTGATCAGGCCGGTCTCCTCGGCGACGTCGACCAGCTCGGCTGTGCGGATCAGCTCCCCGTCGTGGTCGAGCATCCTGACCAGGGCCTCCGCGCACACCACCTCGCCCAGCGTGAGGTCGACGATCGGCTGGAAGTGGACCCGAAGCCCCTCACCGGCCAGGCCGCGGCGCAGCGCCGCGGCGGTCCGTGTGCGGGACTGGCTCGTGGCGTGCAACGAGTCGTCGTAGACGTCGGCCCGGTCCTTGCCGCGCCGCTTGGCGAGGTACATGGCCGCGTCCGCCCGCCGGACCAGCTCCTCGGCGTCGAGGAAGCGGGCGCCCCCGGGCGGTGAGCTGAGCGCGATACCGATGCTCGCGGTGACCCCGAGCTCGCCACCGGCCCAGCGGATCGGGGTGGCGAGGGCCCGTTCGACCCGGGCCGCGAAATCCAGCGCCTCCGCGTGCGTGGACACGCCGCAGCAGACGATGACGAACTCGTCCCCGCCGAACCGGGCGACGAGGTCCCCGGGACGGACGGCGAGGGGGAGGCGGCGCGCGACCTCCTGCAGGACGGCGTCGCCGGTGGAGTGCCCGTGGGTGTCGTTGACGAGCTTGAAGCCGTCGAGGTCGACGAACAGCACCGCCAGGCCGTCGGTGGAGTCGACCAGGGCGCTGAGACTGCGGCCGAGGCTGCCCCGGTTGGCCAGCCCGGTGAGCGCGTCGTGCTGCGCCTGGCGGTGCAGGTCGGCCTCCGCCTGACGCCGGTCGGTGATGTCTTCGACCTGGGCCAGGGTGTAGGGCTGGCCATCCGGGAAGGTCACCCGGGTGACCGACAGCAGGCCCCACACCTCCTGTCCGCTGGAGTGCAGGTAGCGCTTCTCCACCCGGTAGACCTGACCGGTCGTGTGGTCGAGCGTGGCGCTGATCCGGGCGTTGCCGGCCACGTCGTCGGGATGGGTGAACACGTCCGAGGACCGGCCGACGATGTCCTCCTCCGGGAGTCCGAGCATCGCCGAGAACGCCGGGTTGACCGAGACGAAGTGCCCGAGGCTGTCGGACAGGGCCATGGCCACCGGGGAGCTGAGGAACATCGTGCGGAACCGCGCCTCGTGGGCAGCGCGCTCCTCGAGGGCCCGCTGCCGCTCGAGCACGCGGGACAGCTCGTGGGCGACGAGGTGCAGCGTGCCGCGGTGGTCGGCGGCCGCGCCCGCCTCCCCGGTGTCGAAGAACTCGCACACGCTCGTGACCGTGTCGCGCAGCGTGACCGGCACGACGTGCGTCGTGCGCACCCCGGCGTGCCCGAGCGCGGCCTCGAAGGCGTCGTCCGAGTCCGGGTCGACGAAGAACACGCCGGTGCCCCCGCGGTCGGTGACCCGTCCGGCGGCGTCACGCGTGACGAACGCGGACCGCACCACGGCGGGCGCCTGGTCGAGGGCGAGCATGAGCATGTCGGAGGCCGGGCCGGTCGCCACGTGCTGCACGGGTGCGGCGGGCACGAGGCGGTCGTTCCCGCTCCGGCACGGCCTCAGCAGGGCCGCCGCGAAGCCGAAGTGCTCGCACGTCGCCCGGAGCGCCTCGGTGGCGGCCGCATCGATGGTCAGCGCGTCGTTGGCGGCCGTGGCCACGGTGAGCAGCAGCCGCAGCCGGGCCGCGGCGTCCATCGACTCCCGGTGGGCACGGGCGAGCAGCTGCCGGGACCGCGCCTCCTCGGTGACGTCGCGGACCTCCATCTGCACCGCGGTCTGGCCCGCCCAGGTCACGGCGCTGGCCGTGATCTCGACGATGATCCGCCCCCCGTCGAGCCGCACCGCCTCGCGACGTGCGGCGATCTCGCTGCGCCCGGCGAGGATGTCGGCGATCATCGCGGCGGCTTCGGAGCGGTCGGGCTCGGGGATGACGTCGAGCACCGGCCGGCCCAGCAGGTCCGCCTCGGTGGCCGCCCCGAGCAGCCGCAGCGCGGCCGCGTTGGCGTAGCGGAACCGTCCCCGGACGTGCACGACGATCGCGAACGGGGAGTGCTCGACCAGGGCGCGGTAGCGCTGCTCGGTCTCGTGCAGCGAGCTGCGGGTGCGCTCCAGCTCGGTGATGTCGGTGGCGATGCCGGCCACCGCAAAGGTGTCCCCCTCGGCGTCGACGAGGGGGAAGCGCTGGGTGACGAAGGTGCGCAGCCCGCCCTCGGTGTCGGGGTAGGTCTCGTGGCTGGTCTGCACCTGCCCGGTGCGCAGCACCAGCTCGTCCTGGGCGCGGACGTGGGCGGCCTGGACCGGGGGCATGAGGTCCTCGAGCAGGGCGCCGACGACCTCCTCCACCGGGCGGGCGACCTGCGCCGCGAACGCGTCGTTGGCCAGCAGCAGCCGGCCGTCCTGCGCGCTGCGGACACTGATCACGGCGTCGGAGTGGCGCAGCAGGCCCTCGAGGCAGGCCGTGACGTCCGCGATCCCCACCTGCGCAGGGAGCGGGACGTTCACGACCACCCCTCCTGCCGCCGGCGCCGGGGAGCGGTGCACGCACCCCCTGTTGGGCGCCAAGGCTAGCCAGCGGGGCGGCCGTCACGGTCGTGGTTTGCCCAAAGATGTCCGTTCCGCTGGTGTCCTGTGCCCCTCCCCGGACCGGGCGGACCCGGCATACGCTGGCGGCACCCGCGCCCCTGAGCGAGAAGGACACCACTCGTGAGCACCCCTGCCCCCCGCATCACCCACCTCGTCGGCGGCGCCCCCTGGACGGGGGTCGCCGAGCGCACGAGCCCGGTCTACAACCCCGCCAGCGGCGAGGTCACCGGCCAGCTCGACCTCGCCTCGGCCGCCACCGTCGACGAGGTCGTCAAGATCGCCCACGACGCCAGCCGGGAGTGGGGGCAGGCCTCGCTGACCCGGCGGGCGCAGGTCCTGTTCGCGTTCCGCGAGCTGCTCAACGCCCGCAAGGAGGAGATCGCCGCACTCATCACCGCGGAGCACGGCAAGGTCCTCTCCGACGCCCTCGGCGAGGTGACGCGCGGGCTCGAGGTCGTCGAGTTCGCCTGCGGGATCCCGCACCTGCTCAAGGGCGGCTTCAGCGAGAACGTCTCGACCAGGGTCGACGTCTACTCCATGCGCCAGGCGCTCGGCGTCGTCGCGGTCATCTCGCCGTTCAACTTCCCGGCCATGGTGCCGATGTGGTTCGTCCCGATCGCCGTGGCCTGCGGCAACGCCGTCGTCATCAAGCCCTCGGAGAAGGACCCCTCGGCGGTCAACGCGGTCGCCCAGCTGTGGAAGGAGGCCGGCCTGCCCGACGGCGTGGTCAACGTCGTCCACGGGGACAAGGAGGCGGTCGACCGACTGCTGGAGCACCCCGACGTCAAGGCGGTCTCGTTCGTCGGGTCCACCCCGATCGCCAGGTACGTCTACGAGAAGGGGACCGCCTCCGGCAAGCGGGTCCAGGCCCTGGGCGGGGCCAAGAACCACATGGTGGTGCTGCCCGACGCCGACCTGGACCTCGCCGCCGACGCCGCGGTCAACGCCGGCTTCGGCTCCGCCGGGGAGCGGTGCATGGCCATCTCGGCGCTGGTCGCGGTCGAGCCCGTCGCGGACGACCTCGTCGCGCGGATCCGCGAGCGGATGGCCACCCTGCGCACCGGCGACGGCACCCGTGGATGCGACATGGGCCCGCTGGTCACCGGCGCCCACCGGGACAAGGTCGTCGGCTACGTCGAGGCGGGGGTCGAGTCGGGCGCCACGCTGGTGGTCGACGGGCGTGAGGGCGACGTCGACGGCGACGACGCAGGCTTCTGGCTGCGGCCGACCCTGTTCGACCACGTCACCCCGGACATGTCGATCTACACCGACGAGATCTTCGGCCCGGTGCTGTCCGTGGTGCGCGTGCCCTCCTACGACGCGGCGCTGGAGCTGGTCAACGCCAACCCCTACGGCAACGGCACGGCGATCTTCACCAACGACGGCGGTGCCGCCCGGCGCTACCAGAACGAGGTCGAGGTGGGCATGGTCGGCGTCAACGTGCCGATCCCGGTGCCCATGGCCTACTACTCCTTCGGCGGCTGGAAGAGCTCGCTGTTCGGCGACAGCCACGCCCACGGCACCGAGGGCGTGCACTTCTTCACCCGCGGCAAGGTGGTCACGTCACGCTGGCTCGACCCCAGCCACGGCGGGCTCAACCTGGGCTTCCCGACGCACGACTGACTTTTTGCGCCCGTTGTGGTCGCTGGAGGGCTGGTTGTCGCCCGGCGCCTCCAGCGACACCGGCGTGCGCAGTGGTCCCGGTCAGGTGCGGGAGGCGCCGGTGACCAGCCAGGCGTCGGAGCGGGCCCGCCAGCCCAGCGCCACCCCCCGCAGCACCATGAACCCGACGAACACCCACCACAGCACGGTGAGCGCCTGCGCCTGGGCGGTGACCGGGTCGGTGCCTCCGAGCAGGTCGGGTGCGGCCCGGCGGACCGCGAGCACCGCCGGCAGGTAGAGCACGAGGAGCACCACCTGGGCCCCGGCGAGCCAGCGGCCGTCGCCCGCACCGATGAGCACGCCGTCGAGGACGAACACCACCCCGGAGACGGGCTGGGACAGCGCCACGACGACCAGCGCCGCGGCCAGGGCGGCGCGCACCGCCGGGTCTGTGGTGAACAGGCCGGGGAGCACGTCGTGCACGGCCAGCACCAGCGCGCCGAGCACGACCCCTGCACCGGCACCCCAGCGCAGCATGGTCGTCGTGGCCGAACGGGCGGCGGCGACATCGGCCGCACCGAGCGCCTTGCCGGTCAGCGCCTGGGCCGCGATGGCCAGGGCGTCCAGGGCGAAGGTCAGGAAGCTCCACACCGTCGCCGACACCTGGTACGCGGCCAGGGGGACGTCCCCGAGCCCGGCCGCCACCCACGTGGTCAGCAGCAGGACCGCGCGCAGCGCGAGCGTGCGCACCAGCAGCGGCACTCCCTGCCCCGCCGCGTGAAGCACCCGCATCGGGTGCGGGCGCAGCCCCGCCCCCAGCCCGCGCGCCCGGTGGGCCACGACGAGGACCAGGCCGACCGCCATACCGGTCTGGGCGAGGACCGTGCCCAGCGCGGACCCGGCGATGCCCAGGCGCAGCCCGAGGACGAGCACCAGGTTGAGCGCCAGGTTGGCGCTGAAGCCCACCACCGAGGCCACGAGCGGGGTGCGGGTGTCCTGCAGCCCGCGCAGGACGCCCGTCACGGCGAGGACGAGGAGCATGGCCGGTATGCCGAGCGCAGACACCCGCAGGTAGGTCACCGCCTGGGCGTGCGCGGCCGGGGAGGCGCCGAAGACCGCGGCGATCGGGCCGGCGGCCAGCCCGACCACGGCGGCGGTGCCGACGCCGAGGACCAGCGCGAGCCACAGCCCGGCCACGCCGGCCTCGACGGCGGTGCGCTCCGAGCCGGCGCCGACCTGACGGGCGACGGTGCTCGTGGTGCCGTAGGCCAGGAAGACGAAGACGTTCGCCGCGGTCACCAGGGCCGCGCTGGCCACGCCGAGACCCGCCAGCGGGGCGGTGCCGAGGTGCCCGACGATCGCCGAGTCGGCCAGCAGGAACAGCGGCTCGGCGATGAGCGCGAGGAACGCCGGCACCGCCAGCCGCAGGATCTCCCGCTGCTGGCTGGTTGCGGTGCTGCTCCGGGCCGTCACGGCGGGCAGCCTAGGCCGCGGCGGGAACCGGCGTCGGTAGGGTCCGGCCCGTGACCGGACGTGACGCGGTGCTGGCGTGGGTGGCCGAGCGGGTGGAAGGGCTGCCGACCGACCGGGTGCGGCGGGTCGGGGTGGACGGGGTCGACGGGGCGGGCAAGACCGTCTTCGCCGACGAGCTGGCAGTGGTCCTCTCCGGCCGCGGGGTGCTCGTGGTCCGGGCGTCCGTGGACGGGTTCCACCACCCTGCGCAGGTGCGCCACCGCCGGGGCCGGCACTCCCCGGAGGGCTTCTTCCGGGACTCCTACGACTACGTCCGGATGCGGGAGGCGCTGCTGGACCCGGTCGCGCCCGGTGGCTCGGGGCTGGTCAGGACCGCGGTCAACGACGTGGCCACGGACACGCCGGTCGAGCTCGCACCGGTGGCGCTCGGGCCCGGGGACGTGCTGCTCGTCGACGGGATCTTCCTGCACCGCCCCGAGCTGCGCCCGTGCTGGGACTGGTCGGTGTTCCTGCAGGTCGACTTCGCGGTGTCGGTGCCCCGCGGGGCGGCCCGAGACGGGACCGACCCCGACCCGGCGGCGGACTCCCAGCAGCGCTACGTGCAGGGGCAGCGGCTCTACCTCGCCGAGTGCGCGCCGTACCGGCACGCCAGCGCGGTGATCGACAACGCCGACCTGGCCGCCCCGCGGGTGCTCAGAGGTTCTTGAGCGCCTCCCGGCGGGACAGCGGCGCCATCCGGTCGCCCCAGGCGGCCACGACCTGGCGCACCCAGTCCCCGGCCTCGGGGCCGAGGTGGGCGTGCTGGCGCAACGCCCAGCCGATCGCCTTGCGGATGAAGAACTCCCGGTCGGCCAGGTTGGGCTCGATGACGTCGACGAGCAGCCGGCGGTCGAGCTCGTCCCTGCTGGCGAGCTGGCTCAGGATCGCCGTCCGCCGCACCCACAGGTCGGGGTCCCGGGCCCACTGCCGCATCCGGTCGGCCTCGGTGTCGGGGTGGGCCCGCAGGATGTCCCCGATGCGGTGCGAGGCGATCTCGTCGACGTAGTCCCACCACGCCCCGGTCACCACCAGGTGGCGGAAAAGCGGCACGCTGGCCACCTCCCGCGCCCACGCGCGGTAGGTGCGGTGCCCGGTGAGGGCCAGTGCGGCATACCGCTCCTCCCGGTATGCCGCGTCGTCCCACAGGCAGCGCACCACGGCCTCCCACTCCGCCCGGTCGGCGAGCCGGTGGGCGGGGTCGGCGAGCAGCGGGCGCAGGGTGGCCCGCAGGACCGGTGAGGTCAGTCCGCGGAAGGGCATGGCGGACTTCATGTAGGCCTGCTGGCCGGCGGCGCGGGCGGGGTCGGCGGCCTCGGCCAGGGCCGCCCGGACGGCGCCGACCAGCGTGGTGCCGGGGCTCGTCGGGATCGGGTCGGGCATGGGCGCACCGTAGCGGCGAACTTTTTTCTGTCCACAGCCGGTGGACGGCCGTTTGTGCACGCCAGCGTGCGTGGCGGCGCAGGCTGTCCCCGGCAATTCACAGGGTTGTCCACATGGTGTGCACACTCGTCCACGGCGTGGTGCACACGTTGTCCCCAAGCTGTCCACAGGCCTGTGTTGAGGGGCTGGCACCGGCGGACCTACCGTTCTCCGCACGGGCGTTCCTGGCCGACACGACGGCCACCTTCCGGGGGAGTGTCAGACCACAGTGGTTGTCTGGTGTCACAGCCGGAGCACCCGGTGCGACCGTGTTCATCGAAGGGGACCAGGTGTCGATCGCGGAGCTGGACGTCAGCGCCTATGGCGGTTCGCCGTCCCCCGACGGCCCCGACATGGACCGCCTGCCGCCGCAGGACGTCCACGCCGAGCAGAGCGTGCTCGGCGGCATGCTGCTGTCCAAGGACGCCATCGCCGACTGCGTCGAGACGCTCAAGGGCGTCGACTTCTACCGCCCGGCCCACGAGCTGATCTACGACGCGATCCTCGACCTCTACGGCCGCGGTGAGCCGGCCGACGCGATCACCGTCTCCGACGAGCTGAGCAAGCGCGGCGACCTGCAGCGGGTCGGCGGCCAGGCCTACCTGCACCAGCTGATCCAGTCGGTGCCGACGGCGGCCAACGCCGGCTACTACGGCCAGATCGTGGCCGAGCGGGCGGTCCTGCGCCGCCTCGTCGAGGCCGGCACCCGGATCGTGCAGCTCGGCTACGCCCAGGGCGGCGGCGACGTCGAGGACATCGTCAACGCCGCGCAGGCCGAGGTCTACGCCGTCGCCGACAAGCGCGGTGGCGAGGACTACCACGTCCTCGGCGACATCCTCGAGGCGGCGGTCGACGAGATCGAGCACGCCTCGGGCAGCAGCGGCGAGATGACCGGCGTGCCCACCGGGTTCACCGACTTCGACGCCCTGACCAATGGTCTGCACCCCGGCCAGATGATCGTCGTCGCGGCGCGTCCCGCGGTCGGCAAGTCGACCTGGGCGCTGGACATCGCCCGGTCCGCGGCCATCAAGCACAAGCAGGCGACCGTCGTCTTCAGCCTGGAGATGAGCCGCACCGAGATCACCATGCGCCTGCTGTCGGCCGAGGCCGGCATCCAGCTGCAGCACATGCGCAAGGGCACCATGCGCGACGAGGACTGGACCCGCCTCGCGCGGACCATGGGCGAGGTCTCCGACGCGCCGCTGTTCATCGACGACAGCCCCAACATGTCGCTGATGGAGATCCGGGCCAAGTGCCGCCGGCTCAAGCAGCGCAACAACCTGCGCCTGGTGATCATCGACTACCTGCAGCTGATGAGCTCGGGCAAGCGCGTCGAGTCCCGCCAGCAGGAGGTCTC
>NZ_DASVZH010000285.1:0-10027 GCF_036391795.1 Oryzihumus sp.
TGGGCGACCATCACCGCGGTCCTGGGCGACAAGGTCCAGATCGTCGGCGACGACCTGTTCGTCACCAACCCCGAGCGGCTGCAGCGTGGCATCGACAACGCCACGGCCAACGCCCTGCTGGTCAAGGTCAACCAGATCGGCTCGCTGACCGAGACCCTCGACGCGGTCGACCTGGCCCAGCGCAACGGCTACCGCGCGATGATGAGCCACCGTTCCGGCGAGACCGAGGACACCACCATCGCCGACCTGGCCGTTGCCACCAACTGCGGCCAGATCAAGACCGGTGCCCCGGCCCGCTCCGAGCGCGTCGCGAAGTACAACCAGCTCCTGCGCATCGAGGAGGAGCTCGACGAGGCCGCGCGCTACGCCGGCGCCGGCGCCTTCCCGCGGTTCAAGGGCGACCGGGCCTAGCCCGGGCAGGGACACCGCTCGTGGCCGCCAACCGACCGGGCAGTGCGCCGAGGAGTCCTCGGCGCACCGGCTCGTCACGGTCCGGCGCGGCGGCCACGAGCCGTCCCTCCACCCCCCGCAAGGCCGCCAGCCGCCCCGCGACGTCGGCCCGCAGTCCCCGGGCGCGCAGCGACCAGCGCACGCCGCGGTCGCTGCGCCGCATGGCGATCCTCGCCTCGATCTTCGTCATGCTCGCGGTCACCCTGGTGCCGACCCTGCGCTCCTACCTGCGTCAGCAGGGTGAGATCGAGGCGATGCGCCACAAGGTCGCCCAGCAGGGCAAGACGGTCGATGCGCTGCGCGTGCAGAAGCAGCAGTGGGACGACCCCGCCTACATCCAGGAGCAGGCGCGCCAGCGCCTCAAGATGGTCAAGGTCGGCGAGCGCTCGTTCACCGTGCTCGACGCCAGCCCGGCCGCGCAGCAGGGCAGGGACCCGCAGGTCGCCTCCGTGCCGGCCGCCTCCGGCCGCAACCACCCGTGGTACGGCCAGCTGTGGGAGTCGATGGTCATCGCCGACACCCCGCCCCAGCCCACGCCGGGCGCCACGACGCCGGCCCCGCTCCCCACCCCAGGACACAGCACCCCATGAGCACCGTTGACGCCGCCGACCTCGCCGCCGTGGAGCAGCAGCTCGGCCGTCCACCCCGTGGTGTCGCCGAGGTGGCGCACCGCTGCCCGTGCGGCAACCCCGACGTGCTGCGCACCGAGCCCCGGCTCCCCGACGGCACGCCGTTCCCGACGACCTACTACGCCACCTGCCCGCGCCTGACCGGCGCCATCAGCACGCTGGAGACCAGCGGGCTGATGAAGGACATGACCCAGCGGCTGGGGGAGGACCCCGAGCTGGCTGCCGCCTACGCCGCAGCCCACGAGGACTACCTGCGCCGCCGGGCCGAGCTCGGCGAGGTGCCCGAGATCGAGGGCATCACCGCCGGCGGCATGCCGACCCGCGTCAAGTGCCTGCACGTGCTGGTGGCGCACTCCCTGGCCGTCGGCCGCGGCGTCAACCCGCTCGGGGACGAGGCCCTGGACGCCCTTGAGGACTGGTGGGCGGGCGGTCCCTGCGTGGAGCGCGGGGCCCCGGAGTGACCCGTGTCGGGGCGGTCGACTGCGGCACCAACTCGATCCGACTGCTCATCGCCGACGTCGACCCGGCGGCGGGCACCCTGAGCGACGTGGTCCGCCGGATGGAGGTCGTCCGGCTCGGCCACGGCGTCGACCGCACCGGCGTCATCGCCCCGGAGGCCATGGAGCGCACCCTCGCCGCCTGCCGCGACTACGCCGCCCAGTGCGAGGAGCACGGCGTCGAGCGGGTCCGCTTCGTGGCCACCTCCGCCTCGCGCGACGCCCGCAACGCCGCCGAGTTCGTCGCCGGGGTGCGCGAGGCCTTCGCCTCCTTCGGTATCGCGCCCGAGGTCGTCAGCGGGCACGAGGAGGCCTCGCTGTCCTTCCGCGGCGCGACCGGCGAGCTGCATGCCCGCGGCGTGCCGGGTCCCTACCTCGTGGTCGACCTCGGCGGCGGGTCCACCGAGCTGGTCCGCGGCACCGAGGACGTCGAGCAGGCCCGCTCGGTCGACATCGGCTGCGTGCGGATGACCGAGCGGCACCTGCACTCCGACCCGCCCACGGCCGCCGAGGTCTCCGCCGCGACCCGCGACATCGAGGCCGCCATCGACGAGGCCGCCGCCGTCGTGGACCTCGCCGGGGTCAAGGCGCTCGTCGGCCTCGCCGGCAGCGTGACCACCCTGACGGCGCACGCCCTGCGGCTGCCGGCCTACGACCCGGCGCGCATCCACCTCGCCCAGCTCCCGGTCGAGACGGTGGCCGCCGCGGCCGAGGACCTGCTGACCATGTCGCACGCCGAGCGCGCGGCACTGCCGTTCATGCACCCGGGACGGGTCGACGTCATCGGGGCGGGGGCGCTCATCTGGCGGCTCATCGTGGAGCGGGTCCGCCGCGAGGCCGACGTGACCGAGGTGGTCACCAGCGAGCACGACATCCTCGACGGCATCGCCCTCGGCATCGCGGGCTGACCAGGCGAGGGAGGCTGGCGATGGGGGAGAGCGGCGGCGGCCAGGGGGGCGACCCGCAGCAGCTGCTGCCCCACCCGGTGACGGGCCGGCTGTTCCCCTCACCCGTGCCACCGGGGACCGGCTGGCCAGGCGACCCCGCGACCGAGGACACCCCGGTGGCGCGGACGCCGGCCGCGGCCGCGCGCCTGGCCCGCACCGCTCCCGACGTCGAGGAGCTCGACGCCCGGGTGAGCGTGTGCCGGGCCTGCCCCCGTCTCGTGCGCTGGCGGGAGGAGGTCGCCACCACGGGCAAGCGCGCGTCCTTTGCCGACCAGCCCTACTGGGGACGTCCTGGCCCCGGCTTCGGCGACCCCCACCCGCAGGTCCTCGTCGTCGGCCTGGCGCCCGCGGCCAATGGCACCAACCGCACCGGGCGGATGTTCACCGGTGACCGCAGCGGCGACTGGATCTACGCCGCGCTGCACCGCGCCCGGTTCGCCGCCGAGCCGCACAGCGTGGCCAGCGGCGACGGGCAACGGCTGAACGGCGCCCGCATCGTGGCCGCGGTGCGGTGCGCCCCGCCGGGCAACCGGCCGACGCCGCTGGAGCGGGACACCTGCGGGGCCTGGCTGGACCGTGACCTTGCTCTCGCCGAGCCGACCCTGCGCTCGGTCCTGGCTCTCGGCGCGATCGGCTGGGCGGCCACCCTGGCGTCCGCCCGCCGACTCGGCTGGGCCGTGCCCCGGCCGGCACCGCGCTTCGGCCACGGCGCCGAGACCACGCTGGTCTCCAGCAACGGCAAGGCCATTCGCCTGCTCGGCAGCTACCACGTCAGCCAGCAGAACACCTTCACCGGGAAGCTGACCGAGGCCATGCTCGACGCCGTCCTGGCCCGGCTGTGAGGTGAGCCGGGCCGGGGTGCCACGGTCCGGCATACCGGGGTCAAGGCGCTGTCCGCGGAGTGGGAGGGACTTTGTGAAAACTTTCACGAGTAGTACCGTCGACCGGTGAGCAAACGCATCGTGGTCCTCGGAGGCGGCTACGTCGGGCTCTACACGAGCCTGGGGTTGCTGCGGAAGCTGCGCGCCGGAGAGGCGACCGTCACGGTCATCGACCCGCGCTCCTACATGACCTACCAGCCGTTCCTGCCTGAGGCCAGCGCCGGCAGCCTCAGCCCACGTCACGTGGTGGTCCCGCTGCGCCGGGTGCTCAAGGGCGCCGAGATCCTCAACGCGCACGTGACCAAGGTCGACCACGCCCGCAAGGTGGTCACCGTCGAGCCGCTGGAGGGCCCGTCCTACGAGGTGCCCTACGACGAGGTGGTCGTCGCGCTCGGCTCCAAGGCGCGCACGCTGCCCATCCCGGGCCTGGCTGAGCAGGGCATCGGGTTCAAGACCGTGGAAGAGGCCATCTGGCTGCGCAACCACGTGCTGCGCTGCCTCGACCTGGCCGCCTCCACCCAGGACGCGGAGCGGCGGCGCCGGGCCCTGACCTTCACCTTCGTCGGCGGTGGTTACGCCGGCGTCGAGGCGATCGCCGAGCTGGAGGACATGGCCCGCTACGCGCTGCGCTACTACCCCCAGGTCCGCCCCGACGAGCTGCGCTTCGTCCTCGTCGAGGCCACCGGCCGGATCCTGCCCGAGGTCGGCGAGGACATGGGTCGCTACACCCTGGACGAGCTGCGCCAGCGCGGCCTGGACGTGCTGCTGGAGACGCGGCTCGAGTCCTGTGTCGACGGCCACGTGGTGCTTTCCGACGGGCAGCGGTTCGACTCCGACACCGTGGTCTGGACCGCGGGCGTCAAGGCCAGCCCGGTGCTGGCCAACACCGACCTGCCGCTGGACGACAAGGGCCGCCTGATGTGTGACGCGGACCTGCGCGTGCACGGCCTGACCGACGCCTGGGGCGCCGGCGACAACGCCGCCGTTCCGGACATCACCAACCCCGGCTCGTTCTGCTCGCCCAGTGCCCAGCACGCCGTGCGGCAGGCGACCCACCTCGCTGACAACATCGTGAAGTCGTTGCGGGGCAAGGAGATCGAGCCCTACCGACACAAGCACGTCGGCTCCGTGGCCAGCCTCGGCCTGCACAAGGGCGTGGCCCAGGTCTACGGCGTGAAGCTGCGCGGCTGGCCGGCATGGTTCATGCACCGGACCTACCACGTGTCCCGGGTGCCCACGCTCAACCGCAAGATCCGGGTCATCGTCGACTGGACGCTGGCGCTGTTCTTCAAGCGCGAGATCGTCAGCCTCGGCGAGATGGCCGCGCCCCGCGAGGAGTTCCACCAGGCCGCCGGCGGTGGCAAGTGAGCGTCCCCGGCCAGGTCATCGCCGTGACGGTGCTCGGCCAGGACCGTCCCGGCATCGTCGCCGACGTCACCGGTGCCCTCGCCGACCTGCACGGCAACCTCGAGGACTCGACCATGACGCTGCTGCGAGGCCACTTCGCCATGGTCCTGCTCGTGCGCACCGGCGCCGGGGTCGACGCGGTGGAGTCTGCGCTGCGCCACCTCACCGCCGACGGATCCCTGGTGATCAACGCCCGGGTCCTCGCCGACCCTGCCCCGAGCGGGCCGTCCGGGCCGTCGTACGCCCTGCACGTCCACGGGGCCGACCGTCCCGGCATCGTCGCGACCATCACCCGGGTGGTAGCCGAGCACGGCGGCAACATCGTCGACCTCGGCACCCGCCTCGGCGGCGAGCTCTACGTGCTGATGGCCGAGCTGCAGCTGCCCGACGTCGCCGCTGCGGAGGCGCTCGAGCGCGACCTGCGCATCGTCGCCGGCGAGATCGGCGTCGACGTCCACCTGACGCCGGTCGAGGACGAGCTCTTGTGAGGTCTGGGCCCGGGCAGGACGCCGGACCGCCACCGGGGTGGAGCATGCCCGCCCTGCCCGAGGGGCGGGTGCTCCCGGTCGTCCTGGCCCCCGACGCCGTCCTCGGCGCGCCCGGGGCCGACGTCGACCCGGCCGGTGCGGAGTCGGTCCAGCTGGCTGCCGACCTCCTTGCCACGCAACGTGTCTCGCCGGGCTGCGTCGGCCTCGCGGCGCAGCAGGTCGGCCTGGCCGTGCGGATGTTCAGCGTCGACGTGACCGGTCACCCCAAGACCCGCACGTGCCATGGCGCCTTCGTGCTCTGCAACGCCGAGGTGGTCAGCGCCACGCGCAGGGAACGCGGTCGCGAGGGCTGCATGTCCGTGCCGGACTTCACCGGCGACGTCGCCCGCGCCCGTCGCCTGGTCGTGCGCGGCCAGCTGCCGGTGACGGGGGAGTGGGTCGAGGTCGCCACGGACGCCTTCGAGGCGGTGGCGCTGCAGCACGAGGTCGACCACACCCGGGGCCTGCTCTTCCTCGACCGCGTGGCGGGTGCCCACGCGATCCACCCGCGCCGCACGTATCTGTAGCCTGACGCCTGTCCCCGTAGCCCAACGGCAGAGGCGAGCGACTTAAAATCGCATCAGTGCGGGTTCGAATCCCGTCGGGGGCACGCATCGGGGAACTTCCTGGCCCCCTCGGACATCCTTCTCAGTGACGGGCCGCCGCGGCGGCATGACGTGCTGGAGGCACACGATGAGCAACCCGGTGTTCAACCGGATCGACAAGCAGGTCCGCAGCGGCGCCTACGCCGGCTTCGGCCAGCAGCCCCGGGCCGAGTGGTCCACCCCGCAGCAGCCTGCCGCGGCCGACCTCAGCGCCGAGCAGCTGCAGCAGATGTATGACGCGCAGCCCGCCACCGCGGCGCAGGCCCGCCGGATGACCCTCGACGACGTGGTGATGAAGACGCTGCTGCTGTTCGGCATCGTCGTCGCCGTCGCGGCTGCCTCGTGGGTCGTCACCGACACCAGCCCCGCCCTGGCGCTGCCGATCTGGCTCGCCGGCATGCTCGGCGGGCTCGTGGTCGGCTTCGTCATCGCCTTCCGGCAGAAGGTCAGCGTGCCGCTGATCCTCACCTACGCGGTGCTCGAGGGCGGCTTCGTCGGCGCGATCAGCCGGGTCTTCGAGTCCTACGCCCACGGCGTCGTCGGCCAGGCCGTGCTGGCGACCATGGCCACGTTTGCCGGGATGTTCATCGCCTGGAAGGTCGGCGTCATCAAGGTGACCGACCGCTCGCGGCGCATCTTCGGCATGGCGGTCATCGGCTACCTGCTCTTCGGCCTGGTCAACCTCGTGTTCGCCTTCGCCACCGGCGGCTGGGGCCTCATCGGCACCCAGTTCGGCCTGCTGATCTGCGTCGTCGGCGTCGGCATGGCGGCCTACTCCCTGGCCATCGACTTCGACACCATCGACCGTGCTGTCGCGGCCGGGCTGCCCGAGCGCTACTCCTGGCTCATGGGCCACGGCCTGATCGTGTCGCTGGTCTGGCTCTACCTCGAGCTGCTGCGCCTGTTCACCCGGGCCCGCAACTAGTGCAGCCGCCCACCCCGGTGCCGGTCGAGGTCCGCACCGAGCTCGCCCGGGTGGTCGAGCGCTGGCGGCAGCTGCCGCTGGACCGCGCCGAGCGTCACGCCGGCGCGGTCCGCGAGCTGGTGCAGCGCCTGGCCGACGAGGTCGCCGAACGCACCGGGCAGGACCCGTGGCCGGTGCCTGACCTCGGCCCGGCCACGCTGATGGACCAGCTGGCGGTCATGGTCTACGACGCCAGCGAGGCGGGCCTGCCGGAGGACCTGGCCGGCCAGCTGGGCGACCTGCGTCGCGCGCTGGCCTGACCGGCATACCGGGTGGGCTGCCTACGCTTCACCCACCGAACGCACCACATCCGCCGAATCGGCCCCCTTCAAGGGCATGGTTCGACGGATTTGGTGCGTCCGGTGGAGGTAGCTCAGGTGCGCAGGTGGGCGACCGCGGCCCACCCCGGGTCAACCTGAGAGGCGACCTGCACCCGGCCCTGGTCCCACCCGGAGACGCCGGCCCGGAGCTGCTCGGCGGCCGGCGTGCTGCCGTCGACGTAGAGGTGCAGCACGCGCACCCCGTCGTGGCTCTCGTGGGCGACGAGGCGGCCGCTGGGCCCCACCCGGTCGGTGAGGTGCTCCTCCAGGCTGCGCAGCCGCGGCAAGCTCTCCGCGCCGGGCAGGCCCTGCTCGGTGGCGTCGGTGTAGGGCACGACCACGGCGACGTGGGTGTCCAGGTGAGGTGCCGTCGCGGCACGCAGCGGCACCTGGGTCACGGCGAGGACGGGCCGCCCGGTGGGGCCGGTGCCCTCCAGCACCGCCCAGGTGGGCTCGCCGTCGGCGCCGACGTGCTGCTCCTCCAGCGAGCGCACGACCGAGCGCAGCCCGGTCAGCGGGATCGCGTCCAGCGGCTCGAGCTCGGCGGCGGAGACCTCGCCCAGCCACGTCTCCACGGCGGCCTCCCCGAGGACGGTGTCCAGGAGCAGGAACGCGGCCTGTGTGCGTGTCTGTGGCTCGAGGGCGGCCCAGGCGGGGTGGTGCACGCTGACGTCCACCGCCGCGCCGACGACCCGGGCACCGGCCGTGGCCCGGGCCAGGTCGACCTGCTGCCCGTCGATCTCCAGCGACACCGCGCCCGCGTCCGCCGTGGGCTGACGCATGTCGGCGTAGGCCCACACCGCGTCGGCCGGTGGCGCCGCCAGCCGCCAGCGGCGGGCCAGGGGGCGCAGGGCGGGGTCGCCCGCCGCGGTCACCACGAGCACGTGCTGGCTGTGCTCACCGCCGGGGCCGAGCTCCCACGCCAGTCCGCCGTGCACCGCGTCCACCCGGGCGCTGAGGGCCGCGACGATGCGTCCCGGCTCACGGTCGGCGATGGCCGCGGCGACCGCACGCGCGCCCTCGGCCGCCCACCACTGCCAGAAGTCACCGATGCCGGCGCCGCCGTCGGCGGTGGCCCTGCGCCGCGAGAAGAGTCCCATGGCGGTCATCCTGCCGCTCGGGCCCACCCATCGCCGACCGGAGGCACGAAACGGCCCGTCCCGGCCCCGGCGAGGGGGTGGAACGGGCCGTTTGGTGCGCCCGGTGCGCGAGGGTCAGCTCAGCTGAGGCGCTCGTAGATGACCGCCATGCCCTGGCCGCCGCCGACGCACATCGTCTCGAGGCCGAACTGCCCGTCGCGGGCCTGCAGGCCGTTGAGCAGCGTGGTGGTGATCCGCGCGCCGGTCGAGCCGAACGGGTGGCCCAGGGCGATCGCGCCGCCGTGCACGTTGAGCTTGTCGAAGTCCATGCCCAGGTCGTCCGCCGAGGGCAGCACCTGCGCGGCGAACGCCTCGTTGATCTCGTAGAGGTCCATGTCGGCGATGGTCATGCCGGCGCGGGCCAGGGCCTGGCGCGAGGCCTCGACCGGGCCGAGGCCCATGATCTCCGGCGACAGCGCCGAGACGCCGGTGGAGACCACGCGGGCCAGGGGGGTCAGGCCCAGCTCGCGGGCCTCGGTGTCGCTCATGACGACCACGGCGGCGGCGCCGTCGTTGAGCGGGCAGCAGTTGCCGGCGGTGATGGTGCCGTTCTCGCGGAAGACCGGGTTGAGCCCGGACACGCCCTCCAGCGTCACGCCGGCGCGCGGGCCGTCGTCGGTGGAGACGACGGTGCCGTCCGGGGTCGTGATCGGGGTGATCTCGCGGGCGAAGAAGCCGTCGGCGATCGCCTTCTCGGCGCGGTTCTGGCTGGAGACGCCCCACTCGTCCTGGCGCTGGCGGGAGATGCCGCGCGAGGTGGCGACGTTCTCGGCGGTCTGGCCCATCGACAGGTAGACGTCGGGCAGCAGGCCCTGCTCGCGCGGGTCGGTCCAGACGCTGTTGTCCGTGGCGATCTGCGTGCTGCGGGCCTGGGCCTCGGCGAACCGCGGGTTCTGCCACTCGGCCTTGGAGCCGCCGGCGCCGGAGAAGTCGGCGTAGCGGGAGACGCACTCCACGCCCGCGCTGATGAACACGTCGCCCTCGCCGGCCTTGATCGCGTGGAAGGCCATCCGGGTGGTCTGCACCGAGGAGGCGCAGAACCGGTTCACGGTCGCCCCGGGCAGGTGGTCGTAGCCCGCGAGCACGGCCACGACGCGGGCCATGTTGGAGCCGTGCTCGGCCCACGGCTCGGCGCAGCCGAGGTAGAGGTCGTCGACCAGCTTCGGGTCCAGCCCGGGGATCTTGTCCAGGGCGGCCTGGACGATGGTTGCCGCGAGGTCGTCGGGGCGGACGTCCTTGAGCGAGCCCTTGAAGGCGCGCCCGATCGGGCTGCGGGCGGTCGAGACGATGACGGCTTCGGGCACGGTTCCTCCACTGACGGACTCAGGATGCGCCGTCGATGCTATGCCGGGCCGGTCCCCTCCGGGGTGTGGCCTTGGTCTCCCGGGCCGCCCTCGCCGTCCACCATCGCCGGTATGCCGTCCGGCCGGCTCGCGGGGTCCGCCGTCGAGGCGGCCCCCTCGGCGAGGGCCACGGTGCTCGCCTCGGCGCTGCTGACAACGCCGGCGTCGGGGGTCTGGCCGTCCAGCTCGGACCGGTCGGTGACCGGGGTGCGGCGCCGGCGCAGCAGCACGGCCCAGCGGCCGCGCGGCCCGCGGGACTCGCCCTCGACGGCGGTGGCGCTGACCTCGGTGCCGGGGTCGCGCACGGCGTGCACCGCG
>NZ_DASVZH010000286.1:0-27545 GCF_036391795.1 Oryzihumus sp.
GACGGCGGCGTGCAGGGCGTGGCGGTCGACGGCGACTCGGTGTACGCCGGGGGGCACTTCACGAACTACTGCGTCGGCAACACCGGCTCGGGCAGCCCGTTCATGTGCTCGACCAACCTCGCCCGACGCAAGCTGTTCGAAGTGTCGCTGTCCTCGGGGAGCCTGACCAGCTGGAACCCGGCGCTCAACAGCCCGCTCGGGGTGTGGGCGGCGGCCGTCGACCCGGCCACCCACCGCCTGTGGGTCGGCGGTGACTTCACCACGGTGAACGGGGCCGCCGTGGCCCACCTGGCGGTCTTCGCGCCCACGTCGTAGCCCGGCAACGCACCGCCCGGGAGGCCACCCAGCCTCCCGGGCGGTGTCGTGCCCGCAGTTCGCCGGGTGCGAGGGTCCCTGCGTGAGCGGGTATGCCGGGTGTGGCCTTCGGGGGCGCGCACCCCCTGTGGCGCGGTGGGATCGGGCGGCGCGACCCGGACGGGTGGAGCGGGACGGGTTAGGACGGGTCGGGTGGAGCGGGATGGACCGGGGAGGGGGCGGACGGGTGGGGGCCGAGGGGTTGGCCGTCCGAACGGTGGGAGCGGGCACGCGGCGGCGGCCGGCCCCCCCGCCACCGATGACGGGTGACGGGGCCGGCCGCTGTGGGTGGCTGAGGCCGTGGATCAGGGGGTGCCGGTGAAGAGCACCAGCCCCTGCTGCACCCGGCTCGGGCTGGCGACCCAGGTGAAGTCACCGCCGACCAGCAGGCCATTGGGCACCGCCGCGAACGACCAGACGCCCATCGGGGAGTCGAAGCTCGGCGAGTCGGGCAGCAACGCCCCGGAGGAGGCGTTGAACACGGCATACCGCTGGCGCGCCGAGGTGGTGGTGCCGGTGGGCACCACCCGGCACAGGCTGCCGTGCGTGCCGTAGTAGAAGTCACCGTTGACCTCTAGGGCGCCCTGCATGCCACCGTCACAGGCGGTCCGCCAGTGCAGGCCCGTGCTCGAGTAGGTGGTGAGGTACGTCGCGTCCCACTGGTAGATGTAGTCGGGGCAGACATCGCCACCGTAGAGACGCGTGCCGTCGTCGCTGAGGTACAGGTGGACGATCCACGGCCCGACGGTGCTGCAGCCGAGGACCCCGCCGAGCTGGCGGGCGTTGAGCGCACCGGTCATGCCGCTGACCACGGCGATGCCCCCGGGGCGGGAGACACCGTTGACCGCGGTGAACGGTCCACCGAGGAAGACCATGCTGCCGTCCGCCTTGACCGCCAGGCCCTGCACCATGCCCCCCTGCCGGAGGGTGCCGGTGGGCCCGGAGGTGTTGGCCTGGAACGTCGAGTCGACGGCCCCGGTCACCGGGCTGAGCTTGACGGTGTGGCTGTGGGCGATGCCGTTGATCGTGGTGAACTGGCCGGCCGCGTAGACCGCGTTGCCGCCGGAGCCGAGGGCGAGCACCTGGTTGTTGAACACCGGGTTGAACGACGGGTCCACCTGACCGGTGCTGGTGATGATCGAGGCCATCCGGCTGCGGACCAGGCCCTGCACGTGCAGGAACGCGCCACCGAGGTAGAGCCGCGAGCCGTCGGCGGAGAGCTGCAGGTCGAGGACCTCGTTGTCGGTGTCCGCGTTGAACGACGTGTCGACGGCGCCGGAGCTGGCCTTGAGGGCGGCGATGCCCTTGCGGACCACGCCGTTGACGCTGGTCATCTCGCCGCCGACGAAGACGTTGGTGCCCGACGGGGCCAGCGCACGGACGCGGTCACCGGACACCGGGTCCCAGCCGGTCAGCGCGAGGGTGCGGACGTCGAACGCCGCCGCGTCGTGGCGGGTGGTCGACCAGGACTGGCCGAACCGGCCACCGACGTAGAGCAGGCTGCCCTTGAGCGTGAGGGCGGAGACCTCCGGGACGCAGGCCGGGTTGGTGTTGGCGTCCTTGGTGCTGTGCCGGATGTTGCAGCCGTAGAGGCCGGGGTTCAGGCTGCCGATCGTCGCGGACGGAGTCACCGACGCGAGCCTCGAGCGGGAGATGCCGCCGATCATGTTGAACAGCCCGCCGACGTAGACCGTGCCGTCGGAGGGGTCCACGGTCAGGGCCTCGACGGTGTTGTTCGCCGCGGGACGCCAGCCGGAGACGCCGGCGTTGGAGGTGTACCAGGAGGCGAGCCGGGTGACCGTCACGGTGGCGGTGCCGTTGCCGGCCGCGTTGAAGGTGCCGCCGCCATAGAGTCGGGTGCCGTCCGGCGAGACCCCGAGGGCGTACACCGTGCCGGACGCGGTGCCGCGGAAGGTGCCGTCCAGCGCCCCGGTCGCGGCTGACAGCTTGGCCAGGCGGTACCGCGTCTGGCCGCTGACGACGGTGAAATCCCCACCGGCGAAGACCGAGCTGCCCACGGTGACAAGGGTGCGCACGGTGGCGCTGGCGGTGGCCGACCAGCCGGGCACAGCTGCGCCGCCCGACTGGTCGACGGCTCCCAGCCGCGTCGCCGCGACCGGCGTCGACCCGATCTGCGTGAAGTCGCCACCGAGGACCACCGCGTTGGCGGTGACCGCGATCGCGTAGACCGGGCCCTTAGGCCGGGGGTTCCAGGCGGTGACCTTCCCGCCGGCCGTGATCTGGGCGGCTCCGGGACGGTAGACGCCGCCCACGTGGGTGAAGCTGCCGCCGATGAACCACCCGCCGGACCCGTCGGGCGCGGCAGCGGTGACCACCCCGTCGACCAGGGGTGCGCCGGAGAGCCGGCTGCCGCTGCTGCCGTCGACGCCCACGCCGTAGCCCGTGGACGGACCGACATAGTCAAAGCCGCCGGCGATGTAGACCCGTCCACCGGCCGCGACGATGTCCATCACGCGGCCGTTGGTGCCCCACCAGCTCGGGACGTCTGCGGGGGCGGGGTTGTAGTTCAGGTTGGGTGGCGACGCCGATGCGGCGACGGGTAGCGCCATCGCCATGACCAGTCCGAGGAGGGCGGCGATGCGGCGGCGGGGGCTGCCGCGCAGCAGGCGGGTCCGGCTTGTGTGGGTCACATCAGCACGCCTTCGAGGCGATGCTGGTGGCGGAACCGGACATCTGCGCCACGTTGGACAGGGCCGCGGTTCCCTTGGCATCCGTGGCCGAGGCCGTAGAGAGCGTCGTGCTGGCGAGCGTTGACGCCGCGGTGAGGGCCTGCTGGACCTCGGCGACAGTCAGCACCGACGGCGGGTGGGGTTCGGCTGCAAGGGCGGCGCGAAGCGCGGCCAGGTCGGCACTCACGCGGGCCATCGCGGCCCGCAGCGGGGTGATGCTGGCACGCATCCGGCTCGTGCCCGCCTGTTGCGCGCCGACCGCCGAGCGCGCCTGCGCCGCGGCGGACAACGTGGCTGACTCGTTGCTCCGCACCACGGTGCAGTTGCGCACCGTGGCGTAGGCGGCTGTGCGCTCGCGGGCGAGGGCCGTCCGCCCGGCCGCGACGGCGTTGGCGAGCTGCTTGCGCTGCGTGGCAAGGTTGCTCGCGGTCCGCACGGCCACTGACGCTGTGCTCAGGGCGAACAGGGACGTCGTGAGCTGGGCGTTGGCCGCCAGGACCTTCTGCTGGCCAGCGGTCAGCGACACAGGCGCCACGGTCGCGGGTGAGGTCGAGGTGGAGGTGCTGGGTTCAGCGGAGGCGGTCGAGGAGCTCGGCGCAGCCGCTGGGCCGGACCCCGCGCTCGAGCACCCGGACAGGGTCAGGGTCGCCGCGGCGCCGAGGGCGACGAGCAGGCGCAGGCGTCTGGTCACCATAAGGTACCTCTCACATTGGCGCCGGGCGCTGACGCGGGCCGACGGGGGCGGTGGGTCGGTGGGGCCACGCGGACCTCCTGGAGGTAGAGCTGCTCGAGCTGGTCCACTGCTGTGTCCCAGCGGTAGGTGTCCAGCACCTGATGGCGCAGGGCCGCGGCGCCTGAGCGCTCGGCCTCCCCGCCCTCGAGTGCGGAGCTGATCTGGCGCGTCAGGCCGTCCTCGTCCCCGGCGGCGAAGATGCGCCTCCCGGCGGCTGGGAGGCCCAGCACCTCCAGATGTGGCGCGATGTCACTGGCCACCACCGGCGTGCCGTGGGAAGCGGCCTCCAGCAGGGTCAGCGGTAGCCCTTCCAGCAGCGAGGGCTGCACGAACACCGCGGCGTGCCGGTAGAGCTCGGCCAGGAGGTCTCCGTAGGCGAACCCGGGGAGCATCACCCGCGGGTCTCTCGTGGCGAGGTCGCGCACCTGGTCGGCGTAGTCGTCGGTGAAGCTGGAGTCACCCACGATGACCAGCGGCAGGTTCCCCGGCACGCGCCGGTAGGCCCGCAACAGCTGGTCGGGTGCCTTCTCCGGCACGAGCCGCCCGACGAAGAGCGCGTAGCCCCCCGGGGTCAGGCCGAGCTCGTCGACGATCCGCCGGGCCGGGAGATCCGGCGGCTCCACGACGCCGTTCGGGATGTAGTCGCAGCCGTGGCTGAAGTGCTCCCGGTAGTGGCTCTCCAGCGCCCGGGACACGACCACAGTGCGGTCCGGCAGGTGGCCGCTCATCCAGTGCCCGGCTCCGAGCACGGCCTGGGCGGCGTGCCCCCACTTGCCCCGTTGGTGGTCCAGGCCGTGGATGGTCAGCACCACCTTCGCGCGGGACAGGTAGTGCGGAACCGGCGTGAGCAGACCGGGTCCGATGCCGTGGTAGTGCACGATGTCCGCCCCCGCCAGCAAACCAAGGGCGGTGGAGGAGGCGCTGTGCACGATGGCGTCGAGGTGCTTGGTACCCACCGTGGGCGCGCTCCGCAGTTCCATGCCCAGGTATGCCGCGCCCGTCGCCGCCCCGTAGGAGGACCGGCAGAACACGGTGACGAGGTGGCCTCGCTCGGCCAGGCGGCGCCCGACCTCCTCCACGTGGTGCTCGATCCCCCCGAAGGTCGCCGGCAGGCCCTTCTGGCCGATCATCACGATCCGCAGCGGGCGCCAGGCGGCCGTTGCCGTGGCGTGGGCACGCCGGTGGCGTCGTGATCGAACCGGTGTGGTCCTGAGGTGGATGCTCAACGACCCCTCCCATGCTGCGCGTCAAGGGTGCGTGCCCTCCGGGTCCGGCCAGCCGCAGGTACGCACGTCTGGCTGGACCTGAAAAGCGTTGCTCAGCAATGAGATTCGCGGTCCCCGTGATTGCATGACGAGTGGCTACAGGATCTGCAGCCGACGATGCGGTCCCTGCATGACGTCCTTCTCATGCACCTGGCGTAGCGGTGCCCGTGGCCCGCGCGCCGTGTCGGCCGCTGACGGCTCGCAGAATGGTGCGGTCGTCGGTGCTCAAGCCGAGAAGGGCAACCGAGGCCAGGTAGGTCAGCGCGACCGCAACGATGCCGACGACCGTTGAGAAGGCCCACCCGGGCAGGTAGCGGTGCACCACCAGCGCCACGAGCAGTGCGGGCATGGCGGCGGCAAAGGCCTTCGCGGTGCCGGAGCCGGCAGGGGACACGCCCAGGACGTAGCGCACCTGCAGGAGCTTGGTCGCGTTGGCGAGCACCAGCGAGACGCTCCAGGCCACTGCTGCGCCGATTGCTCCGTGGGTGGGGATGAGCCATAGGTTCAGCAGGATGTTGAGGACCAGGACCCCGACGTTGTCGACCATGTTGAGCCAGACCCGGCCGGACATGGTGAGGACCGTGCCACAGGGTCCGGCGGCCGCGCTGACCAGCTGCCCGACGGCGAGGATCGCGGTGACCGTGGCCCCCGTGGCGAAGCCATGGCCGAACAGCCGGAGGAGGTCCCCGGGGAAGACCACCAGGAGGACGAAAGCGGGCATCGACAGCCGCACGATCCATCCGGTGGCACTGCCGTACGTGTGCGCGAGTGCGTCCGCCTGACCGGTGTGGTGCAGGTGCGCGATGTGCGGGCCGAAGGCGGCGTTGATGGGCGCCATGACGAACACGGCCAGCATCACGAGTCGGGTGGCGACGTTGTAGACGCCGACCTCCTGGGCCGTGCGCAGATTGCCGAGCAGCAGCGTGTCGGCCCAGATAAGGCCAGTGGCGGCCAGGGCGGAGACCCAGCTCACGATGGAGAAGCTGGTGACCTCGCGGATCCGGTAGACGGGGTTGGCGTGGGCGGTCTGGCGCATGCGACGCAGCAGCGCCCAGCCGGCGAGACCGGCGGCTGACCACGCGCCGATGACCAGGGCCCAGAGGGTCCCCAGAAGGCCCAGGCCCACGGCGATAGCCCCGACTGTCAACAGCAGACGGATGACCGGCTCGTAGATTCTCCCCACGTAGGTGAAGGGTCGCTGGGTACGCCACCCCTGCGTGGCTGCCAGCGCGGCGTCGGAGAACGTGGCGGCCGGGAGGGTCAGCCCCACCAGCCGGATGCCGGCAGCGAGGCCCGGGTCGTGGAACAGGGACGCCACCCACGGGGCTGTCAGGGCAAGCCCCGCGCCGAGGACGGCGGCGCCGGCAACCGTGAGCCCCAGCCCGAACCGCACGGTGCCGCGCAGGCTGGCCGGGTCCTCGTCGGCCAGGTGGATGGCCACGAAGCGGGTCAACGCAGAGCGGAAGCCGGCCAGGGACAGGAGCCCGAGCAAGGACAGGAGGGCGTAGCACTCGGCGTACCGGCCGACGTCGCCGCTCCCCAGCGCGTTGGCCAGCACCGCCATGATCCCGAACAGCGCCGCCTGGCTGCAGACGGCGCCGACGAGGTTGAGTCCGCCCCCGCGCGCCATGCCCCGCAGGGGCAGCCCGTCGGGGCCGGCGTCTGCACCGGCCCCGACGGGACTGCGACTGGCGGCCATCCCCGGGCTGGTCAGCCCGAGACAGCGGTGTGGGGCGCGGCCCCGGCCGGCTCAGGCTCATCGAGCCGCTCCTGTTGCGTCCACGACTGCCCGCTCGTCTGGGACGCCTGCAGGCGGGCCGGTCGGGCCCGGCTGATGAGCTCGAGCATGGCCACCAGCGCGATGGCGAGGAAGATCGCCGCGCCCGTCACCGGCAGCACCAGCGACACGAGCGAGGACGTCCGGCTCACCGGGACGGTGGTGCTGATCGAGGCGACCCGGGACGGGTCGGCCGCCGCCAGCTGAGCCTTGGCCTGCGCCAACGCCTGCTGGCTCCCCGACAGGGCGGTGGCGGCCGCGTCGCGCGAGGAGGTCAGCTGCTGGTACTGCGCCAGGTAGGGCCCGAACGCCGGCAGCTGGGCCTTGACCGAGGCGATCGCCCCGCTGAGGGCCGCGGCTCCGGTCGCCGACCCGTTCGCGGACTGGGTCGCCCACTGCTGGGTCAGGCTGTTCAGCCGCTGCAGCGTCGACTGGTAGACCTGCGTGGGGTCGACCATGCCGTGCGCCTTCTCCCACGCGACGATGGCAGCGTTGGCCTGGGCCAGGTTGGTCGATGCGGTGGCCACCTGACCCTGCGCAAGCTGGACCTGGGTGCCAAACATCGTCTGCAGGGTCTGCTTCGTCAGGCCTTGCAGGACAGGTTGCACCACCTTGTGGTCCGAGCTGGTGAACGCCATCTGCATGACGCTGCTCGCGCCGACCTGGGTGATGGTAAGCCCGTCGGTGATGTCGGTCATCGCCACCTTGGTCTGCCTGCTCACCGCCCCCACGACCGCGGGGACGTGTGCCGTGGCCTCGAACTGCGCCACGAACTGGCTCACCGCCTGTGCTCCCGTGTACTGGTTGCTCGTCGAGCCTCCGATGAGGGCGGGGGCAGCGACCGTGCTGGTGGCGGTGTACGTGGTGGGGCCTGCCATCACGATCATGGACGTGATGGCTGCCGCGAGCAGGGGCACCCCGAGCAGCACCCACATTCGGCGTCGGGCGACGCGAAGGTAGTCGGCGATCTCCATTGCGGTTCTCCTTTGTTCTCAGCGCTGGACAGCACCCGAGCGCGCTGGTTGGGAAAGCGCCGGGTTGGTGGGGTCGGGGAGAGGCCGCTGACGGGCGACATACGCCGCGGCAGCGGTGAAGGTGATCAGGTACCAGAGGCTGACCACGTTGGACATGACGTTCGCTGCGAGGCTGGTGATGATGTAGCACCAGGCGCATCCCAGCGCGCCGGCGGCAACACCTCGTTCGAGGGTGCCGGGACGGGACCGCCTCACCGCTCGGCGGGCGTTGCCGACCATGGCGGCGAGCATCGACACGTATGCCAGGAGGCCCAGGATCCCGGTCTCGACGTACGCGCGGATGAAGTCGTTGTGGGGCTGCTTGGCTGCATCGGTCTGGTACTGCGTGACGTTCAGCCCGATCCCGGTGACGGGGTTGACATTGGCCAGCGGCAGCACCTCCGTCCAGTACTGCAGGCGCCAGGCGAGCGTGTTCCCGGTCGGCGCACCTCCCGCGGTCGAGCTGGTGCCGATCTCGGAGAACCGGCTGCCCACGCTGGGGAAGGCGACGAGAGCGGCCAGAAGCGCCACGACCATGCCGCCGAGGATCGCCTTGCTGCGTTGGACCAGACCCACGATGACCACGCCGATGACGGCCGCGATGAGCGCGCCACGCGTCAGGGTGAGCAGGAGAAACACGCACGAGAGCCCGAGCATCGGCACCAACACGAGCCTGGCCCTGCGGCTGATGTGCGGCAGCACGGCGACGCCGAAGACGATCATGAACGCCAGGTAGCGCGCGAACGTGTTGGCCTGCGTGAAGGGCCCGGTGATGCGGGTGAAGCTGCCCTTCACCTCCGAGGCCGTGTTGCCCGTGGCCATCGTGAACAGTTGGTACAGCAGGGGGAAGGCCAGCGATGCGTACGCGGCGGTGAGCACCTTGCGCAGCATCTGCGGCGTGGTGATGAGCTGCTCGAGGACGATGTACATCATCACGACGGACAGGATCCGCAGCGCCTCCAGCGCGCTGGCCTGCAGCTGTGACGAGCCGGGCAGGCCGACGAACCCGGTGAGGCTGAAGCACACGAGGGCCAGGCGCAGCCGTGACCCGCGGAGGTGCCCGGTCCGGGCATACTGCGCGATCAGCCACAGAGCGGCTGCGAGCAGGAACAGCACCGCCAGGATGCTGGACGGGTCGAGTCCGCGGGCCACGGCGGTATTGGTCATCGTGTTGCCGTTGGAGGGCCCGCTCAGCTTGGCCAGGTCGATGCTGGACCGGACCCCCAGGATGAGCAGCACGAAGACGGCGAACCGCGTGAACGCCAGGGTGGCCAGGACACCGGCGAGGACAGCGGCGAGCGGTAGCACCACGAGCCGCTTGTCGGTCCCGGTCGACGACATGCCGCTGAAGGCAGCCGCCCCTGCCATCACGACGGCGGCCACCACCGTCATCACCCGGCCGGCGCGCGACGGCCCATCCGTGGTCAGGTCGAACGTCGTCATGCTGCCTGCTCCCAACGGAAGTCGATGCCCTGCACCGCGTACAGCCGCTCGTTGTGCGGGGCGAAGTACTCTTCGAGCCATTTCTCCGTGTTCGTCGGCATCGCGTCATAGCGGCCGACCTTGAGCCGGTTGAGTCCCTGGAGGCGCACCTGGGGGAGCCCCAGGAAGTCCCAGACCAAGGACAGCTGCGCATGCGCCTGGGACAGCAGCGCCTCGCTCTGCAGCACGAGCACCTGCTCGGGGCTGAAGAGGGAGTAGAGGTGCTCGAGCTGCTCGGCGTAGTGCCCCCGATGCAGGTAGCTGTGGTGACGGAGCTCGAAGCTCTCGTAACCCGGCTCGCGCCTCATACGCTCCGCCTCACCCTCGAGCCGCTCCGCCTCACGCGCGAACGCCTCGTCCACCGGCAGGTCCTCGCAGCCGATGGCCAGCTCGCGCTGGTAGTGCGACCACGCCCGGGCGGCCGGGTCGCGCAGCGACACGATGAGCTTGGCGCCCGGGAGCTCCTGGGCGATCCGTTCCGGTGCCAGGGGGTGGAACATGTAGTAGGGGCTGGCCTCGCCGGTGATCTTCCAGTCTGGCCGTGACCGCTCGAATCCCGAGGCATACCACGCGAATCCACGGCCGTGGTTCACGTCGAAGTAGTGCGTCCCCTTGCGGGTCAGACACGGAGCGACATTGGGGTGCCTGCTGATCCAGTCGTAGAGGGAGCTGGTGCCCCCGCGCTTGGTGCCGACGACCAGGAAATCGGGCGTCATGCGGCCCCCGCCGGAGAACAGGGGGCGCAGCGGTGCCAGCAGGTGCCCCCCCTTCTGTCGTAGGCTCACCGGGCCACCCCTCGCGACGGATCGAACATCGCCGGGAGGCTCACGAGGTGCCTGCGCTGCGGCGCAGGTGTCTCTGAGAAGCCTTCCGGCTCAAAGCTTTTGGTCGTCCCAACCATGTCCACGTCCGTCCATTCATGCGACCTTCCCTCGACGTTAAGGTCGGCCGTGAGGCGGTGGACCCGTTGAGCGAATGAGGGATCCATACGCCTTTGGCATGACCGGAGACACAGTGGCCACACAGTCCCGGGCGCGGGATCGCCGAAATGCCGCCGCTCGGCCGCCCCCTGTGCTTCAGTGGAGGGATGATCGAGGGTGAGCGCCTGGTCTTCATCGGTGGGCTGCACCGCAGCGGCACAACGCCGCTGGCCGATGCCCTCGGCCAGCACCCGGACATCAGCGGCCTGTCCGGCACCGGTGCGCCACACGACGAGGGACAGCACCTCCAGCCGGTCTACCCCCGGGCCAAGGTGTATGCCGGGTCCGGGCACTTCGCGTACGCCCCCGAGGCGCACCTGACCGAGTCCTCGCCGCTGGTGACGCCGGAGAACGCCGGGCGGATCCTCGCCGCCTGGCAGCCGTACTGGGACCTCGAGCGCAGGCTGCTGCTGGAGAAGTCCCCGCCGAACCTCATCATGGGCCGGTTCCTGCAGGCCCTCTACCCGGGCTCGGCGCTGATCATGGTGGTGCGCCACCCGGTCGTGGTCGCCCTGTGCAACAAGAAGTGGCGCCGGCTGGTCTCGCGCAACATCCGCCGCTACAGCACCCTCGACGGGCTGGTGGCCCACTGGGTGCAGGCCCACCGGCTGCTGCTGGAGGACACCCCGCACCTGCAGCGTCTGCACCTGGTCCGCTACGAGGACCTCGTCGAGCGGCCCGAGGAGGAGCTGGCCCGGATCCAGGCCCACCTCGGCCTGGCCACGCCGTTCCCCGCGGGGACCATCCGGCCCAGCCACAGCGAGCGCTACGAGCAGCAGTGGGACTCGATGCGCTCGGGCCTGACGCCGGGCGCGTTCCAGCGGCGGCTCATCACGCGGCGGCACGCGGCCGACATCGCGGCGTTCGGCTACGACGTCGACGACCTCGGCGTGCGCGGCGACTGGCCGCACGCCCCGGCGAGCTCGCCGGCCGTGGGCTCGTAGCCCGCGCGCCCTTCAGGCCGAGGCGAGGACCGACGCCAGCGGCTGTCGGGTCGTCACGATGACCGGTGAGCTGCCTACCGTGACCGTGCCGCTGCTGACGGGGGCCGCTGCCGTGCCGGTCAGGCCGGCCGTCGCGCCGTCGCCGACGCGGACGTGCTGGTCACCGCCGGTGCTCCACAGGACGAGGGTGCTGCGACTGCCGGAGGTGAACGCGACGCCCTGCAGCGCACCGCGCGCGACCGGCGAGACGCGGGCCCCGCGGGACGCCACGACGAGGTCGCGCATGGTCACGCCGGAGGGGCGGATGGTCCCGTCGGGGTCGAGCAGGCCGTAGCGCACCTCCTGGCCGGTGGTGCTGCCGCTGTTGTCCGCCGAGGTGGCCAGTGGCAGCCAGATGACCCTGCTGATGCCGCCGGCGAGCAGCAGCGCGACGGTGCGGGTCATGTCGTCGGTGCGCTCCTGCTCGGTGCCGTTGGCGTTCTTCCAGAAGCTGCCCACCTCCCAGGCCTCGATCGGGTGCCCCGCCGGGGTGTGCGACGCCAGGTAGCCGGTCAGCAGGGTGGCGGCGTTCCACGGCTCGTAGAAGTGCACCTGGCGGATGTCGGTGACGCCACGCTGCGCCAGGCTGGCGGCCACCGAGAGGTAGGCCAGGTTGCGGCGGCCCTGGTCCGAGGCTAGGACGCTGCGCAGCTGGTCGACCGAGCCGACTTGGGGGATCTGCTCGCCGCGGGTACCGATCCGCTTGGCGTAGTAGGTGTTCCACGCCTGCACGGCGGCATCGCCCTTGCCTTGGCTGAGCAGCTGGTCGGCGATGCCGTAGCCGTAGCTGGTGCTGCTCATGCCCGCGTCGGCGACCTTCGCGGACGGGTCGGCGGACCGGATCTCGCTGGCAGCGGCCTCGGTCAGGGAGGTCAGCTGCTGCGGGGTCCCCGACCAGAAGCTCTGGGAGTTCACCTCGTTCTCCACGGCGTAGGTGTGCACCCCCATGGCCTTGTACCGGTCGACCACGTCGCGGACGAACGAGCGGTACTGGCCCAGGTCCGTCGGCATGGCCGACTCGGTCTTGTTCCTGGTGCCGCGCACGAACTGTGCCTGGCCGCCAGTGGCCCAGCAGGCGCCGACCCGGATCTTGATGTCCAGGCTGATGCCGTGCTGCTGGGCGGTCTTGGCGAGGTCGTCGATCTGGCGCCAGTTCCGTTGTCCCTGTTGCTTCTCGATGTCGCACCAGACGAGCTCGGTGAACGTCGTCGTTCCGCGCAGTGACTCCAGGTAGGGGCCGAAGGCGTTGAGCCGCGACTTGTCCCACTTGGCCCCGAGGGGGCTGACCCCCGGGGCGAACGCGGTGCCTCCGCCGCCCGGCGTCCCACCGGAGGTGCCGCCGGGGCTGCCCGAGGGTGCGCTCGACGTCGCGCTGCCGGTGGGCCCGGCCGAGCCCGGGCCCCCGGTGCAGGCCGCGAGGACGACGGTGAGCTGCGCCGCGGCCAGGAGGGCCAGGGCGTGTCGGAGTCGAGGGTCGCGCATCAGAGGTATCCGAGCTCCTTGAGGGTGGGACGCGCCGTCAGCCACAGCAGTGCGCGCATGAACGGGTCGAGCTCGCGCCGGTAGGTGCCGACCCGGGACGCGTAGACGGCGTCGGTGGTGCCGGCCACGCCGCGCCGCGCGTCGAGCTGCCGGTGGTAGCGCTGCGGGACGTCGTGCCGGTGCTTGTCGAACTCCAGCACGGCCGGGTCCCACGGCTCGCCCAGGAAGTCGAACAACCGCCGCAGGGTGGCCTCGCCGGCACCGACCAGGTCCTCGTAGCGCAGCTCGAGGTACTGACCCTCGGGCATCCTCGACCCGGCTGCCCGGGCGGCGGCGATGTAGCGCGGCCACTTCACCGACGACTTCACGCTGGACCAGTAGCCGAAGCGCTTGCGGTGCGAGGCGGCGACGTCGCGGCCGTCCCGGATGACGTGCACCACCTGGGCGTCGGGGAAGACGCGGGTGATGAACTCCATCGACAGGGCGTAGCGCGGGCTCTTGTCGGCCCAGCGGACCTTGCCGTGCGCCGCCGCGTAGTCGCTCTGGAACCCGCCGAAGAACGCTGCGATGCGCGCCAGCCACTCCTCCTGGCTGAAGCCGTACTGCGACAGGCGCTTCCAGTCCGCGCCGACCACCCGCTCCAGGTCGGCGAGGAACCGGGTCTCGGGCCCGCAGGCGATGTTCGGGTGGCTGTCCAGCATCAGCCGCAGCATCGTCGTCCCGGAGCGCTGGCAGCCGACGACGAAGATCGGGCGCCTCATCAGCTCACTCATCCCTGCTCCTTCCCCGCCGGGTCGGCGCCCGCACGCTGGCGCTCGAGCACCTGCTCCAGCCGGGCGGTCATGGCATCGGACAGCTCCCGCACGCGCGGGTCGATCGAGAGGCGCCGGCTGCCGTGCGAGACGCGGCGCTCCACGTGGTCGGACAGGTCCGGGCGCCAGGGGAAGTCGATGAAGCCGCACAGCTGCCGCATCGTGGCCTCGGGGTCACGGACCAGGTCGTCGTAGGACAGCAGGAGCACGTCGTCGCGGGTGTCGAGACCGAGGTCGAAGAACAACCCGTTGCGCACGCACCAGAACAGCGCCGCGCCCGAGTCCGGCGTCATGGCGTCGACGTCGAAGGAGCGCATCAGCTCGACCGCCTCGGCCGGCAGCCGGGCCGCCTGCCAGTCGCCGTCGGCCTGACCGTGGGCGATCCGCTGGAGCGCCTGCAGGTTGGAGTCGCCGAACTTGGACACCTCGGAGCGGGCCCGCTCGTCGACGTCCCGCACGACCCAGATGGCCCGCCCCGGGATGCCGGTCGGCAGGTCGAGCAGCTCGTCGACCCGCTGGGAGTCGCACAGCGGCTTGACCAGCACCACGCGGTGCCGGCTGCGCGCGACCACGTCGAGCAGCACCTCGTCGGGGCGCATCCGGAAGCGGTGGAACAGCCTGCGGTCGTTCTCGTTGTGCACCTCGACCTCGGGGGCGGCGTCCAGGCCGCGCAGCAGCATGTTGGTGCCGGAGCGCTGCAGGCCGACGACGTAGACCGGCATCGCCGTCCCGGGCGCCCCCCCGTGCGTGCCGCGCCAGCGCCACTTCGCGACCGCCGTGCCGATCCGCTCGCGCGGGTCGAGGCGGTCCTCCTCGATGAGCCGTCCGATGCCCTCCGTGCGCGCCCAGTGCACGTGCCGGGCGATCCGCTTCGCGGTGTATGCCGCGCGGCCGGGCTCGCGGCGGGCCTCGCCGCGGGTGGGGCTCATGCTGCACGCTCCGCGGCGCGGCGCTGGGCGGCCAGCACGGAGGTCAGCTCGCCGAGCCGGTCCGGGCGGTGGGTGCGGACGTGTTCGAGGAGGCTCTCGGCGTCGGTGACCCCACTGACCCCCGCGGCGCCGTAACCGTGCGCGAGGAAGGCGACGTGCTCGGCCTCGGTCAGCCCCAGCGGCCCGAGCAGGGCGGCGGTGTTGTCGATGAGCCGGGCCATCGGGCGGTGGTCGACGCGGTAGTGCCCCGGCTCCAGGTCCTGCCCGGCCGCGAGCAGCAGCGCAAGGCGGTGGCCGCCGTCGCCGACGTGCACGTGACGGTCCACCACGGCGCCGCTGTCGGTGGGCAGGCCGGCGCGCGCCCCGCGCAGGGTTACCGGGTGGCGGCTGTCGAAGCCGCCGGAGCGGAAGGAGTCCCACAGCGCCACCGAGCACGTCACCCGCTCGGCGAACTGCGCCTCGAACAGGTCGCGGTCCTGCAGCACCCACGGGCGGAACCGCGCCATGGCCACCTTCTCGAACCACACGGCATACGCGCCCTCGCGGGCGGCGGCGACCACCTCGGCGTCGCTGCCCCGGCCGGCGGCGCGCTGCTGCTCGACCAGGGCGAACAGGTCCGCGCGCACGAGCACGTCGTAGCGCAGCGGGCTCACGAGCTCGAGCACGGACAGGCTCTGCCCGCCCGCGGTCTTGGGGCGCCACGTGGCGGCACGTCGCGCGGTGCGGCGCAGCGTCGCGACCGGTGAGCGCTTCACGAGGCCCGCCCCGGCCGCTGCGACAGTGGTGTGTTGTCCACCTGCATCTCCCGTCCTGGTGGCATCCACCGGGCCGATGACCGAGCTCCAGTGAAACACCTCCAAAGGGGCTCACAAGGCCGGTTTCGGGGAATGCACAGGCAACCTGCAAATGACGTAGGGCGTGGATTGTCCGGGGTGCTGATGGTCTGTCGCATTGGACCGGAAAGCCTTGTCAGACAGATGTTTTCGCGTTCGCCCGATGCTTCCGGTGGACCTGTGCTGCACTGGTGGAGGCAGTCACGGAGCACGGGCCGCGGGCCCGGGAGGCGGATGCGGTGCGGATCCTCCACGTCAACAAGTTCCTCTACCGTCGCGGTGGCGCGGAGGGCTACATGCTCGACGTCGCGCAGCTGCAGCGCGAGCAGGGCCACGAGGTGGCCTTCTTCGGCATGGACCACCCCGACAACGACCGGCCGCAGCGCTTCGGTGCCAGCTTCCCGGCGCACGTCGAGCTGGAGCCGCCGCCACCGGGCGTGGCGCGGGTGCGCGCGGCCGGGCGCATGGTGTGGTCGACCTCGGCGAGCCGGGGGATGCGTGAGGTGGTCCGGCAGTTCCGGCCGGACGTCGTCCACTGCCACAACGTCTACCACCAGCTCTCCCCGTCGGTGCTGCAGCCGCTGCGGGCGGCCGGGGTGCCCTGCGTCATGACGCTGCACGACTACAAGCTCGCCTGCCCGAGCTACCAGCTGCTCGACCACGGCCGGCTGTGCGACGCCTGCGTCACCGGTGGCCTCTGGCAGGCCGCGCGCCGGCGGTGCAAGGACGACTCGCTGGGGGCCAGCGCGCTGCTGTCCCTGGAGTCGTGGGTGCACCGCGCCACCGGGGCGTGGTCGGCCGTCGACCTGTTCATCAGCCCCAGCCAGTTCCTGGCCGGGGTGATGGCGCGGGCCGGGGTCTTCCCCGAGCGGATGCGCGTGGTCAACCACTTCGTCGACCCCGCCGGCCCGGGGCCGGCGGACCAGCCCGGACGGGGACTGGTCTTCGCCGGCCGGCTCGCCCCGGAGAAGGGCGTGGACACCCTCATCGAGGCCGTGGCGCGGATGCGCCTGCCCACCACGCTGACCGTGGCGGGGGACGGTCCGGTGCGGGCGGCGCTGGAGGAGCAGGCGGCGCGGGTTGCGCCCGGCCGGGTGGAGTTCGTCGGGCGACTCGACAAGACGGCCCTGCAGCAGGTGGTGCGCGGTGCGGTCGCCTCGGTGGTGCCCTCGGTCTGGCACGAGAACCAGCCGATGACGGTGCTCGAGGCGTTCGCCCTGGCGGTGCCGGTCGTGTGCACCGACCTGGGCGGCCTGCCCGAGCTGGTCCGCGACGGCGTCGACGGACGGGTGGTGCCGGCCGGCGGCGCCGGCGCCCTCGCCGGCGCGCTCGATGAGCTGGTGGCCGACCCGGCCGCAGCCCACCGGATGGGGGCGGCCGCACGGGAGCGGATGGTGGTCGAGTTCAGCCCGCAGGTGCACCTGGACCGGGTGGCGGGGGTCTACGAGGAGGCGCGGATGCGCGTGCAGGGACGAGTGGGGACCGGGACGGGGGCGCGGCGATGAGCATCCAGGCACACGGCATACCGGCGGGCTCGGGCGAACCCGTGCGCGTGCTGTACTTCGCCGGCAGCGGACGCAGCGGCAGCACGGTCATCAACAACATCGTCGGCCAGGTCGACGGTGCGTTCGCCGCCGGCGAGCTGCGCTACCTGTGGCAGCGCGGGGTGGCCGAGAACCGGCTCTGCGGCTGCGGCACGCCGTTCGCCGACTGTGCACTGTGGCGCGCGGTGATGGACGAGGTCCGAGCCGGGGTCTCACCCCTGGACGCCGCGGGCGTGGGGAGCCGGCTGCTCTCCCGGCTGCGGATGGCGCGCGTGCCGGCGATGCTGGCCCGCCGCGCGGTCGGCCGCCGGGCCGTCCCGGCCCACCCCGACGACGTGGCCGTCGCCCGCCTGTATGCCGCGCTGGCCCATGTCAGCGGCGCCCGCGTGATCGTCGACTCCTCCAAGCTGCCGCCCTACGCGTTGCTGCTGTCGGGGCTCCCCGGCATCGAGCTGCATGTGCTGCAGGTCGTGCGCGACTCCCGCGCCACGGCCTTCTCCTGGCGGCGACGCAAGCAGGCCCGCGACTACGAGGCGGGCGACGGCTTCATGCCGCAGCAGCCATTGTGGAAGAGCGCCCTGCTGTGGCTGTGCTGGAACTCCCTGACGGTGCTGCTGTGGCACCGAGACACCGACCGCTACCTGCGGCTGCGCTACGAGGACTTCGTGCGTGCGCCGCGCGAGTCGATGGAGCGCGTGGTGCGGATGGTTGGGCTCGACCCGGCGACGCTGCCGTTCGAGAGCCCGACGAGCGTGCGGCTGGAGCCGACGCACTCCGTCGCCGGCAACCCCTCGCGGCACCGGGTGGGCTCGGTCGAGCTGCGCCCCGACCACGAGTGGCTGCAGGCGATGCCGCGACGTCAACGCATGCTGGTCACGACGCTGACCGCGCCCGCGCTGCGGGCCTTCCGCTACCCCCTGCTGCCCGGCGGGCGCTCCTGAGGCCCGAGCCTCGCCGGCATGCCGAAGGCGAGGACGTGACGGGCGCCGACGAACGCGTTGCTCTCCACGACCTTCCCGGCCTCGACCCGGAGGACGTCGACGACCAGGGCCTCGTAGTGGGTGCCGCCGGGGTGACGCAGGTAGTTGACCAACGCCGGTCGCCCGTTGGCGGAGGTGGGGAACGTGCGCCAGTCCAGCGGACGGCCGAGGAAGTCGGCGGCCGCGTCGATCCCGACCACCGGGGGCTCGGGAGGCATGGTGATCCGGACCTCCTCGGCGAGCAGCGCCCGGAAGTCCTCCGGCGTTCGTGCCGCGGCGTAGCGGCGCAGGACGTCCTCGTCCTCGCCGGTGAGCTGCGGTCGGCGCCAGTCATGCGGGTCCGACGGAACGCGGCCGCGCAGGGTGTGCCGGGCCCGCTGCAGGAGACTGTTGGCCGCCGTCACGGCGACGTCGAGCGTGCCGGCGACCTCCTGCGGCGTCCACCCGTGGACGTCGCGCAGGACGAAGGCCGCCCGCTGCCGCGCAGGCAGGTGCATCAGGGCGGCGATCAGGGCCAGCTCAACGGTCTCGCGCGCGGCGAGGCCGGCCTGCGGGCCATCGGCCAGCAGGGCGTCGGGATAGGGGCCGAGATCGGTGGACCACTCCAGCGGGTCACCCGATGGCACCGTGCGCCGCCCGGCCGACCTGCGGCTGTCGAGGAAGACGTTCGTCGCGATCCGGTAGAGCCAGGTGCGTGCCGACGCCCGGCCCTCGAAGCGGCTTCGGGCCCGCCACGCTCGCAGGAACGTCTCCTGCACCAGGTCGTCCGCGTCCGCCACGTTCCCGGCGAGGCGGTAGCAGTGCACGTGCAGCTCACGCCGGTGCTCGGAGAAGGCGCTCTGCAGCCAGGTCCCCTGCTCGTCACGGGCGTCGGACACGGGGTCCCCCTCTGTCTGGGTCGTGGTCACGACAGTACTGACGAGGGAGGGTCGAGTCCGTCATCGCCGACCGATGACGACCGCGCCGCTGGCTCGTCAGTACCTGCTGGAAGACCCACGGCACACGAAGGAGACCGTCATGACCGCAACCCCGGCGCACCGCACCGCCCTGCCCCCGGTGGTCGACCGGGCGACCTGGCTGCGCGAGCGCGAGACGCTGCTGGCCCGCGAGAAGGCCCACACCCGTGAGGGGGACGCCATCGCCGCCGCTCGTCGCCGGCTGCCGATGACCCCGGTGCCCGCGGTGACCGTCCAGGGTCCCGGCGGCAGCACCCCGCTCGCGGAGGTGTTCGAGGGCCGCCGGATGCTCATCGCGTACTTCCACATGTGGCACGAGGGCGCGCCCGTCGAGGACCAGTGCGAGGGCTGCACCTTCTCGACCTGCCACATGCAGACGCTGGACTACCTGCACGCCCGGGACGTGACGTATGCCGTGTTCAGCCAGGGCGCGTACGACGAGGGTGCCGCGTTCGCGCAGTTCATGGGCTACCCGTTCCCCTGGTACTCCGCCCAGGACTGCGACCCCGCCCTGGTGGACGGTCGCGACTTCGGGTTCATCGCGTGCTACCTGCGCGACGGGGACGAGGTCTACGAGACCTGGTGGACGACCGGGAGGGGCGTGGAGGCGTTGATGACCAGCTACCACGCCCTGGACCTGACCGTGTACGGCCGGCAGGAGCACTGGGAGCGCTCACCCGAGGGCTGGCCGCGGGTCGAGGGGCACCCCTGGCGCCTCGACGGGCGCCCGGTGGCGCAGTGGTCCCGACCGGGCGTCAGATCCGAGAAGGCGTCCTGCTGCCGCGGGTGACCGCGTCGCGACGTGCGATGGCGCGGCGGCCGAAGGCACCAGGTCCGCCGAAGCCGCCCCTCCCCCGGGGCGGTCCGACGGACCTGGTGTGTCCGGTGGGGCGTGCGTCGACGCCCGGTGCTCGGCGTCCGCCCGTCAGGACGCCTCGCCGATCATGCCCGCCGCGACCGTGCGGTGGGTGCCCTCGTCGATGAGCACGAACCCGCCGGTGGTGCGGTTGCGGGAGTACTCGTCGCACATCAGCGGTGCCGTGGTGCGCAGCTTGACCCGGCCGATCTCGTTGAGCCGCAGCTCCTGGGCGTCCTCGTCACGGTGGAGCGTGTTGACGTCGAGGCGGTAGCTGAGGTCGCGGATGATGGTGCGTGCCGAGCGGGTCGTGTGCTTGATGGCGTACTTGCGCCCGACCTGCAGGGGGGCGCTCTCGTCCATCCAGCAGATCATCGCGTCCACGTCCTGGGCGACCACCGGCTTGTTCGTCGGACGGCACAGCATGTCGCCGCGGGAGATGTCGATCTGGTCCTCCAGGCGCACCGTCACCGACATCGGCGCGAAGGCCTCCTCGAGCTCGCCGTCGGCGGTCTCGATCGCCTTGATCCGCGTGGTGAACCCCGACGGCAGCGCCATCACCTCGTCGCCGCGGCGCAGCACGCCCCCGGCGATCTGTCCGGCATACCCGCGGTAGTCGTGCCAGTCATCGGACTGGGGACGGATGACGTACTGCACCGGGAAGCGGACGTCGATGAGGTTGCGGTCGCTGGCGACGTGCACCGTCTCGAGGTGGTGCAAGAGGCTCGGCCCGTCGAACCACGGCATCCTCTCCGAGCGGGTCACCACGTTGTCACCGTGCAGCGCCGACAGCGGAAGCACGGTCAGGTCCGGCACGCGCAGCTTGGCGGCGAACGAGACGAACTCGGCGTGGATCTCGTCGAAGACGTCCTCGGAGTAGTCGACGAGGTCCATCTTGTTGACGCACAGGACGAGGTGCGGCACCTGCAGCAGCGTCGCCAGGAACGCGTGCCGGCGGCTCTGCTCGACGATGCCCTTGCGCGCGTCGACGAGCACCAGGGCCAGGTCGGCGGTCGAGGCGCCGGTGACCATGTTGCGGGTGTACTGCACGTGCCCGGGGGTGTCCGCGATGATGAACTTGCGCCGGGGCGTGGAGAAGTAGCGGTAGGCCACGTCGATCGTGATGCCCTGCTCCCGCTCCGCGCGCAGGCCGTCGGTGAGCAGCGCGAGGTTGACGTGCTCCTCGCCGCGGTCCCGGCTGGTGCGCTCGACCGAGTCCATCTGGTCCTGGAAGACCGTCTTGGTGTCGTAGAGCAGCCGGCCGATCAACGTGCTCTTGCCGTCGTCGACGGAGCCGGCAGTGGCGAACCTCAGAATGTCCACGATCAGAAGTACCCTTCCCGCTTGCGGTCTTCCATGGCTGCCTCGCTGAACTTGTCGTCGCCGCGCGTGGCGCCGCGTTCGGTGATCCGGGTGGTGGCGACCTCCTCGATCACCTTCTCCACGGTGTCGGCGTCGGAGGGGACGGCCGCGGTGAGGCTCGCGTCGCCCACGGTGCGGTAGCGCACCCGGCGCACCGAGGTCGTCTCCGCGTCCCGCGGGCGGAAGAACTCGTTGGCGCCGAACAGCATCCCGTCGCGCTCGACGACCTCGCGGTCATGCGCGAAGTACAGCGACGGCAGGGCGATCTCCTCACGCGCGATGTAGGACCAGATGTCGAGCTCGGTCCAGTTCGACAGCGGGAAGACCCGGATGCTCTCCCCGACGTGGATCTGGCCGTTGTAGGCGTTCCACAGCTCGGGGCGCTGGTTCTTGGGGTCCCACTGGCCGAACTCGTCGCGGAAGCTGAAGATCCGCTCCTTGGCGCGGGCCTTGTCCTCGTCCCGGCGCGCCCCGCCGAACACGGCGGTGAACCGGTGCTTGGCCAGGGCGTCGAGCAGCACCGGCGTCTGGATCCGGTTGCGCGTGCCGTCCGGCGGTTCCACGACCGATCCGTTGTCGATCGCCTCCTGCACGCTGGCGACGATGAGCTGCACCTTGAGCTCACGCACCCGCCGGTCCCGGAACTCCAGCACCTCGGGGAAGTTGTGGCCGGTGTCGACGTGCATGACCGGGAAGGGGATCCGCGCCGGCCAGAACGCCTTCTCCGCCAGGCGCAGCATGACGATCGAGTCCTTGCCGCCGGAGAAGAGCAGCACCGGCTTCTCCAGCTCGGCGACGACCTCGCGGAAGATGAAGATGGACTCGGCCTCCAGTGCGTCCAGCTGGCTGAGCTGGTAGTCGTTGGCCACCGGGACAGGGGGGTTCATGAGGCCTTCTCCTCGTGGATGACGACGGCAGCGGTCAGCTCGGCGATGGCCGCGAGCACGCGCTCGCTCACCTCGGGACGGCAGATGAGCAGGTCGGGCAGCAGCGGGTCGCTGTGGTTGTAGGTCAGTGGCGTGCCGTCGATCCGGCTGGTGTGCAGCCCCGCCGCGCGCGCCACGGCCACCGGGGCGGCCGAGTCCCACTCGTACTGCCCGCCGGCGTGCACGTACGCGTCGACGGTGCCGTCCAGCACCGCGGTCGCCTTGACCCCGGCCGAGCCCATCGGGACCAGCTCGGCGTCCAGCCGCCGGGCGAGCTCCTGCACGAACGCCGGTGGCCGGGAGCGGCTCACCGCCAGGCGCAACCGCGCCGGTATGCCGTCAGGGCGGGCCGGTGGGGTGTCCGTCGCCAGGGTGGAGTGGCGGGCCGGGCGCCCCACGGCGCCGGCAACCAGCTCCCCGCGCTCCCACAGGGCGACGTGCACCGCCCAGTCGTCGCGGGGTGGCTCGCCGAACTCCCGCGTGCCGTCGAGCGGGTCGATGATCCACACCCGCTCCGCAGCGAGGCGGGCACGGTCGTCCAGGCCCTCCTCGCTGAGCACCGCGTCGTCCGGCCGCTCCTCGTGGAGCCGCCGCATGAGCAGCTCGTGCGAGCGCGCATCGCCCTGGCGGCGCAGCTCGGCCATGTCTGTCAGGCCCGAGCTGCGCAGCTCCAGCAGCAGCTCGCCTGCCTCGTCCGCCAGCTCCCGCGCCAGCACGTCATCCGCGTGACCCACACCGTCTCCCTCGTCCTGGACGGGCGACTTCGCCCCTGTGCCCGGCCTGGCGACCAGATGGCCCCATTCGTCGTGATGACAGGGGAATTGGTGCTCAAGACGGCCAATTCGAGTGTGGTTGCACGGGATCGGTGGCTGATCGCCAGCAAGGCGTAGTGCGCCGTCACCCCTTTGCTGGGGTCAGGACTCCGCCTGCGGCAGGGCCCCGTCCGGCAGAGGCCCGTCCGCCTGCGCCCGCCGCAGGGCCGCCCGCTCGCGACGCCGGGCCAGGGCCGGGAAGCCCAGACGGCGCCGGATGAGCATCCACAGCACCGGAGCGATCAGGGCGACGGCGACCAGCGCGACACCGGTGGCCGCGGTCGAGACGCCGAGGAGCTTCAGGGCCGAGGCCAGCAGCACGAAGGCCAGCGCGCGCCGGACGACGCCGCCGGGGGCGCGTGAGGACAGCTGCGCGCCCACCCACACGCCGGGGACGGCGCCGAACAGCAGCGAGGCGGTGAGGCCGAGCTGGAACTCGCCGAAGAGGATGTGCCCCAGCGCGGCGGAGGCCACCAGCGGCACGGCCTGGAGCAGGTCGGTGCCCACGAGCTGGCTCGCCTTCAGCCGTGGGTAGAGCGCCATCAGCGCGATGATGATGAGCGAGCCCGACCCCACCGAGGTCATGCCGACGACCAGACCGCCGACCGCGCCGACGAGGATCGTGGGCACGGGGCGCAGGCGCACCTCGGGCCGGTCCTGCGGCAGCGCCTCGGCGGAGCCGTCACGACGTCGTGCCCGCTCCGACAGGCGCAGGTAGGCCCGGATGATCAGGCCGGCCGCGGCGATGAGCAGCGCGACGCCGAGCGCGGTCTGCACCGCGTCCTGGACCTCCTTGCCGCTGCCCAGGGCGCGGGTGACCAGCACGCCACAGAACGCGGCCGGGACCGACCCGACGCAGAGCCACTTCACCAGGCCCAGGTTCACCGTGCCGCGGCGCAGGTGCACGAAGGAACCGACCGGCTTCATCACCGCGCTGGCAACCAGGTCGCTGGACACGGCGGTCAGCGGTGGGACGTTGAACAGCAGCACCATCACCGGGGTCATCAGCGCACCTCCCCCCATGCCGGTCAGGCCGACGACGACGCCGATGCCCAGCGACGCCGCCACCATCAACGGGTCGATGCTCATGCGCCCACCTCCGCCAGCCAGCCCCCGACGCGCAGGTAGCCCAGGACGTGCGCCACGGCCTCGTCCGGGTCCATCTGCGAGGTGTCCACCGTGACCTCCGCGTCGAGGGGCTCCTCGTAGGGGTCGGAGACCCCCGTGAACCCGGGCACCAGCCCGGCCCGCGCCTTGGCGTAGAGGCCCTTGAGGTCCCGGGCCTCGCACTCCTCCAGGGGGGTGGACACGTGCACCAGCACCATGTCGCCCACCGGCTCCACCATCGCGCGGACCGCGGCCCGTGTGCTCTCGTAGGGCGCGATCGGGGCGCACACGGCGATCCCGCCGTGGCGGGCGATCTCGCTGGCGACGTAGCCGATCCGGCGCACGTTCATCTCGCGGGACGCCTTGTCGAAGCCGAGCCCCGCAGAGAGCATCTGGCGCACCACGTCGCCGTCGAGCAGGGTCACCGACCGGTCGCTCAAGGCCGCGATCCGCTCGCGCAGCGCGCGGGCGAGGGTGGACTTGCCCGACCCGGACAGCCCGGTGAACATCACGACCAGCCCCCGCTCGTGGCGCGGCGGACGCCACCGCCGCAGCACCGGCTCGGCGCCGGGGCTGAGCAGGGACAGCTGGGCGTCGGTGCCCAGCTGGAGGACCTCGCGCGCCTCCTGCCACTGCCGCGCGCCCTTGGCCTCGTCCCGGGCCGCCAGGTGCACCAGCGGGACGGCGCCGGCAGCGCTGCTGAGCAGCTGACCGAGGACGAGGTCGCTGTCCGGGTCACGCCAGGCCAGCGGTGCCGAGCGCACCTGCACCCGCTCGGCGGGACCCAGCTCCGCGGCCAGCAGCCGGGCGAGCCGCAGCATCACCGACCCGGGGACGAGGCCGTCCTGGGACGGTCCCTCGGAGACCAGCACCAGCACCCGGCCCGAGGCGGCGGTGACGGCGGCGGCCAGGGCCTCGGCGTCGCCGGTCATCGGAGGCCGGCCCACGACGACGAGGGCGTCGGCGGCCTCGAGGTCGCCGGGCCGCAGCGCCTCGGCGCGGTTCTCGCCCGACTCCCGCGGTCGCAGCGGCCGGGCCCGTCCGGCCAGCTCCAGCCCAGGACCGGCGGCCGCCGGTGCGTCCACGCGGACGTCCTCGAGCATCGCCAGCGGCGTGGACTCGTGGTCGCGCAGGACCGCGCTCCCGGCGGCGGCCACCCGGTCGGCGAGCTCCTCCGGCAGGTGCAGGCGCACCACCGGGGGGTCGGCGCCCGGGTCCGCGGGGTCGGCCACGGTGAGCGGCATCCCCAGCGGCTGTGCGCCCTGGAGCACGTGCATCAGCACCAGCTCGAGGTCGAACACGGCGGCCGGGTCGAGGTCCACCTGCGGCGCGGTGGCCTCCGGTGGGGTCGTCGGGTCGTCGGGCACGGCGCGGCTCCATCCCGCGGGGTCAGCCGCGCCCGGGTTCCCGGACGTGGCCCCCTGTGCCCGCGCCTTCCACGGTAAGGACGGGCACCGCGCCCCGTCTCGCAGTCGGCCAAATCCGCTCCCGTGCGACGGTGTCGGGTGGCAGTCGTACCCTGAAGAACGCCCGCTTCCACCGGAAGTGGGGCTTTCGTGCTGTCCACCGCACCCCTGCAGGAGCCATGAGCCTCACCAGCCTGCTCGACGTCCTCACCACCGACGCGCCCGTCCGGGCCGCCCTGGCCGCGGCCGACACCGGCGAGCGGGTCGTCGACGTGGCGGTGGCGGCGGGTGCCCGTCCGCCACTGCTCGCCGCCCTCGCGGGGGCCGGCGGGGGCACGGGCCACCCCGTCCTCGCGGTGACAGCCACCGGCCGCGAGGCCGAGGACCTCGCCTCCGCCCTGCGCTGCTTCCTGCCCGCGGAGCGGGTCGCCGAGTTCCCGTCCTGGGAGACGCTGCCGCACGAGCGGCTCTCGCCGCGCAGCGACACCGTCGGGCGACGCCTGGCCGTCCTGCGGCGGCTGGCGCACCCGGACCCGGCCGACCCGGCATACGGCGTGGTCGACGTGGTCGTCGCCCCGGTGCGCGCGCTGCTGCAGCCCCTGGTCACCGGCCTCGCCGAGCTGGCCCCGGTCGCGCTGACCGCGGGCCAGGAGGCGCCGCTGGAGGAGGTCGTCGAAGCGCTCGCGGCGGCTGCCTACACCCGCACCGACCTGGTCGAGCGGCGTGGCGAGTTCGCCGTCCGCGGCGGGATCCTCGACGTGTTCCCGCCCACGGAGGAGCACCCGGTGCGCGTGGAGTTCTGGGGCGACACGGTCGAGGAGATCCGCTGGTTCAAGGTCGCCGACCAGCGCAGCCTCGAGGTCGCCGAGCACGGTCTGTGGGCGCCGCCGTGCCGCGAGGTGCTGCTGACCGAGTCGGTCCGCAAGCGCGCCGCCGCCCTGGCCGAGCAGCTGCCCGGGGTCGCGGACATGCTCGGCAAGCTGGCCGAGGGCATCGCCGTGGAGGGCATGGAGTCCCTCGCCCCGGCGCTCGTCGACGGCATGGAGTCGCTGCTCGACGTGCTGCGCCCGGGCACCCAGGTCGTGCTGGTCGACCCCGAGCGGGTGCGCACCCGGGCACACGACCTCGTCGCCACCAGCGCCGAGTTTCTCGAGGCGAGCTGGGCCAACGCCGCCGCCGGCAACGCCGTGCCCGTCGACCTGCAGGGGGTCCTCGGCACCGCGTCCTACTGGTCCCTGGCCCAGGTGCGCGAGCACGCCCTCGCCACCGGTCGTCCGTGGTGGTCGCTCACCTCCTTCGCCTCCGACGAGGAGCTGGCCGAGTTCGCCGACGACGACCTGCCCGGCGAGCGCGTCACCGTCGGCTCCTCCGACGTCGAGGCCTACCGCGGTGACACCGGGGCGGCGGTGGGCGACCTGCGGCGCTGGGCGTCCGAGGGCTGGCACACGCTCGTCGTGACCGAGGGGCACGGCCTGGCCAAGCGGGTCAACGAGGTGCTCGCCGAGCACGACGTGCCCAGCCGGCTGGAGGACGGCGCCGACGACCTGTCACCGGGGCTGGTCCACGTCACCACCGGCGCCCTCGGCCGCGGCTTCGTGCTGCCCGGGGCCCGGCTGGCCGTGGTCACCGAGGCCGACCTGACCGGCCAGCCGGGCCAGGGGAGCACCACCAGGGACATGCGCCGGATGCCCTCGCGCCGCCGCAACATGGTCGACCCCCTCCAGCTCCGCCCCGGCGACTTCGTCGTCCACGAGCAGCACGGCGTGGGCCGGTTCGTGGAGATGATGCAGCGCACCGTCGGCGGCGCCACGCGCGAGTACCTCGTCATCGAGTACGCCTCCAGCCGCCGCGGCCAGCCCGCCGACCGGCTCTCCGTGCCGACCGACCAGCTTGACCAGGTCACCCGTTACGTCGGCGGCGAGGCCCCGACGCTGAACAAGCTCGGTGGCGCCGACTGGGCCAGGACCAAGAGCCGGGCCAAGAAGCACGTCAAGCAGATCGCCGGCGAGCTGATCCGGCTCTACAGCGCCCGCATGGCCACCCAGGGCCACGCGTTCGGGCCGGACACCCCGTGGCAGCGCGAGCTCGAGGACGCCTTCGCCTACGTCGAGACCCCCGACCAGCTGAGCAGCATCGACGAGGTCAAGGTCGACATGGAGCGCTCGGTGCCGATGGACCGCCTCATCTGCGGCGACGTCGGCTACGGCAAGACCGAGATCGCGGTGCGGGCGGCGTTCAAGGCGATCCAGGACGGCAAGCAGGT
>NZ_DASVZH010000287.1:0-10049 GCF_036391795.1 Oryzihumus sp.
GTGGGCTACGGCGTCAAGCAGACCGAGGCCAAGCGCCGCCCCCGCAAGGGTGGCACCACCCCGGCCCCGGCGGCTGCCCCGTCCATGACGGCCCAGGCCGCCCCGGCTGCGGCCGCTCCCGCTGCCGCTGCTCCGGCTGCTCCCGGCCGGAGCCTGGGCCAGGCCCGGGCGCTGACCAAGCCGCCGGTGCGCAAGCTGGCCAAGGACCTCGGCATCGACCTGACCCAGGTCACCCCGAGCGGCGAGGGCGGCATCATCACCCGCGCCGACGTCGAGGCCCACGTCGCCGGCGGCCCCACCGCGGCGGAGGCTGCCCCGGCAGCCGGCGCCCCGGCATACCAGGCCCCGGTGTTCGCCCGCTCGGGCGAGCGCGAGACCCGGGTCCCGATCAAGGGGGTGCGCAAGATGACCGCCCAGGCCGTCTCGGCCTCGGCGTTCACCGCCCCGCACGTCACCGAGTTCATCACGGTCGACGTGACGCGCACGATGAAGCTGGTCGACCGGCTTCGCGAGGACCGCGAGTTCCGTGACGTCAAGGTCAGCCCGCTGCTGATCGTGGCCAAGGCTCTGCTCCTCGCGGCGCGGCGCAACCCCGAGATCAACGCGCGCTGGGACGAGGCGGCCGGCGAGATCGCCATCGCCAACTACGTCAACCTCGGTATCGCGGCAGCCACCCCGCGGGGGCTGATCGTGCCGAACATCAAGGACGCCGACCAGATGTCCCTGCGGCAGCTGGCCGATGCCATGGCGGCGCTGGTGTCGACGGCCCGCGAGGGTCGCACGCCCCCGGCCGACATGACCGGCGGCACGATCACGATCACCAACGTGGGCGTGTTCGGCGTCGACAACGGCACGCCGATCCTCAACCAGGGTGAGGCCGCGATCCTGTGCTTCGGCGCGGTGCGCCAGATGCCGTGGGTCGTCAAGGGCAAGGTCAAGCCGCGCTGGGTCACCCAGCTGGCGCTGTCCTTCGACCACCGCCTGGTCGACGGTGACCTCGGCTCGCGGTTCCTGGCCGACGTCGCGGCCGTCCTGGAGGACCCGAGCAAGGGCCTCGTCTGGGGCTGAGCAGACCCGCGCAGCAACGCGAAGCGGGCGGTGGGACCTGGTCCCACCGCCCGCTTCGTCGTGTCAGGGCCGGTATGGCGCGCCCGTCACCTCCGGGCGCGCCCCCGCTCAGTGCGCGATCGGCGGCACCGCGGCGGCAGCCTCCGCGTCCTGGGCGTCGCTCTTGCCCCGCTCGGAGTAGGACGAGCCGCTGCGCAGCTCCACGTGCGGCAGGAACCACAGCACGATGAACGCCACGACCATCACGGCGGAGCCGACCAGGAACACCCGGTCCATGGCCTCGGAGAAGCCGACCAGGAACGGCTTGGCCAGGCGGGGGTCGATCTGCTGGATGAACGAGGAGTCGCTCAGCGGGTTGGCGCCGCTGCCGCTGCCGCCGGACTGCCGGCTCTTGAGCGCCGCGATGACGTTGGCGTTGGCCGCCGCGTTGCCGGTCGGGTTGCGCAGGGCCGCCTGGAAGTCCGGGGTCGGGAAGTAGACCCGGAAGGCCTCCGCGAGCTTGATCGGCACCGAGGAGAACAGGATCGACAGGAAGATCGCGGTGCCGAGCGTGCCGCCGATCTGGCGGGTGAACGTGGCCGAGGAGGTGGCCACGCCGATCTCCCGCGGGGAGACGGCGTTCTGCACGGCGAGGGTCAGCGGCTGCATGTTGAAGCCGAGGCCCAGGCCGAAGACGACCATCAGCACCATGACCTGCCACAGCGGGGTGTCGTAGGCGACGTAGTGGAACATGAACAGGCCGATGACCAGCAGGGCCGAGCCGATGATCGGGAAGTGCCGGTAGCGGCCGGTGCGGGAGATGGCCTGACCGGAGATGATCGACCCGGACATGATGCCGAGGGTCATCGGGACCAGCATGAGGCCGGCCTGGGTCGGCGTCGCGCCCTTGACGATCTGCAGGTAGAGCGGGAGCGAGACGAGGCCACCGAACATGCCCATGCCGAGGACGACCGAGGCGATGGAGGCCACGCCCACGGTCTTGATGCGGAACAGGTAGATCGGCAGCAGCGCCTCGTGGCCCATCGCCCGCTCGATGAGGAAGAAGGCGATGACGCCGAGGCCACCGATGACGTAGCAGGCGATCGAGCTGGCCGAGCCCCAGCCCCAGCCGCGACCCTGCTCGGCGACGATGAGCAGCGGGACGAGGCCGACGGTGAGGGCCACCGCGCCCCACCAGTCGATGCGGTGGTCGAGCCGGGTGTGGCGCAGGTGCAGGGTGCGGGCGACGACGAACAGCGCGGCGATGCCGATCGGCACGTTCACGAGGAAGACCCAGCGCCAGCCGGTGATGCCCAGGATGGTGTCGGCACCGGCGAAGAAGCCGCCGATGACCGGGCCGAGGACGCTGGAGGTGCCGAAGACGGCCAGGAAGTAGCCCTGGTACTTCGCGCGCTCGCGCGGCGGGACGATGTCACCGATGATCGCCAGCGCCAGCGAGAACAGGCCACCGGCGCCGAGGCCCTGCACGGCGCGGAACGCGGCCAGCATGGGCATCGAGGTGGCGAAGGCGCACAGGATCGACCCGATGATGAAGATCGTGATGGCCGTGACGAAGAACTTCTTGCGGCCGTAGATGTCGGAGAGCTTGCCGTACAGCGGCGTGACGATCGTCGAGGTGATCAGGTAGGCCGTGGTGACCCAGGCCTGCCCGGCAAGGTCGTTGAGGTCGTCGGCGATGACGCGCATCGCCGAGGCGACGATGGTCTGGTCGAGGGCGGCGAGGAACATGCCCATGAGCAGGCCGACGAGGATGGTGAGGATCTGCTTGTGCGTCAGCGGCCCGTCGGTGGCGGTCGCTGTCGCAGGAGTGGCGGACGCCATTACTGCTCCTTGCTGGCTGTGGTGTGGACGCCACTCATGGCGTCGGCGAAGTGCTTGATCATCTGGTCGCGCGAGGACTCCAGGGCCCCCGCGAACCGGTCGAGCTGTGCGGTGAACTGCTCGGCCTCGGCCTCGGTCCAGTCCTGCAGCATGCTGCGGAACCATTCCCCCCGTTGGGTGCGGAACCGCTCGATGAGGGCCTTGCCGGCCGGGGTCAGCGACAGCATCGCCGCCCGCCGGTCGTCCGGGTCGGGAAGCTTCTCGACCAGGTCGTGCTGGGCCAGCATCGAGGCCTGCCGGCTGACCGTGGACACGTCCGAGTGCACGCAGTCGGCCAGGGTGGAGACCCGCTTCGGGCCGCTCTCAAGCGTGAACAGCACCGGGTAGGCGGTGGCGTCCACGGCCGGGTGCAGCCGCGGGGCGTGCTGGCGCATCGCGTGGAAGAGCTTCATGACCCGGACCAGGTCCGCGCCGAGCTGGTTGGCGGCCTCATGGCTGATCGCCATCGGACCCCCCTTTGATCGCACGAAACTTGCTTGCGGCATACAAGTATCACACGACAGTTGCATGGCGCAAACAACTAAAAAGGCGTAGGCGCGCCTCACCCTCGCCGGGGCGGGCGGGGGGCGGTGACCTCAGTGGGTGACGACGAGGGCCTCGAGCACGCGGCGAGCCATCGCCTCGTCCCCGACGACGGCGTAGGCCGTGTCCGCCACCGCACGCCGCCCGGCAGCGCGGCGGGTGAAGGCGTCGGTCGACATGCTGATGCTGACCGTGGGGCCCTCGAGGTGGGGCACGGTCTCGTCGACGTGCTCGCCGGAGAACATCGCGTGCCCGTGCGGCCGGCCGTCGTCACCGGTGTCCACCCGCACCCCGGCCCGGGCGACCACCGGGCCGGTCACGTCGAGGATCACCGTGCTGCCCGGCTCGAGGCCGGCCTTGCGCGCCACCAGCCTGGGCAGCTGGATCAGGGCGGCGTTGACGAACACCGCCGCCGCGGGGGAGTCCAGGTTGCCCGGGCGGTTGAGGGCGGTGCGGATGTCCTGCTCGTGCGCCCAGACGTCGAAGGCCCGCATGAGCGCGACGGTGGCCGCACGCTCGGGTCCGAACGGTCCGGGGATGATGCTGGAGTCGGTCAGCCCGGGGCTGCGCAGCGTCGCGAGGCGCTGGGGCAGCACGTGCTCGAGCTCGGAGACCACGTCCTGGCCGCTGCGGCCGCGCCGCACCTCGACCGCGGACTCGACCTTCTGGCCGAGCTCGTTGCGGACGTGCTCGTAGGGCGGCACGTCGACCCGGGGGTCGCGGTGCCCCTCCAGCCAGGCCTCGACGCCGGCGACGTGCGAGATCTGGTCCTTGACCGTCCAGCCCGGGCACTCGGTCTCGCGGAGGAAGTCCTCCTCGCTGCACGAGCGGCCGAGGTCGACCACGGCCTGGCCCGTCTGGGCGAACGCCTCGACGAGGCCGTGCAGGTCGGAGGGTGCTGCCGGGTGCATGGGCATGGCGTCACCCTACTTAGGCTGGACCCCATGGCCACCCGGAAGTCCGACCCGCAGACGCCCGCCCGGGCACCGCTGGTGCTCGTCGTCGTCGCGGCGCTCGCGGTCGCTGTCCCCGCGGCGGTCCTCGGTGGCGCCGTGGCCGCGCCCGTCCCCGGGCTGCCCGACCCGGGTGCCCTGGTGCGCTGGGGTGTCGTCCTGGTGCGGGTCGTCCACGACCTCGCGGCTGCCCTCACCGTGGGCCTGCTCGTGCTGGCCGCGTTCATCGTGCCGGAGTCGCGCAGCACCTCCCGGCGGCTGACCGCGACCCGCTGGGCGGCCGTGTCCGCGACCGTCTGGGCGGTCGCCGGCCTGGTCGGCCTGGTCTTCTCCTTCGCCGACCTGGCCGGCGTGCGGGTCAGCGACCCCGGTTTCGGGGAGCAGCTGCAGACCTTCGTGTTCAGCATCGACGTGCTGCGCGCCGCCGCGATCAGCATCGGTCTCGTGCTGGTCGTGGCCACCGGCGCGGCGCTGGCCCGGACCCGTGCCGCGATGGTGGCACTGGCCCTGCTCAGCCTGCTCGCCGTCCTGCCGCTGGCCCTGGCCGGGCACGCGGCAGGGTCCACTGACCACGACACGGCCGTGAACTCCCTGGGGGCGCACCTGCTCGGCGTGGTGCTGTGGGTGGGCGGCCTGCTCGGCCTGGTCGTGCTGCGCCCGCTGCTGGGCAAGGCGTTGCCGGTAAGCGTGCGCCGCTACTCCACCCTGGCCGGGTGGTGCTTCGCCATCGTGGCCGTCTCCGGGGCGCTCAACGCGTGGCTGCGGGTGGGTTCGTTCAGCGGCCTGGCCTCCTCCTACGGCGCGCTGGTGATCGGCAAGACCGTGGCCCTGGTGCTGCTCGGCGCGGCCGGCTGGCAGCAGCGGCGCCGGGTCGTCGGCCGGCTCGGTGCCGACCCGGCCGCCACCGGCCTGTTCGTCCGTCTCGCCCTCGGTGAGCTGGTGGTCATGGGTGCGGCCTTCGGCCTGGCCACGGCGCTCTCCCGCAGCGCCCCGCCCGTGCCGCAGAGCCCCCAGGGCAACGTCTCGCCGGCCCTGTCCCTGACCGGCTACCCGGCGCCGCCGATGCCCGTGGCCCCGGACGCGTGGCTCACGGTCTGGCGGGTCGAGTGGCTGTGGCTCTCGCTCGCGCTCGTGGCGGTCGGCCTCTACCTGGCGGGCGTGGTCCGGCTGCGGCGCCGTGGTGACCGCTGGCCCCTCGGCCGCACGGTCCTGTGGGTGGCCGGCTGGCTGGTGTTCCTCTACAGCACGCAGGGCGCCCCGATGGTCTACGGGATGGTGCTCTTCTCGGCGCACATGACTTACCACATGGTCGTGTCCATGGCCGTGCCGATCCTGCTGGTCATGGGCGCCCCGGTGACCTTGGCGCTGCGTGCCCTGCCGGCCCGCTCCGACAAGACCCTCGGACCGCGCGAGCTGCTGCTGGGGCTGGTCCACTCGCGATACCTGAACGTCCTCGGCAACCCGGTCGTCGCGGCGGCCATCTTCTTCGGCAGTCTCGTGCTCTTCTACTTCACGCCGCTGTTCGAGCTGTCCCTGCGCACCCACACCGGGCACGTGCTGATGACCGTGCACTTCCTGCTGGCCGGTTACCTGTTCGCGTGGGTGCTCGTCGGGGTGGACCCCGGGCCGCGGCGGTGGCCGCCGTCCATGCGGCTGCTGGTCCTGTTCGCGACGATCTCGTTCCACGCGTTCTTCGGGGTGGCGCTGACCACGGGCACCACGCTGCTGGCGCCCGACTTCTTCCACCAGCTGCACCTGCTCGGCGAGGAGCAGCTGCTGGCCGACCAGCGCAACGGCGGCGCGATCGCCTGGGCCGTCGGCGAGCTGCCGACGCTCATCCTCGCCCTGCTCGTCGCGGCCGCCTGGGTGCGCTCGGACACCGCCGAGGCCCGGCGCCGCGACCGCCAGGCCGACCGCGACGACGACGCCGAGCTGCGGGCCTACAACGCCCGGCTGGCCGCCGCCCGCGCCGCGCACACCCGCTCCTCTGCGCCACGCCCCGGCCCCGGCACGACCGGGCCCGCCGCCGACCCGGAGGTCACCGCCGAACCCGACCCAGCCCCGACGCAGGGAGACTGACATGCGCATTGCCGTGATCCAGCTGGCCTACGGCGACGAGGAGAGCGTCGAGCAACGCACCGAGCGGGTGGCTGCGATGGTGCGCGCCCAGGCCGGCCACGACCTCGTCGTCCTGCCCGAGCTCTGGTCCGCCGGGGGCTTCGACTACCCGGCGTGGGAGGAGCGGGCCCAGGCCGTCGACGGGTCCGTGGCGCAGGCGATGGCCGCCGCGGCGCGCGAGGCGGGGGTCATGCTGCACGCCGGCTCGATCGTGGAGCGTCCGGCCGACGGCCGGCGCGGCCCGGAGGGCAAGGACCTGTGGAACACCTCGCTGGTGTTCGACCGCGACGGTGCCCTGGTCACGGCATACCGCAAGATCCACCGCTTCGGCTTCGGCGCCGGGGAGCCCAAGCTCATGGAGGCCGGCGACCGGCTCGCCCTGGTGGACGTGCCCGACGGCGCGGGCGGTCCGGCGGCCCGCGCGGCCCTGTCCACCTGCTACGACCTGCGCTTCCCCGAGCTGTACCGCGCCCAGGTCGACGCCGGCGCGACGATGTTCGTCATCCCCGCCGCCTGGCCGATGGCCCGGGTGCGGCACTGGACGCTGCTGGCACACGCCCGCGCGATCGAGGACCAGTGCGTCGTCGTCGCGTGCAACACCGCCGGCACGCACGCCGGGCACGAGATGGGCGGGCACAGCCAGGTGGTCCTTCCCACAGGCGATGTCCTGGCCGTGGCGGGAAGCGGGGAGCAGGTGCTCAGTGTTGAGGTCGACATGAGTTCCGTCGACGACTACCGCGAGAGCTTCCCGGTCCTGCGCGACCGCCGACTGCCGTTCCAGCGCGCATGAGCGACACGGTCACCAGGCGCCTGCGCGTCCGCGCCCCCGAGCTTGCCGGCCGCGGCTGGCTCAACACCGGCGGCACGGACCTGTCCCTGGCCGACCTGCGCGGCCGGGTCGTGGTCCTGGACTTCTGCAAGTCCCGCTACTAGGAGTAACTCCTATACGGTGCGTCCATGACCACGCACCACTCGGCGCCCGACGCGGCCGCGGCGATCTACGTACGCCGCTCTCACAAGAACTCGAAGGACACGCACCGCCTCGGCCGCTCCATGCGCGAGCAGCAGGCCGACTGCCGAGCCCTCGCCTCCCGCGTCGGCCTGCGGGTCGTCCGCGTCTACGCCGAGCGCGAGGGCACGGGCGCGAGCCGCCACTCCCGCAAGGCCCGCCCGGTCTGGGAGGAGGCCCTCCGCGACCTCGACGGCGGCGAGGAGTTCCGCACGCTCATCGTCTGGAGCCTCGACCGCGCGACGCGCAAGGGCGCCGTCGAGGCGGGCGAACTCGCCGAGCGCCATGTTGGGAAGAACCGCCGCGTTCTCGGCGTGGACGGCACGGACACGGGCGACGAGCGCGCCCGCCTGTCCCTCATCGTTCGGGCCGAGGTTGCCCGCGAGGAGGCCGAGAAGCTCTCCGAGCGCGTCTCTCGCGCCCGACGCTTTGCCCGCGATAACGGCAAGTGGCAGAGCGGCAAGCCTCCCCTCGGCCTCCGCCGCGCCGAGGACGGGACGCTGGAGCGCGATCCGGAGACCTACGCCCTCGCCCGTCGCATCGCCGACGAGGCCCTCGCCGGTCGCTCCCCGTACCTCATTGCCAAGGGCCTCAATGCCGAGGACGTCCCTGCCTCGCGCGGCGGCGAGTGGCGCTCCTCAACCATCCGCGAGCTCCTGAAGTCTCCGGGCTTCGCAGGCCTCCAGTCGCTCCGGCGCAAACTCCCCTCGGGCAACTGGGCGACCGTCGCCGATGTCTACCTGAACGCCGACGGGCTCCCGGTCTCCGTCGGCGCTGGCGTCATCACGGAGGCCGAGCGGGCGCAGATTCTCGCCCTCGTGGACGAGCGCCGCGACGACCTGGGCCGCGGTCGTCGAGGCCCGCTCGACGGCGGCCGCCCGACGCTCCTCCGCGGCCTCGTGAGGTGCGCCTCATGCGAGCGCATCGCCCGCGTGACGGGAAGCCGCAACGGACACCGCTCCTACGGATGCGCCTCGGCGCAGGCTGGCACGACGTGCCCGGGCTTCACGGCGCCCGAGACCCGGACCGATGACGCCGTGGTAGACACCTTCCTCCGCCGCCTCGCCATCGACCCGGAGGACGAGGCCGAAGACCCGCATCGCGTCGAGCTCGTCGCCGAGGTCGCCCGTCGATGGGCGGCGCGCGTGGACCCCGAGGCCGTGACCGAACGAAACCGCCTCGCGGAGGTGCTCGCGCGCTTCGAGGCCGACCTCCAGCGCGTCATAGACCTCGCCGCCGCTGGCATCCTCACGGCGGAGGAGGCGGCACATCGGCTCCCGCCTCTCCGCGTCCGCGTGGCCGACGCCCGGGCCGCTCTGGCGATGCTTCCGGACCCGGAGGGCGACATGACGCCGCTTCTCGACATGACGCAGAGCCGCGAGGCATGGGATCCCCTGCCGGTCGAGGAGCGCCGTAGCCTCCTGGCCCTCGCCATCGACCGCGTGACCATCACCCGCGCCCCCGGCCGTGGCGTCCGCTTCTATCCCGGCGAGCGCGTGCTCATCCATTGGGTAAGCCCGCCTGGAGGCACGACCCCGGCTGGCGCGCAGCGCATCGACGCCGGAGGAGCGCCGGAGGAGCCCGTGACGTCGCCGTCCTAGGCCCCAGAGTGACGAAGTGATTAAAGAACCGTCACTCTCTATTCCCCGCTTAAAGAGATCTCTCTCTACGAAAGGAATAGGAAGTGAAGGAACTTCCGTCACTTCGTCACTTTCGCCGCACCAAGGTGCCTCGCCGCCCCTCTCCGGCGCTCATGAGCAGCTCCCGACCTCGGGGCCCATCCCTCTCTCTGTGACGGCCGCGCGGCCGCCACAGAGAGAGGGAACACCCCATGCACACCTTCGCCCACGGCGACCGCGTCGTCGTCACGTCTCCCGTCTACCGCGTCGGCGTCACCGACTACGAGCACATCCCTGGTTGCATCGACCTGGTCCCGACGGGCGCCAAGGTCCCGGCTTCGTTGTCTCCATCCCGGAATCTTGGCACGACGATGTCACTTCTGAATGGGTTGCCGACTATGTCGCCCGTGCGCTTCACCCCGGCGCGGGCGTTGGCAGGCACCTGCGCAGGTCCGGCGGCGGGTAGGGCGCGAGTCCGAGGCGCGCCCGGGGACGCGTACGCTCTCGGCATGCGTTCTCGCGTCCGCGTTCGCGCCCCAGAACTCACGGGGCGGGGCTGGCTCAATACTGGCGGCAAGTCCTACTCAATCGAGGAGTTCCGGGGTCGTCTATGTATTTTGGACTTCTGGACGTTCTGCTGCGTCAACTGCCTACACGTCCTGGACGAGCTGCGCCCGCTGGAGGAGAAGTACGCCGACTCCCTCGTCCTCGTCGGGGTGCACTCGCCCAAGTTCGAGCACGAGGCCGACCCGGACGCCCTGGTCGCCGCCGTCGAGCGGTATGCCGTGCACCACCCGGTCCTCGACGACCCCGAGCTGGTGACGTGGAAGGCCTACACCGCCCGCGCGTGGCCCACGCTCGTGGTCATCGACCCCGAGG
>NZ_DASVZH010000288.1:0-11392 GCF_036391795.1 Oryzihumus sp.
CCGGACCATCTGGCTGAAGATCACGCCGGAGTTGCCGCGGGCGGCGAGCAGCGTCGAGCGCGCGAGCGACGCGGCATCGGCGGCCAGCGACCGCACCCCCTCGGCGGCGGCGATGCGCTCCGAACGCGCCGCGTCGAGGGCGGCATCGAGGGTGAGGTAGAGGTTGGTGCCGGTGTCACCGTCGGGGACGGGGAAGACGTTGAGCGCGTCGAGCTCGCTGCGCCGGGCCGCGAGGGCAGCCCGCGCCGTCACGGCCCACCGGCGCGCGGCGACCGCGTCGATGCGCGCCAGCCGGCTCTCGGGACCGGGCCCGACCTCGCTCATGCACACCTCCTCATCAGCCGTGAGGGTAGCGGGGCTGTGCGACGATGGGCTCCCGCCCGCCGGTGGCACGCCGAGCGTCCCACGCGGCCCGGGTGGGGCATTTTGGTCGCAGGGTCAGCCTCGGCTACTCTTGACCGGTTCCCCGGGTCGGCTCACCATCGAGCGCTGCCCTCGGGGAGCACCCGTACTTCCGATGTATCAAACGAGTTCAGGAGATCACCCGTGGCTGCCAACTGCGATGTCTGCGGCAAGGGACCGGGCTTCGGTCACAACATCTCGCACTCGCACCGCCGCACCAAGCGTCGCTGGAACCCCAACATCCAGCGCGTGAAGGCTCTGGTGGGCGCGGCCGGTGTGACCCCGAAGCGTCTCAACGTCTGCACCTCGTGCCTCAAGGCCGGCAAGGTCAAGCGCTGACCCAGCGTCCTGCCGCCTGACCCAGGCACACCGACACGAGCCGGTCCCCCAGGGGCCGGCTCTTGTCATGCCTGCGGGCCGGCTCAACCCGCGAAGTGGTCCCAGCCGCCGGCGCCCTGGGCCTGACCGTCGAGGGTGACCCCCTCGCCGGCGACGACCGCGCCGACCCGGCGCCACCCGTGCGGCAGCGGCACGTGCGCGGGGAAGCAGCCCAGCAGCGAGTGCTCCTCGCCGCCGGTGAGCACGCACTCCCACGCCGTGCCCTCCCCCACCGCACCGGCCAGCGCCGCGACGTCGGGCTGAAGCGCCTCCCGGCTCAGGTCGACCCCGACCCCACTCGCCCGGGCGACCCGGCCGGCGTCGCGCACGAGCCCGTCGCTGAGGTCGAGCATCGCGTGCACGCCGGCCTCGGCGGCCAGGGGCCCCTGCCGGTATGCCGGTCGCGGCCGGCGGTGGTAGTCCACCAGCTCCGGGGCCCGGCCGGGTTCACCACGCTCCAGCAGCCGCCAGCCCGCGTGCGAGCGTCCGAGGCTGCCGGCGACCGCGACGACGTCGCCGGGGCGTGCGCCCGAGCGCAGCACCGGCTCGCGCCCCTCGAGGTCACCCAGGGCGGTCACCGACACGACGAGCATCCCGGGCGGGGCCGACGACAGGTCTCCCCCGACGACGGGGGCGCCGGCTTCACGGGCCGCCTCGGCCAGCCCGGTGGCGAAGTCGTGCACCCAGGCCAGCGGCGTGGCCGGGTCGGCGATGAGCGTGACCAGCAGCCCGGTGGGCACCGCGCCCATCGCGGCGACGTCGGCCAGGTTCTGCGCCACCGTCTTGGCCCCCACGTCGGCGCCGGTGGACCAGTCGTCGCGCCAGTCACGGTCCCGCACCATCGCGTCGGTCGTGGCCACCACCTTCCCGTCCGGTGCGGCGACGAGCGCGGCGTCGTCGCCCGGGCCGAGCAGCACGCCGTGGCCACCGGGCAGCAGCGGGAAGATGCCCTCGAGCAGCTCGGACTCGCTCACCTGCGCCAGGGTCGGACCCTCGGAACCGTTGGGATCCTTGACCACTCGTTGCCTCCTGCTGGGACGAAACCTGCACCGGCACGGTAGCGTCTGCGATGTCCGGGCCGCGCCGGCCCCGGCACGGTTTCCTCGGGGCGCGCGTGCGCCCCGGCCAACCCTTGGAGGCATCGTGGTGGTCCAGGCCTACATCCTGATCCAGACCGAGGTGGGCAAGGCTGCCACCGTCGCCGAGGCGATCGCCGGCATCTCCGGAGTCACCCTGGCCGAGGACGTCACCGGTCCCTACGACGTCATCGCGCGCGTCGAGGCCCGCAACGTCGACGAGCTCGGCAAGCTGGTCATCGCCAAGATCCAGGACGTCGCGGGGATCACCCGCACCCTCACGTGCACGGTCGTGCACGTCTGAGCGCAGAGCAGCACCCTCGTATGGCGGCCGGTCGCGTGAGGCGACCCGGCCGCCATACGCGTTGTGCGGCAACGCTGTCCGCGCTGGTGCTCGTCCTCGTGCTGCCGGCCTGCTCCCGCGGCGTGGAGGTCACCGCGCCGCCCGAGGCCTCCTCGGCCGCCTGCCGCGCGGCCTCGGCGAAGTGGCCGGCGACGGTCGGCAACCAGAAGCCCGTCGACACCACCTCCCACTCCCCCGCCGTGCACGCCTGGGGCGACCCGGCCGTGATCGTCCGCTGCGGCGTGGCACCACCGGGACCCACGACCGACCAGTGCATCGACGTGTCCGGGGTGGACTGGGTGGCCCACCGGCTCAGCGACGGCGTGCGCTTCACGACGTACGGGCGCACCCCCGCGATCGAGGTGCTGGTGCCCTCGACCTACTCCCCCGAGCCGTTGCTGCTGCCGGCGTTCACCGCTGCGGCGCAGGCGATCCCGCAGGGCACCCACCGCTGCCGCTGAGCGACGGGCCGGCTCAGCGCAGGCCGGTGCGGCGCGACAGCGCGAGGTGGAGCAGCTCGTCGATCAGCGCCGGGTAGTCCAGGCCCGAGGCCGCCCACATGCGCGGGTACATCGAGGTCGGGGTGAAGCCGGGCAACGTGTTGATCTCGTTGATGACCACGTCGCCGCCGGACGTCCAGAAGCAGTCCACCCGGGCCAGGCCCTCGCAACCGAAGGCGTCGAAGGCCGCGGCGGCCAGGCGGCGCACCTCGTCAGAGACCTCGGCGGGGATGTCGGCCGGGCAGGCGAGCACCACGTCGGCCTCGGCGAGGTACTTGGCCTCGAAGTCGTAGAACTCGTGACCCTGGACGACCTCGATCTCGCCGACCTCGCTGGTGCGGGTCGGAGCGCCGTCGCGCCCCTCGAGCACGCCGCACTCGATCTCGCGGCCGACGATGGCGGCCTCGACGATGACCTTGGGGTCGTGCTCGCGCGCGGTCTCGATCGCGGCCTCGAGGTCCTCCTTGGCGCTGACCTTGGTGATGCCCATGCTCGAGCCGGCGCGGGCCGGCTTGACGAAGACGGGGAAGCCCAGCGAGGTCACGGCGTCGAGCGCCGCGGCCGGGTCGTGGCGCCACGCCTTGTCGGTGATCACGGTGTAGGGGCCGACCGGCAGGCCGTGACCGGCCAGGACGACCTTCATGTAGTGCTTGTCCATGCCCGCGGCCGAGGCCAGCACGCCGGAGCCGACGTAGCGGATGTCGGCGAGCTCGAGCAGGCCCTGCAGGGTGCCGTCCTCACCGAACGGGCCGTGCAGCAGCGGCAGCACCACGTCGACGTCGCCGAGCGCGCGCGGCGGCTGGCCGGGCTCGAGGACGGCCAGGCTGCGGTCGGTGGTGCTCAGGGGCACGATCACGCCGTCGGCGGCGTCGTCGACCTCGGGGGTGCGCCCCGGGGTGAGCGCGAGGCGGTCGGGGTCGTCGGCGGCCAGGACCCAGCGGCCGTCCTTGGCGATCCCGATCGGCAGGACGTCGTAGGCGTCGCGGTCGATCGCACGCAGCACGCCGGCGGCGGTCGAGCAGGAGACCGCGTGCTCGGAGGAACGGCCGCCGAAGACAATGGCGACGCGCGGCTTGCGGCGGGGCTCGGCGGACGGGGTGCTGGGGACGATGTCGGAGGCGCTCATCGAGGAGTGACCCTACCGCCCGGCATACGGCCGCCGACACACCCGACCCCGGCCCGGACCTACTGTGTGGCCGTGGACGCGACTCACCCCGACGACCTGGCCCCCGCCTCCCTTCTCGTCTCCGCCGGACGCCCGCCGCGGGTCCCCGGCGCGGGCGTCAACGCCCCGCTGGAGCTCACCTCGACCTACGTCGCCGACGGCGAGGTCAACTACGCGCGTGCCGGCAACCCGACGTGGAGCGCCTTCGAGGAGGCGCTCGGCGCCCTTGAGGGCGGCACCGCGCTCGTGTTCGCCTCCGGTATGGCGGCCGTGGCGGCCGCGCTGTCCCTGGCACCCGAGCGCGGGGTGGTCGTGGCACCGACCCACGCCTACAACGGCACGGGCTCGATCCTGGGCGACCTCGCCGACGCGGGTCGCCTGGAGGTGCGCCGGGTGGACATCAGCGACACCGCGGCGGTGGTCGCGGCGCTGGACGGGGCCGACCTCCTCTGGGTGGAGTCCCCCACCAACCCGATGCTCGAGGTCGCCGACGTCCCGGCACTCGTCGCCGCGGCGCACGAGCGGGGCGCGGTCGTGGTGTGCGACAACACCTTCGCCACGCCCCTGGTGCAGCAGCCGCTGGCCGACGGCGCGGACGTGGTGATGCACTCGGTGACCAAGTTCCTCTCCGGGCACTCCGACGTGGTCCTCGGCGCCACCGTGACGGCACCGACGGAGCGCGGGCGCGAGCTGCAGGAACGGCTGGCCCACCACCGGCTGATCCACGGCGCGATCGCCGGCCCGGTGGAGACGTGGTTGGCGCTGCGTGGGATGCGAACCATGCACCTGCGGGTGGAGCGGGCCACGGCCAACGCGGCGGTGCTCGCCGAGCGGCTCGGCGGTCACCCAGCGGTCGAACGGGTGCGCTACCCCGGGTTCGGGGCCGTCGTCTCGATCGAGGTCTGCGGTGGCACCGAGGCGGCCGAGCGGGTGTCCGCGACGGTCCGGCTGTGGACCCATGCCACGAGCCTGGGCGGCGTCGAGTCCCTCGTCGAGCGCCGCCGCCGGATCAGCACCGAGCCGCTCACCGTCCCGGAGAACCTGCTGCGCCTGTCCGTCGGGGTGGAGGACGTCGAGGACCTGTGGCGCGACCTGGACCGGGCGCTGCGCCAGGCCTGACGGGCCCTGACCCGGTCGACCGGGTGCTGTGCTCCGCTCACGGGGTCCAGCCGGGCGGCGGTGGTGCGCACAGCTGCTTCGCCCTCGCCTCGAGCGAGGCCATGGTCGTCCGGTACGCCGCGTCCCGGTGCAGGCTCCGCAGCTCGTACGGGTCCGCGGTGAGGTCGTAGAGCTCCCGCTCCCCCGTCTGGTAGAGGACGAATTTCCACCGCGGCGTCCGGACGCCGCAGTACGACGGCCCGCCCTCGTCGTTGCTGTTCAGCATCTTGTGCTCGATCAGGAAGTCCGGGCGCGACGGGGCACTGGCGCCGGCCATGGCGGGCAACAGGCTCGCGCCGTCGAAGCTGCCGTGCTGGGCGACACCGGCAGCCTCCACCACGGTGGGGGCGATGTCGATGTTGAGGGCGAGCTGGGTGCGGGTCCCGACCGCGGCTGAGCCCAGGGCGTCCCAGCGGGCGAGCAGGGGCACCCGGATGGACTCCTCGTAGGGCAGCTCCTTGACGCGCACGCGGTGCTCCCACAGCTCGTGGCCGTTGTCGGAGGTGAACAGCACCAGGGTGTTGCCCAGCGCCCCGCTCGCCCTGAGGTCGGAGAACACCTGGCCCAGGCCCCGGTCGACGCTGGCCAGCATCCGCAGCTGCTGGTCCCGCATCTTGTTCGAGTACTGCGTCGGGGTGATCGAGCACAGCGGCTTGGAGCGGATGAACGCCGGCTTGTCGCTGACGTCCTTCTCGCAGACGCTGGGCGGCATCGGGAAGGTGACACCGGCGCCGGCACTGGTGTCCAGCGGGTCGGGGCCGCCGGGCCCGTGCGGCGCCGTGTAGGCGAGGTAGAGGAACCACGGCCTGGTGTCGTTCGATGGCGCGATGAAGGTCCGCGCCTTCTGGGTGAACACCCGCGTGGAGTAGTCGTTCGGCGCGGTGCCGTAGTGGACGGCGTGGCCGTTCTCCCACAGGTCGTAGTTGTAGAAGCCCGCCCCGTCCTTGTAGGTCAGGTCCATGGGGATGGCCGTGGTGTCCCAGCCGGCCGGGGTGTAGGTCGTCGCGGCGTCGGCCGCGAACCCGTTCATGTACTTGCCGACGATGCCCGTGCGGTAGCCGGCGGCATGCATCCAGGTGGCCAGGGTGGAGCCCTCGTGCGGACGCCATGCCTTCAGCCCCCACGTCCCGCCGGTCGTCCAGACCCCGTTGTGGCCGCTGTACTGGCCGGTGAGGATGCTGGCCCGGCTCGGGCAGCACCAGGAGTTGCTGACGAACCCGTTGGTGAACTCGACGCCCGACTGCACCATCTCCCGGTACAGGTTGGGCATGACCTGGGGCGTCACGGTGCCGTCCAGCTGGTCGTCCGTCACGACCACCAGCACGTTGGGGCGGGTCGCCGCCGTCGCGACGGTCGCGGCCTGGAAGGGCGGCGACACGAGAGAGGCCAGCACCCACGTCACCACGACCAGGGCCAGGACGATCAGCCGTGCTGTCGACCTGGACCGGCGTCTCCCGCTGACCATCGCGCCACGCTCCCGCCACCTCGTGCACCGCCTGCCCCCGGACAGGATCTGATGGCACGAGCAGGAGCAGAACCTGCGATGGGACTAGGCCGACCAAGGCGGCTCCGGCTACCTGCCGCGGGCAGGCACCCGGCCGTCAGTGCTTCTCGGCCTTGAGCCGCCGGGTCATCAGGGAGCGCACGACCTCCTCGGGCGTGCGCCCGTCGTGCACGACCGCGGCGACGTTCTCGATGATCGGCACGTCGACGCCGTGGTGGCGGGCCAGGTCCAGGATCGCCTCGCAGGACTTCACGCCCTCGGCGGTCTGCTTCGTCACGGCGATGACCTCCTCGACGGTCATCCCCCTGCCGAGGTTGACCCCGAAGGTGCGGTTGCGGGACAGCGGTGACATGCAGGTCGCGATGAGGTCACCGACCCCGGCCAGGCCGGAGAAGGTCGCCGGGTCGGCGCCCAGCGCGATGCCCAGCCGCGTGGTCTCGGCCAGGCCGCGGGTGATGATCGAGGCCTTGGAGTTGTCACCCATGCCCATGCCCTCGGCCATGCCGGCCGCCAGCGCGACGACGTTCTTCACCGCGCCGCCGAGCTCGGTGCCGATGACGTCGGTGGCGGTGTAGGGCCGGAAGTAGGGCGCGGCGCAGGCGTCGGCGACCATCTCGGCGACGGCGTGGTCGATGCACGCCACCACGCTGGCCGCCGGCTGCTTGGCGGCGATCTCCGGGGAGAGGTTGGGGCCGGAGAGCACGGCGATCCGCTCCGGCTCGACCTTGCCGACCTCGGCGATGACCTCGCTCATGCGCTTGGTGGTGCCGAGCTCGACGCCCTTCATGAGCGAGACGACGGCGGCGTCACGCGGGATGAGGTCGGCCCAGTGGACGAGGTTCTCGCGCAGCTTCTGGGACGGCACCGACAGCACGACGAGGTCGGCGCCCTCGACGGCCTCGGCCGGGTCGGTGGTGGCCGAGACGTTGTCGGGCAGGACCAGGTCGGGCTGGTAGTCGCGGTTGACCCGCTCGGTGTTGATCTGGTCGACGACCTGCTGGCGCCGGGCCCACATCCGCACCGGCGTGCCCGCGTCCCCGAGCACTGCCGCGAAGGCCGTGCCCCAGCTGCCGGCGGTGAATACCGCGGCCCGTGTCATGCCTGTCCTCCTGCTCCTGCGGGCGGTTCACGTCGCGCCCGGTGGAAGTTGCCGGTCTCGGGCAGCCCGGACGCGCGCACGTCGAAACGCTGGGCCGGGGCCCGCTCGCCCCGGATCTGCTCCAGCAGCCCGGTGATCGCGTCCATGATGCGGTCGGTCGCCTCGCGCAGGGTTGCCCGGTCGAGTGGCTGACCGTACAGGTCGCTGAGGTCGACAGCAGGTCCGGCCCACACGTGCATCGTCTTGCGGGGGAAGAACCGCGGTCGCCTCCCGTAGGGCTCGAGGATCTCCTGCGGTCCCCACTGCGCCACGGGGATCACCGGGCAGTGGGTGGTCAGGGCCACGCGCGCGGCCCCGGTGCGGCCGGTCATCGGCCACAGGCCGGGGTCGCGCGTCAGCGTGCCCTCGGGGAAGATCGGCACGCACTTGCCCGCCTCGATGGCGATCACGGCGGCACGGAAGGCCTCGACGGCATGGGAGGTGCCGCGATGCACGGGGATCTGGTCCGCGGCGCGCAGCAGCCGGCCGACCAGCGGGATGCGGAAGACCCCCTCCTTGGCCAGGAAGTAGGGCGGGTGCCCGTTGTCGTAGAGGAAGTGCGCGAACGCGATCGGGTCGATGTAGGACAGGTGGTTGGGGCTGACGACGAACCCGCCTGTCTCCGGGAGGTTCTCGGCGCCGCGCCACTCGTGCCGGGTCAGCAGCATCATCGTCGGGCGCAGCAGCCCCGCGGCGAAACGGTAGGCCAGGGGCAGCCTGTTCCGAGGTCGTGTCCGCCGCACCAGTGATCCGCCCTTCCCGCGTCCGCTCGTTGCGGCCGTCGCGGCCATCTTCCCGGTCGGCGTGGGTCGGTGTCGAGGCGGCCTGCCGTGCTGAGACGATCACCATGATGAGCACGGGAGAGCAGCAGCGGTGGCGCGTCGTCGTGCCGGTCAAGGGCCAGCTGTCGGCCAAGAGCCGGCTGCACCCACCGGCGGGGCTGCGCCGCTCCGACCTGGCGCACGCGTTCGCGATCGACACCCTGACGGCGGCCCATGCCTGTACGCCGGTGGGTCGCCTCCTGGTCGTCACCTCCGACGAGCTCACCCGCGACTGGGCGCGCGAGCGCGACGTCGACGTCACCGCCGATCCGGGCTCAGGCCTCAACGACGCGGTGCGCGCGGGGCTGGAGGAGCTGGAGGCGCGCTACGCCGAGGGCCCCACGGCGGTGCTGCTGGGCGACCTGCCCACCCTGCGGTCGGAGGACCTGGCTCGGGCCCTGGCGGCCTGCTGCGAGCACGAGCGCAGCTTCGTCCCGGACGCCGACGGCACCGGGACCGTGCTGCTCGCCGCGCACGCGGCTGGGTGGCTCACCCCGCGGTTCGGCTCCGGGTCGGCGCACGCCCATGAGCGTGACCACACCCGGCTGGAGCTGGACCTGCCGCACCTGCGCTCGGACGTGGACGACGACGTGGCCCTGGCGCGCGCGGTGTCGCTGGGCGTCGGTCCGCGCACCGCGCAGGTCCTGGCCTCGCGCCGGCACTAGCCTTGGCCCCATGCAGGCCAGCGTCCACCGCTTCGACCCCGCCACCGGCGCGGGCAGCGTGCTGCTCGACGACGGCCGTGAGGTCCCCTTCGACGCCGAGGTCTTCGACGCCAGTGGGCTGCGGCACGTCCGTCCCGGGCAGCGGCTGAGCATCACGACCGACGGGGAGCGCCTGACCCGGCTGTGGATCGTCGGCATCGGCGAGGGAGAGCCCATCCGCTGAGCGCCCGGGGCCTTTCCCGCGGAAGCCCTCGCCTCGGCCCTGGCCAGCACGACGGGGCCGGCACCCGCAGGTGCCGGCCCCGTCGTGCTGGGCGGAAGTGCTCAGGCCTTCTTGGCCGGGGCCTTCCGGGCCGTGGTCTTCTTTGCCGGAGCCGCCTTGGTGGCGGTCTTCTTGGCCGCGGTCTTCGTGGCCGGAGCCGTGGTGACCTTCTTGGCGGGCGCCTTCTTGGCCGGAGCCGCCTTGGTCGCGGTCTTGGTCGCCGCCTTCTTCGCCGGAGCCGCCTTGGTCGCGGTCTTGGTGGCTGTCTTCTTCGCCGGAGCAGCCTTGGTGGTGGCCGACTTCGCCGTCTTGGCCGGAGCCGCCTTGGTCGCGGTCTTGGTGGCCGCCTTCTTGGCCGGAGCCGCCTTGGTCGCGGTCTTCCTGGCCGCCGCCTTGGTGGTGGTCGTCGCGCCGGCAGCCTTGCGGGCCACCGCCGTGCCGGCCTTGGCCGCCGTGCCCGCAGCGGCACGCGCGCCGGCCGCAGCGGTCTTGGGCAGCTGACGCGGGTCGGCCACCACCGTGCGGAACGCCGTGCCGGCCTTGAACTTCGGCACCGAGGTCTTCTTGATCTTCACGGTCTCACCGGTGCGCGGGTTGCGGCCCGTACGCGCGGCCCGTGCCGCCTTCTCGAAGGTGCCGAAGCCGGTGATGCCGACCTTCTCGCCCTTCGCGACGGCCCGGATGATGACGTCGAGCACCGCTTCGAGAGCTTCTGCCGCGGCCTTCTTGCTGCCGAGGCGCCCTTCAAGGGCGTCGATCAGTTCTCCCTTGTTCACGTCTTCCCCTCCCGAGGAAATGTGCGCCGGACCCCTTGCCCGGCGGGTCTGCGGCCGAGCCTGTGCTCGACTTGGAGACGACGTTAGGCCTCCGGGAGTGTGGAGTCCACCACAAACGGAACATCGGATTCGTTGTGTCGCAACGTGTTTGAAGGGGGTTGGAGACCGCCCCTGACCTGCACAGACCGTCCGGAGGTGCCGCGGTCACCCCGCCCCGGACACGGGTCGGCGCCCCCTGCGAGGGGGCGCCGACGGCCGTTGTTGTGTTGTGGCAGAACGGTTTTCGCGATATTGGGGCCGGCCGCTCAGCCGGCGGTCGAGGTCGCCAGCGTGCTCGGCCTGTAGGCCGGTCGGGTCGCCTCGAAGGCACTCACCTCGGCCTCGTGGCGCAGGGTGAGCCCGATGTCGTCCAGGCCCTCCAGCAGCCGCCAGCGCGTGTAGTCGTCGACCTCGAACGGCGCGACGACGTCCTTGGCGGTGATGGTGCGCGACTGCAGGTCGACGGTCACCTCCGCCCCGGGCTCGTTCTCCAGCAGCTTCCACAGCAGCTCGACGTCGTCCTGGCTCGCCTGGGCGGTGAGCAGGCCCTGCTTGCCGCTGTTGCCGCGGAAGATGTCGGCGAACCGCGAGGAGATGACGACGCGGAAGCCGTAGTTCATCAGGGCCCAGACGGCGTGCTCCCGGGAGGAACCGGTCCCGAAGTCGGGCCCGGCCACCAGGACCGACCCCGCGGCATACACGGGGTTGTTGAGGACGAAGGTCTCGTCGCGGCGCCAGGCCGCGAAGAGGCCGTCCTCGAAGCCGGTGCGGGTGACGCGCTTGAGGTACTCCGCCGGGATGATCTGGTCGGTGTCGACGTTGCTGCGGCGCAGCGGGACGCCGATGCCGGTGTGGGTGGTGAACTGCTCCATGGCGGGTCTCCTCAGGCGCTCAGGTCGGCGGGGCTGGACAGCGTGCCGCGCAGGGCGGTCGCGGCCGCGACCAGCGGGCTGACCAGGTGGGTGCGCCCGCCCTTGCCCTGCCGGCCCTCGAAGTTGCGGTTGGACGTCGAGGCGCTGCGCTCCCCTGGCGCGAGCTGGTCGGGGTTCATGCCCAGGCACATCGAGCAGCCGGCGAGGCGCCACTCGGCGCCGGCCTCGGTGAACACCGCGTCCAGGCCCTCGGCCTCGGCCTGCAGCCGGACCTTGGCCGAGCCGGGCACGAC
>NZ_DASVZH010000289.1:0-4226 GCF_036391795.1 Oryzihumus sp.
GGGCGGTGGTGCCGCCGCTCTCGGCGTGTGGCGAGGGCGTGGCCGGGTCGCACGCGGCGACCAGTCCGAGCAGCAGCAGGGCCGCCAGGGACGTGGCCGACCACGGTCCGGCGGCCCGGCGCCTCCCGGGTGCGCGCGCTCTCATGCACTCCCAACGACGCAGACCTCCGCTGCGCTCCCGGGGACGGGTGTCGCGGCATACCGGCCTGTCGGCGGAGGCGTCTACGGTGTGAGCATGCGGCCCACCACCGACCTCCAGCGCACCGTGGCGCCCTTTCGCGTCGAGTCCGAGTTCCAGCCTGCGGGTGACCAGCCCAAGGCGATCGCGGACCTGGCCCGGCGGATCAACGCCGGCGAGCAGGACGTCGTGCTCCTCGGCGCCACCGGCACCGGCAAGTCCGCCACGACGGCCTGGCTGATCGAGCAGGTCCAGCGGCCCACGCTGGTCATGGCGCCCAACAAGACGCTGGCCGCCCAGCTGGCCAACGAGTTCCGCGAGCTGCTGCCGCACAACGCGGTGGAGTACTTCGTCTCCTACTACGACTACTACCAGCCCGAGGCCTACGTCCCGCAGACGGACACCTACATCGAGAAGGACTCCTCGATCAACGACGAGGTCGAGCGGCTGCGCCACAGTGCGACCAACTCGCTGCTGACCCGCCGGGACGTCATCGTGGTCGCGTCGGTGTCCTGCATCTACGGCCTGGGCACGCCGCAGGAGTACGTCGACCGCATGGCCCGGCTCAAGGTCGGCCAGGAGGTCGAGCGCGACCAGCTGCTGCGCAAGTTCGTCGAGATGCAGTACACCCGCAACGACCTCGCGTTCACCCGCGGCACCTTCCGGGTGCGCGGCGACACGGTCGAGATCATCCCGGTCTACGAGGAGCTCGCGATCCGCATCGAGTTCTTCGGTGACGAGATCGAGCGGATCTACACCCTGCACCCGCTCACCGGCGAGATCGTGCGCGAGGAGCAGGAGATGTACGTCTTCCCGGCCACGCACTACGTCGCCGGTCCCGAGCGCATGGAGCGGGCCATCCGGGGCATCGAGCTCGAGCTCGAGGAGCAGCTCGCGGCCTTCGAGAAGCAGGGCAAGCTGCTGGAGGCCCAGCGGCTGCGCATGCGCACCACCTATGACATCGAGATGATGCGCCAGGTGGGCTCGTGCTCGGGCATCGAGAACTACAGCCTGCACATCGACGGCCGGCCGCGCGGGTCGGCCCCCAACTGCCTGCTGGACTACTTCCCCGAGGACTTCCTGCTCGTCATCGACGAGTCGCACGTGACCGTGCCGCAGATCGGCGCGATGTACGAAGGCGACATGTCCCGCAAGCGCACCCTGGTCGACCACGGGTTCCGGCTGCCCAGCGCGATGGACAACCGGCCGCTGCGCTGGGAGGAGTTCCTCGAGCGGATCGGGCAGACGGTCTACCTCTCGGCGACCCCGGGACAGTACGAGCTGGCCAAGAGCGACGGCGTGGTCGAGCAGATCATCCGTCCCACCGGGCTGGTCGACCCCGAGGTCGTCCTCAAGCCGACCAAGGGCCAGATCGACGACCTGCTGCACGAGATCCGCGAGCGCACCGACAAGGACGAGCGCGTCCTGGTCACCACGCTGACCAAGAAGATGGCCGAGGACCTCACCGACTACCTGCTCGAGAAGGGCGTGCGGGTGCGCTACCTGCACTCCGAGGTCGACACGCTGCGCCGGGTCGAGCTGCTGCGCGAGCTGCGCCTGGGCGAGTTCGACGTGCTCGTGGGCATCAACCTGCTGCGTGAGGGCCTGGACCTGCCCGAGGTCTCCCTGGTGAGCATCCTCGACGCCGACAAGGAGGGCTTCCTGCGCTCGGCCCGCAGCCTGATCCAGACCATCGGCCGCGCGGCCCGCAACGTCTCCGGCCAGGTGCACATGTACGCCGACAAGATGACCCCCTCCATGGAGGAGGCCATCGACGAGACCAACCGCCGGCGCGAGAAGCAGATCGCCTACAACCGCGCGAACGGCGTCGACCCGCAGCCGCTGCGCAAGAGGATCGCCGACATCACCGACATGCTCGAGCGTGAGGACGCCGACACCGAGGCGCTGCTGGGCAGCGGCCGGTCGCAGTCCCGTGGCAAGGGCCGCGGCGGGGCCGGGGGCCGGGGAGCGCTCGCCGCCGACGTGGGGCTCTCCGGCGGCAGCCGGGCAGACCTGCCGGCCGGCGACCTGGCCAACCTCATCCAGGAGCTCACCGCCCAGATGCACCAGGCCGCCAGCGACCTGCACTTCGAGCTGGCCGCCCGGCTCCGTGACGAGATCGGCGACCTCAAGAAGGAGCTGCGGCAGATGACTGCCGCCACCAGGTAGCCCGCGTCGTCGGCCACACACCGGTGGCCGAGGCCGGGCTGCGGGGCAGCACAGGGCGACGGCACGGTGCCGTCGTCGGGGAGGGGAGTGACCATGGCCGTGGGCCTGCAGGTGACGTTCGATGCGAGTGACCCGGCGCGGCTGGGGGCCTTCTGGGCCGAGCTGCTCGGCTACGTGGAGCAGCCGCCCCCGCCGGGCTACGCCACGTGGGAGGAGGCGCTCGACGCCGTCGGGTTCCCCGAGGACCAGCGTGACGGCTTCTACGCCGTGGTCGACCCCGACGGTGCCGGGCCGCGGCTGTTCTTCCAGAAGGTGCCCGAGGCCAAGGTCGCCAAGAACCGCGTCCACCTCGACGTCAACGTCGGCGCGGGGCTGGAGGGGGAGGAGCGCACGGCCAGGGTCAACGCCGAGGCCGACCGGGCCACCGGTCTGGGGGCCACGGTGCAGCTGGTGGCGCAGGAGCGCGGCGAGTTCTGGATCGTCATGCAGGACCCCGACGGCAACGAGTTCTGCCTGCAGTGATGCGCCACGCCGACCTCGTCGCGCACTGCCTGGCCAAGCCCGGGGCCTGGCTGGACGAGCCGTGGGAAGGCGACCTCGTCGCCAAGGTGGCGGACAAGATCTTCGCCTTCCTCGGGTCACCGGCGCCGGACGGCACGGCGGGGGGAGTGGGTCTGAAGTGCGGACGGGACGCCGAGGCGGCGCGGGAGTGGCGCGAACGCTACCCCGGTGAGGTGGGTGTCGCGGCCTACATCGGTCGCTACGGCTGGAACACCTTCACCGTCGGCGGCTCGGTGCCCGACGAGGAGGTGCTCGAGGCGGTCGACGCCTCCTACGACGACGTGGTGTCCCGGCTGCCGCGCAGCCGACGACCCGTGTCCGGCGGCGAGGGGCCGGGCTCGACGGCGCAGGCCTGACCGGGCCAGGGGCCCGGCCCGCCGACGGGGGCGTGCTCGGGACCATCTAGGCTGACCGCTCCGCCTGCCCGATCACCCGGATGGACCCCGCATGACCCGCAATCCCCGCCCGCTGTTCCGTGTCGTCGCCACCGCCGAGGCGGTGTCGTGGCTGGGCCTGCTGGCCGGGATGTTCGTCAAGTGGGTGCTGCACGGCAGCCAGGCGGGGGTCCACGTCTTCGGCCCGGTCCACGGCACCATCTTCCTGCTCTACCTGGTCGCGGTGCTCGTCGCCGGCAGGCGCTTCGCCTGGGACACCCGCACGTGCCTGCTGGCGGTCGTGGCCGCGTTCCCGCCCTTCGCGACCCTGGTCTTCGAGCGCTGGGCCGACCAGCGCGGCCTCCTGGGCGTGCCTGCGGGGGCAGGCACGCGGCATACCGCCTGAGAGCACCGCCCCGGCCGCGGCCCCTGTGGCGATTTGGGGGTAGGGCCGCCTCGGTGGGAGACTGGTCCCGCATTCGGAGGGGAGTATCCCCGCGCGGTGTCCTCGTCATCACGGACCCGGTCTGACGGCCGCGGTCCCGGGGAGCCGGTCCGCTTCGGCGGGTGGGAGAGACCTCCGGCCACGTCATCGTGTCCGGAGGGTTGCCCATGAACGTCCCCACCTGGGTCTGGTTCGCCACGATCGGCGCCACCACCGTGTTCCTCGCCGTCGACGTCTTCGTCATCGGACGGCGCCCCCACGTCCCGTCGATGGCCGAGGCCGGGCGGCACCTGGCCTTCTTCGTCGGGCTCGCCGTCGCGTTCGGCCTGGGCGTGTGGTGGTTCAGCGGTGCCGACTACGCGGCGCAGTACTACGCCGGGTGGCTCACGGAGTACTCCCTCAGCGTCGACAACCTGTTCGTCTTCCTCATCATCATGGCCAGGTTCGGCGTGCCCGAGAAGCTGCAGCAGACCGCGCTACTGGTGGGCATCGTCATCGC
>NZ_DASVZH010000290.1:0-3250 GCF_036391795.1 Oryzihumus sp.
CGAGGTGGCCGCGGCCAACAAGCCGCCGCGCGCGGCGCGCCCGGCGCGCCCGGCCACCACCGTGCGTCCGCAGCCCCCCGCCACGCAGGGGGACGCGTGACGACCCTGGACGTGCTGTTCGCCGCCATCGGCCTCATCGCCGCCGCCAGCGCCGTGCTGGCCGTCACCACCCGCCACCTCGTCCACGCCGCGCTCTGGCTCGTCGTCACCCTCGGCACCCTCGCCGGCTGCTACCTCGTGCTCGGCGCCGAGCTGGTCGCGCTGGTGCAGCTGCTCGTCTACGTCGGCGCGGTCGTCGTGCTCGTGCTGTTCGCCCTGATGCTCACCCGCGCGCCGATCGGCCCGAGCCCCGAGCACGCCGCCGGCCCGGTGCAGCGCGCGGCCGCGGCAGTGGCCGGTGCCGGGGTCGCCGGGCTGCTCGGCGCGGTGCTCCTCACGGCGCTCGGCGGCAGGCTCGTGAGCACCCGCGAGGGCCGGACCCGCGGCATCGCCGAGCAGCTGTTCGGCACGTGGGTGTGGCCGTTCGAGCTGCTCTCGCTGCTGCTGCTCGTCGCGCTGATCGCCGCCTTCGCGGTCTCCCGTATGCCGTCCGGGACCGGCGCCGAGGTCACCTCACCCGAGCGGGCCGAGGCGGTGCAGGTCCCGTGATCCACCTCGCCCTGCCCCTTGCCCTCGTCGCGATCCTCGCCGGTGCCGGGGCCTACGGGGTCATCGCGCGGCGCAACGCCGTCCTGGTGCTCATCGGGGTCGAGCTGATCCTCAACGCGGCCAACCTGCTGCTGGTCACCATGGGCTCGGTCACCGCCGACACCCTGCGCTCCGGCCACGTGCTGGCCCTGTTCGTCATCACCATCGCCGCGGCCGAGGTCGGCGTCGCGCTCGCCGTCATCCTGGCGCTGTTCCGCGACCGCGGGCACGTCGACCTCAGCGAGCCCGGGACATGACCGGCCTGGCCACGACGACGGCACGGCTCGTCGTCCTCCTGCCTGCCCTCGCGGCGCTCGCCGGGCTGCTGCTCGCGCGCCGGTCCCGCGCCGCTTCCGGGGTGGTGGCCATCGGCGCGGCCCTCTCCGGGGTAGTCCTCGCGGTCCTCGAGCTGGTGGCCGTCCACTCCGGCGGGGCGACCTCCTCGGTCGGGACGATCGGCGCGCTGCCGCTGGGTGAGCTCGCCGTGCCGCTGCACCTGCTCGCCGACCCGCTGTCGGCGGTCGTCGCCCTGGCGGTCGCCGTCGTCGGCGCGGCGGTCCAGGGGTTCGCGCGGTGGTACCTCGCCGAGGACGACCGCTACCCCGTCTTCGCCGCCAGCGTCTCGCTCTTCCTTGCCGGGATGCTGCTGACGGTGCAGTCCGCCGACCTCGTGCTGACGCTGGTCGGCTGGGAGGTCATGGGCTGGTGCTCCTACCTGCTCATCGGCCACGACAGCCGCCGCGCCTCGGCGCGGCGGGCGGCGTTCAAGGCCTTCCTCGTCACGCGGACCGCCGACCTGGCGCTCGTCCTCGGCCTGGTCATCCTGGCCGCCGGGCCGCGCACCACGGCCATCCCGCGGGTCATCGCGCACTGGCAGGGGGACCACGGCGCGCTGCTCACGGCCGCGCTGATCTGCCTGCTGTCCGGCATCGCCGGCAAGTCGGCGCAGTTCCCGTTCCAGGACTGGCTGCCCGACGCCATGGAGGGCCCCACGCCCGCCTCGGCCCTGATCCACGCCGCGACGATGGTCGCGGCCGGCACCTACGTCGTGGCCCGGCTGTTCCCGCTCTTCCTCGCCTCCGACACCGCGCGCCTCGTGCTGGCGGTGGTCACGGCGGTGACCATGGTGGGCTCGGCCGTGCTGGCGTTCGGCCAGTCCGACCTCAAGCGGCTGCTCGCCTGGTCGACGGTCAGCCAGGTCGCGATCATGCTCTCCGGCCTGGCCGTCGCCCCGGCCTCCCCGTGGCCGGGGGTCACCCACCTGCTCGCGCACGCCATGTTCAAGGCACTGCTGTTCCTCGCGATCGGCTGGCTGAGCGTGCTGACCGGGGGCACCACCGCGGTGGCCATGACCGGTGGCCTGCGCGCGCACCCGATGCTGCGCGCGCTGGTCGGGGTCGGCCTGCTCGCGCTCGCCGGCGTGCCGCCCCTGGTCGGCTTCGTGTCCAAGGAGCTGGTCATCGGGGCGGCCGAGGAGGGCACCCGGCACGGCCCGGTCCTGGGGGCGTGGCTGGTCCTGGTGGCCCTGCTCGTCACGGTGCTCCTGACCGCCGCCTACTGCACCCGCGCCTGGCTGGTGCTCACCCATGAGCGGGCCGACCTGGCGCAGCCGCCCGTGCCCGAGGCGGGCACCGCCGGCCACGGGCACGCGCCGATCGACAGCCCCGCGACGCTGAGCGTGCAGTCGCTCGGCGTGCTCACCGTCCTCGGAGGCATCCTCGTGCTGACCCCCCTCGTCGGTGACGTGGGCAGCATCGGCTGGTTCACCGCAGTGCTGTCCCTGCTGCTGGTCGCCGGGGCCTTCGTCGGGGTCCGCCGCGGCGCCACCGCCACGCCCAGCGGCGACGCCGCCGAGCGGCTCGGGCCGGGGCGCACCGCCCTGCTCGACTCCGGGCTGGGCGTCGACACGCTCTACGTCCGGGCCGTCGCGCGGCCGGTGACCTGGCTGGCCCACGTCGTGGTCCGGGCCGACCGCGACGTCATCGACGCCTACGTCCGCGGCACCGCCGTGGCCACCCGCTGGGCCGGGCTGGGAGCCGAGCGTGCCCACACCCGCAAGCCCTCGGCATACCTGGTCTGGGTGCTGCTGGGGATGCTCGCGGTCGCCGTCGCGGGGGTCAGCCTGTGGTAGCCGTGCTGCTCGCCGCGCTCGTGGTCCCGGCCGTCGCCGGCACCGGGCTGGTCCTGGCCGGCCGGGCCGTGCGTGCCGTGGACCCGTTGCGCGCCAACGCCTTTGCTCTCGGGGCCTCGGTGCTGACGTTCCTGCTGGTCGTCCTCACGGTCATCGCGCGGCCCGGGCTGGACCGGCCCTGGGTGCCCTCGCTCGGGGTGCGCCTGCACCTGGGTGTCGACGGGATCAGCGCACCGCTGCTGCTGCTCACCGCCGCCCTCGGCGTGGCGGTCGTGCTGCACGCGCGCAGCCAGCCGCCCGAGGGTGGCTCGGTGACGACGTTCTACGGCTGCCTGCTCATCGTCGAGCTGGGCGCGCTGGCCACCTTCCTGGTCCGCGACGCCGTCCTGTTCTTCGTCGCGTTCGAGACCGTGCTGGTGCCCATGTGGGTGC
>NZ_DASVZH010000291.1:0-6812 GCF_036391795.1 Oryzihumus sp.
GCTCCACGCCGGCTGGGAGCTCAAGGAGCTCGTCGTCGCCTCCTACCCCGCGGCCTCGGGCGCCGGGCAGCCCGGCGTCGACCGGCTCTACGACGAGCTCGAGGTCGTCGCCGGCCACCGCGAGCTCGGGCAGCACACCGGAGACGTGCGCGCCGCGATCGCCGACAAGCTCGGTGACGACAGCCCCTTCCCGGCGCCGCTGGCCCTCAACGTCGTGCCGTGGGCGGGCTCGCTCAAGGACGACGGCTGGAGCTCGGAGGAGCTCAAGGTCCGCAACGAGTCGCGCAAGATCCTCGGCATCCCCGACCTGAAGGTGTCCGCGACCTGCGTGCGGGTGCCGGTCGTGACCACCCACTCGCTCGCGGTGCACGCGGTCTTCGACAAGCCGCTGACCGTCGACGCCGCCCGCCAGGCGCTCATCGAGGCGCCGAGCGTCGTCGTCCTCGACGACCCTCAGGCCGGCGAGTGGCCGACCCCCGCCGACGTGGTGGGCTCCGACCCGACGTTCGTGGGCCGGATCCGGCAGGCGCTGGACTTCCCGAACACCATTGACCTGTTCGTGTGCGGCGACAACCTGCGCAAGGGCGCGGCGCTCAACACCGCGCAGATCGCCGAGCTGGTCGCCGCGGAGCTCACCGCCGGCTGAGGCGCCCCCACCTCGACCGAACGCACGAAATCCGTCGAATCAGGGCCGTGAACGGCCCGATTCGACGGATTTCGTGCGTTTGGTGGGGCTGGCCCGGAGGGTATGCCGTGCCGGTCACCGTGCGTGCGGGAACCGCAGCTCCACGCGCAGGCCGGGCGGCGGGTCGGCGTCGAGCAGCCGGACCGTCCCGCCGGAGCGGCGGACCAGCTCGCGGACGATCGCCAGGCCCAGACCGGTGCCACCCGCGTCCCGGTCGCGGGCGTCGTCGAGCCGGGTGAATCGCTCGAACACGTTCTCCCGCAGCGCTTCCGGGATGCCCGGGCCGTCGTCGGTGACGGTGAGGACGGCCGCCCCGGCGGGCGCGGACACCGCGAGCACCACGCGCGCCCGGGCGTGCCGCACAGCGTTGTCGACGAGGTTGGTCAGCGCGCGGCGCAGCTCCTCGCGGTCGCCTCGGATCGGCACCGGCCCGGCCCCCGGGGTGACCGACACGGGGACCCGCGACCCGGCATACCGGTCGGCGACATCGGTGAGCAGCGTGGCGGCGTCGAAGGACTCCCGGTGAGGTGGCGCGACGGAGGAGTCCGCGCGGGCGAGCAGCAGCAGGTCCTCCACGAGCCGGGTCAGCCGGGCGACGTCGACGAGCAGCTCGGCGGGCAGGTCACCGCCCTCGCCGAGGCGCTCGGCGACCTCGAGCTGGGTGCGCATGGAGGCCAGTGGGCTGCGCAGCTCGTGCGCGGCGTCGGCGACAAACCCGCGCTGGCGCTCGCGAGCCGCGTCGAGCCGGTCGAGCATGCCGTTGAGGGTGAGCGCGAGGGCGTGGATCTCGTCCGCGGAGGCGGGCACCGGCAGGCGCTCCTCGTGCCCGGAACCGCTGATCCGCTCGGCCCCGGCTCGCAGCTCCTCCACGGGTCGCAGGGCCGAGCCGATGACGCGCCAGGCGATCGCGGCCAGCGCGAGCAGCAGCAGTGGGTAGGTGAGCACCAGGGTCCGCAGCAGCACCCGCTGGCTCTGCGTGACGTCCCCGACCTGGAGCGCGACGACCACCGAGACCGGGGTGGCGGCGGGCCCGGCACGCACGGCCACCGCCCGCAGCGGGCCGTTGACCCCGGCACGGGCGCCCGGCACCTCGGTGGTCTGCCCGGCCAGCGCCTGCCGCAGCTCTGCCGGCCGCAGCAGCGGGGTGAGCCGGTCGGCGTTGACCGAGGCGCTGACCACCCGGCCGGAGGCGTCGACGACCTGGACCACCTGGGCTCCGGCGACCGGGATCGGGCTGGACAGCCGGCCACTGTCGACGAGGGCGACGACGTCGGCGGCGCTGGCCCGTGCCTCGGCGTCGATGGTGTGGTTGACGGTGACGACGAGCACGCCGTAGAGCGCGGCGCTGCCGAGGGCGAGCGCGAGGGCGAGGCCGGCCACGCCGATGAGCAGCAGCCGGGCCCGCAGGCTCAGCCGGCGCAGGCTCGGCGCCCGGGTCCTCATGAGGCCAGCCGGTAACCCGCGCCCCGCACGGTGGTCAGGTGCTCGCGGCCGATCTTGCGCCGCAGGTAGCCGATGTAGACCTCGACCACGTTGGGGTCGGTCAGGTCGCCGGTGTCCCAGACGTGGTCGAGCAGCTCGGTCTTGCTGACGACGCGGTCGGCGTTGCGCATGAGGTACTCCAGCAGCGCGAACTCCCGCGGGGTGAGCTGCACCGGCTCCTCGGCCACGCTCACGTCGCGGGTCGCCGGGTCCAGGCGCAGGGCGCCCACCGACAGCACCGACGGCCGGGCGCGCACGTCGCGCCGCAGCAGGGCCCGCAGCCGGGCCAGCAGCACCACGTAGGAGAACGGCTTGGTGAGGTAGTCGTCGGCGCCGTAGTCGAGGGCGTCGGCCTCGTCGTACTCCCCGTCCTTGGCCGTCAGCATCAGCACCGGGACCCAGTTGCCTTCTGCACGAAGGGTTTTCACCACGGTGTAGCCCGACATGCCGGGCAGCATGATGTCGAGGAGGACCGCGTCGAAGTCGCCGTGCCGAGCGGCCTCCAGGCCGAGCAGGCCGTCGTGCTCGACGTGCACGACGAAGCCCTCGGCGGTCAGGCCGCGGCGCAGTGCCGTCGCCAGCCGCACCTCGTCCTCCACCACGAGCAGCCGCACGGCCCCAGCCTGTCACGAGCCGACGCGTCGGCGAGGCAGGTCCGCCGTGACTTCTCAGGTGCCTCACAGCGCCCCCCGGCCACGATGTGCCCATGAGCATCTTCAGCCAGAGGCCCGCGCTGCGCTGGGCCGTGCCCGGGGTCGCCGCCGTCACCTTCGTCGGTGGCGGCGCACTGGTCAGCACCATCTCCGCCAACGCCGACGCCGGGCTGCCGCCGCGCACCGCCGCGCAGCTGCTCGTCGACGTGCAGCAGGCCCGGCTCGACGGCCTGTCCGGCACCGTCGTGCAGCGCTCCGACCTCGGCATCCCGGCCCTGCCCGGCACCGGTGGCCAGGGCAGCTCCGACCTCGCCTCGATGGTCTCGGGCACCCACACCCTGCGGGTCTGGTACGCCGGCCCGGACAAGGCCCGGCTGGCGCTTCTCGGCGAGCTCGGCGAGTCCGACGTCATCCTCAACGGCACCGACCTGTGGACCTGGTCCAGCCGCGACAACACCGCGACCCACCGCACGGTCTCCAGGGACACCTCGGCGCACAAGGCGCCCGACGCCACGGCCATCCCGAAGACCCCGCAGGAGGCGGCCGACAAGGCGCTCGCGGCGCTCGACCCGACGACCCAGGTCACCACCAGTGGCACCGCCACCGTCGCCGGGCGCTCGGCCTACGAGCTGCTGCTGGCGCCCAAGGACTCCCGCTCGCTCATCTCCCAGGTCCGCATCGCGGTTGACGGGGTCAAGCACGTCCCGCTGCGGGTGCAGGTCTTCGCCAAGGGCGCGGCCGATCCGGCCTTCGAGGTCGGCTTCACCGCCGTCGACTTCTCCCGGCCGGACGCGGCGCAGTTCGCGTTCAACCCGCCGCCGGGGGCGAAGGTCACCGACGCCACCGCCTCCGCCACGCAGAAGATGGGCATGGCCCAGCCCAACCCCGACGCGGCGACCAAGGCCACCCCGGCCAACCGCCCGAAGGTCGTGGGCACCGGCTGGACCACCGTGGTCGTGGCCAACGTCCCGGCCGGCAGCACCGCCAAGCTCGACCAGGGCCAGCTCGGCGCCCTGCTCAAGGCGCTGCCGAAGGTCTCCGGCTCCTGGGGCACGGGCCGGGTGCTCGCCGGCAAGCTCTTCTCGGTGGTCCTCACCGACGACGGCCGGGTCGCGGCGGGCGCGGTGACCCCCCAGGTGCTGTATGCCGCGCTGGCGGCGAAGTGAGTGACCTCGCCGTCGCGTCGCGCGCGGCAGGTGCCGAGGCCCGGGGCGGCGACGCCCCGGGCCTCGACGCCGCCGTCCGCACGTCCGGCCTGACCAAGCGGTTCCACCACCAGGTCGCCGTCGACGGGATCGACCTGCTCGTGCCCCGCGGCGCGGTCTACGGCTTCCTCGGGCCGAACGGCTCGGGCAAGACCACGACGATCCGCATGCTGCTCGGGCTGATCCAGCCCACCGCGGGCAGCCACGAGGTGCTCGGGCTGCCCATGCCGGCCCGGGCCGCGGACGTGCTCCCGCGGGTCGGCTCCCTCGTGGAGGGGCCGGCGTTCCACCCCTACCTCAGCGGCCGGGCCAACCTGGCCCGGCTCGACGCGGCCGACCGCTGCGCCGACCCGGCCACAGCCTCCACCCGCATCGACGCGGCGCTGGACCGGGTGGGCCTGCTCCCGGCGGCGGGCAAGCGCTACCGCGCCTACTCCCTCGGCATGCGCCAGCGCCTGGCCATCGCCGGGGCGCTGCTCGCCCCGCGCGAGCTGCTCGTGCTCGACGAGCCCACCAACGGCCTGGACCCGCAAGGGACCCGCGAGGTCCGGTCGCTGGTGGCCTCGTTGGCCGAGGAGGGCGCGACGGTCTTGGTGTCCAGCCACCTGCTCTCCGAGGTCGAGCAGATGTGCAGCCACATCGGGGTCATGCACATCGGCCGGCTGGTCGCCCAGGGCCCGGTCGGGCAGGTGCGGGCGGGCGCCCAGCCGGGCGCCCGGGTGGACACCGACCGGCCCGAGGACGCCGCCGGCGTGCTGCGCCGGATGGGACTGACCGAGGTCGCCGTCGACCACGGGCACGCCCGCGGGCTCATCGGCACCGTCCCGCCGGAGGACGTCGTCGCCGAGCTGGTGCGTGCCGGGGTGCCGGTGCGCGGCTTCACCGTCGAGGTGCCCAGCCTCGAGGACCTGTTCGTCTCGCTCACGGGGGAGGGCTTCGATGTCAGTGGCTGAGTCGGCCATCGGGGGTGCGTCGGTCGTCCGGCCGCACCGACGGGCGTCGTTGCGGTTCCTGGGCTCGGAGCTGCGGCTCATCTTCGGTCGCCGGCGCAACCTGGCCGGTCTGGCCGTGCTCGCGGCGGTGCCGATCCTGCTCGCTGTCGCGGTCAAGGTCTCGACGCCACGCAACGACGGCCGGGGGCCGGACTTCCTCTCGGCGATCACCGGCAACGGACTGTTCGTCGCGCTGGCGTCGCTGAGCATCGAGCTCGGGCTCTTCCTGCCGCTGGCCGTCGCGGCGATCTCCGCCGACGCCGTCGCCGGTGAGGCCAACATCGGCACGCTGCGCTACCTGCTGACCATCCCGGTGCAGCGCACCCGGCTGCTCGCCGTCAAGTACGCCGCGATCGTCATCTTCACGGTCATCGCCACCCTCTGGGTCAGCTTCGTCGGCTGCGTCATCGGCCTGGCGCTGTTCGGGGGCGGCCCGCTGACGCTGCTGTCGGGCACGCAGATCGGCTTCGGTGACGGGGTGTGGCGCGTGGTGCTCGCGTCGCTCTACCTGGCTGCGGGCTTCGCGTCGCTGGGGGCCGTCGGGCTGTTCGTCTCGACCCTGACCGAGCAGCCGATCGGCGCGACGATCGCGGTCGTGGTCATCAACGTCGCGAGCTTCATCGCCGACTCGATCCCGCAGCTGGGCTGGCTGCACCCGTGGCTGATCACGCACTGGTGGACGTCCTTCGGCGACCTGCTGCGGGCCCCGATCTCCTGGGACGGCCCGCTGCGCGGCCTGACCCTGGCCCTGGGGTATGCCGTGGTGTTCTGGCTCGCGGCCTGGGCCCGGTTCGCGGGCAAGGACGTCACCAGCTGAGACGACCGGCCCCAGGCTGACTGGCGCCCAGGCTGACTGGCGCTCAGGGTGACCGGCGCTTGCCGCCGGCCCACCCCAGCCCGCGGCCGATGCCGGCGCCGATCCCGATGCCGATGACGAAGCCGAAGTCGTACCAGCCGCCGTTGTTGTGGACCTCGTAGATGCCGACCTTCTGGTTGAACAGCGACACCACCCACGCCACCGGCACGATGATCCCCTGCCACACCCCGAGCCAGAAGCCGGCGGCGTCCGGTCCCGGCGCTTGCGCTGCCGGGTCGGCCTGGGCGGCGCATGAGGTCAGGACGACGGCGGCGACGACCGCGACCGCGACGAGGACGGCCCGCCGTCGGACCGGTGAGACAGCACAGGACATGGGACCCACCTCCGCTGCCAGCACAGCGGAACCCCGGCCCCGGCCGCCGGTCCGAAGGTCCCGTTTCGTGCCCGGCGCCGACATGGTCCATGATCGGGCCGTGACCGACCTGCGCCGGGCCATGACACGTGAGCTGTGGGATGCCGTGCACGCCGACAGCGTTGTGCCGTCAGCGTTTCCGGCGGTGGGCGTGCGCGTCGTCGACCGCCCCGAGCTGCTGCCGTCACGCCTGCCGGTCCGCGAGGCCGCCCTCTCGACGGTCACCACGGCGCTCCTGGCGGCGGCCGCCTTCGGTGAGGAGCGCGGCGGCAGCGCCCCGCTCACCGTGACCCTCGACGCCGGCCATGTCGCGGCGGCGGTCCGCAGCGAGCGCTACGTCCGCCGGGACGGGGTGCCCGCCGCGTCGGGGTCGTTCGCCCCGCTGTCGCGCTTCTGGTCCACCGCCGACGGCTGGCTGCGCACCCACGCGAACTACCCCTGGCACCGGGACGCCCTGGTGCGCGCGCTGGGAGCCGGTGACGAGCTCGAGGCGGTGGCCGGCGCGATACGGGAGCTGCCGGGGCAGCAGGCTGAGGCGGCCATCGTCGGGGCCGGCGGCATCGCCG
>NZ_DASVZH010000292.1:0-3855 GCF_036391795.1 Oryzihumus sp.
CCCGACCGGGGTCGCGGTGCCCGAGGCCGGGCACGGCGCGCAGGGCGGGGCGGCCTACCTGGGGGCGCTCACGGCATACAGCACCGGCAGCCGCGAGGGGGTCGGCCTGTGGCTCAACCACTGCGCCCAGGCGGTCGTCACGGGAGCGCGTGAGGGGCAGCGGATCGCTGACGCGGTGCTCGCCGGTCGACTCGGCTGACGCCACGCCCGCCGGGGAAGCGCCTGCAAAGTCAAGTCTTTCGTTTGGCAACGGGGGCGAGTAGACAGGTCTTGAGCCGACGGGCGGGAGCCCGACGACCACCGCGAAGGACACGGGCACCCACGCGCGGGCAGTCCACTGGTGGACCGATCGTGGCGGGCTTGTCCCACTGCGACAAACGAATTCACGCCTGGTAACCCGTGGCGTTCGCGGTAGATGGCACCTCGTTCGCGAGGTGCCATCACCTTTTCCTGTGACTTTTGGGGCAAGGGTTTGCGCTCGGGCCCCGAGTGCCCCACTATGGAACGTGCGCGCTCCCTTCCGAGGTCGAGCGCGCCAGCGCACCAGCTCCTCCCCCCCGGAGCTTGGCGCGTTGACGGCCCCCGTTGTCCCCCCGACGGGGGCCGTCCCCTTTCTCCAGCCAGTTTCGTTTCTCCAGCCAGTTCCGTTGGGGCCCTTGCCCACGAACACCTGCCAGCCCGCGTCCTGGTGTAGCTCCAGCCCGGGAACGCGGGTTGAGCCGTGGCCGGTGCCACAGCGGGTATGCCGTGAGCGGCCTTTGTCCACAAGCCCCCTCGCGTTCGTCCCACTGTCCACAGGCCCGCGGTGTCACCTGTCGTCACGGTTCGCCCCGCCCGAGGCTGGGCGGCATGACAGCTCACGTGATCGGCGTCGTCGGGGGTTCCGGCGGAGTCGGTGCCACCGTCCTCGCCGCCGCCCTCGCCACCCGAGCCGCGGCCACCGGGCGCACCGTCGCCTGCGTCGACGCCGACGTGCTCGGTGGAGGACTTGACGTCACCTTCGGCCTCGAGCAGGAGCCGGGCCTGCGCTGGCCCGACCTCGCCGCCGCGCTCGGTCGGGTCGGCGGCCCCGAGCTGCTGCACCGGCTCCCGGCCACCGACGGTGTGGCGGTCCTGTCCTTCGACCGCACCCGACCGGGTGCTCCGGCTGATGAGGCGCGCGAGGAGGTGCTGCGCGCACTCACGTCCTGCCTCGACGTCGTCGTGCTCGCCCTGACCCGTGCCGACGCACCCTTCGGACAGGCCCTTGCCGCGGTGGCCGACGCGCTGGTCCTGGTGTCCGGCGACGGGGTGCAGGCGCTGGCCGGGACCAGCGCCGCCGCGGGGTTCCTGGGCCGAGACAACGACCAGCTCTGGCTGTGCATGCGCAGCGCCGGGCGCGACGACCGGGTGGCCGAGTCGCTGGCGGCCGCCGTCGACCTGCCCCTGGTGGCCACGATCGGGCACGACCCACGCCTCGACGCGGACCTGCTGCACGGCATCCCACCAGGGTCTCGCTCGCGCGGGCCGCTGGCCCGGGCCGCCGAGGCGGTGCTGGCGGCCCTGCTGCTGCCGGCCGAGCGGCGTGCCTCATGAGCGTCACCGACCCCGTCTGGGAGCAGATCCGCCAAGGCCGGCCGCCGTCGCCGGCTGCCGTGGCCGACGTGCTCGGGCCGGCACAGGTCACGCTCGGGGAGCGGGGCCTCGAACGCGCCGGGACGACCTCACCGCACGAGTGCTCGGTGCAGGCCCGCTGGAGCCTCTGCTGGCCGACGCCCGGGTCACCGACGTCCTGGTCAACGCCGCCTCGGGGGTCTGGGTCGAGCGAGACGGCCACCTGGCCCGGACGGGTGTCGACGTCGGCTCGGAGGCTGAGGTGCGCCGGCTCGCCGTCCGTCTCGCGGGATTGGCCGGACGCCGGCTGGACGAGACCTGTCCGTGGGTCGACGGGCTCCTGCCCGGGGGTGTGCGGCTGCACGCGGTGCTGCCGCCGCTGGCGGCCGACGGCACGCACATCAGCCTGCGCGTGCCGCGGCGCGTCGCCCCGACGCTGGCGGGACTGGGCGACCTGGGGGCGTTCGGTCCGGGCTGGTTGCCGGTCCTGCGGGCCCTGGTCCGGCGGCGCCGAGCGTTCGTCGTCACCGGAGGCACCGGCAGCGGCAAGACCACGCTCCTCGAGGCCCTGCTCGGTGAGGTCGACGGGGACGAGCGGCTCGTCGTCGTCGAGGACGTCCGCGAGCTGGCCGTCGACCATCCTCATGTCGTCCGCCTGCAGGCCCGGGCCGCCAACGTCGAGGGCCGCGGCGAGGTCACCCTCACCTCGCTGGTCCGGCAGTCCCTGCGCATGCGTCCCGACCGGGTCGTGGTCGGGGAGGTGCGCGGTGCCGAGGTGCGCGAGCTGCTCACCGCGCTCAACACCGGTCACGAGGGCGGCTGCGGCACCCTGCACGCCAACGCGTGCACCGACGTCGTCGCCCGGTTCGAGGCGCTCGGCGCCCTGGCCGGCATGAGCCCGGCCGCCGTGCACGCCCAGCTGCTCAGCGCGATCCAGGTCGTGCTGCACGTCAGCCGGCTCGGGGGACAGCGCCGCCTCGAGACGATCGGGGTGCTGCAGCGCGCCGACGGCCGTGCACCCGAGGTGGTCGCCGCCCTCGAGCGGGGTGCGGACGGGGAGCCGCGACGCGCCGAGGGGTGGCCGCGGCTGGCGGCGACCTGCGGGCTGGCCGACCCCAGCGACAGCCTCGGGGCAACCCGGTGAGCGCGCTCATCGCGCTGGCCCTGGGCGCAGCCGTGCTGCTGGCCGGTCGCCCGCCCGCGCCGCCACTCACGGGGCTTACCTCGCCCGCCGACTCGGTCGCTGCCTCGCCCGGGGCCGGCGCGACGCGGCCGGCCGGGTGGTTGCTCCGGCGGGTGCACGACGTCCTGCGCCTGAGGGCGGCGTCGCGAGACCGGGTGCTCGCCGCGACGATCCTCGCGCTGGTCGATGCCGTGGTCCCGGCGCTGGAGGCGGGGCTGCCACCGGCCTCGGCGTTCGTGCTCGCCGCCGACTCGGTCGCGCCCGTGGAGCAGCCGCGTCCCGGGCCCGCCGCTGCCTGGGCCCGGGCAGCCGGCCGGGCCGTCGCGGAGGGAGCGCCGGTGTCCACCGTCCTGGACCGCGGCGCCGACACCCTGACCTCGCGGGAGCTGGGGGTGCTGGCGGCCGCGTGGTCCCTCAGCGAGGAGACCGGTGGTCCGCTGGCTGACGCCGTCCGGACCGCAGGAGCGGTCGTGCGCGGCTCGATGGCACAGCGGGAGCGCATGCTCGCCGCGGTCGCGGGGGCGCGCTCGACAATGAACATCCTGACGGTGCTGCCGATTGGTGGTCCGCTGATCGCCGTGGCCGTGGGGCTGGACCCGTCGAGGCTCTACCTGGGGTCGCCGCTCAACCAGCTCTGCCTCGTGATGGGCGTGGTCCTGGCCCTGGTCGGACGGGTCTGGGTGCGCCGGCTCGTCGCCGTTGCCGTTCGCGGGCCGGTGCTCTCGTGACGGGGCTCGCCGCGGTGCTTGTGGCCCTGGCCGTCCTGCTCGTTGCCGCGCCCGCTCCGCCCCTGCCACTGCAGAGCCGGGCCCCCGGACCGGTCGTCCGGCCCGCTCCGCCGCTGACCATGCCCGACGTGTCCGACACCCTCGACCTGCTCGCCCTGGCCCTGCGCGGTGGGGCCGGCATCGTCCAGGCCATCGACGCCGTTGCGGACCGGGTCGGCCCGCCGGCGTCGGACCAGTTGCGCAGGGTCTCGGCGGCGCTGCGCTGGGGAGTGGAGGACTCCCGCGCCTGGTCGGCGGTCCCTGCCGCTTGGCTGCCGGCTGCCCGGGCGCTGCACATGGCGGCGACAGCCG
>NZ_DASVZH010000293.1:0-16016 GCF_036391795.1 Oryzihumus sp.
CCCTGCTGCGACCGCCGGCGGGGAGTCGAGCGTGCCGGGGGCTGAGCTCATCGAGGTCAGGCCGCCCCGCCCCGGGAGATGAGCTCGCGGGCCAGCTGGCGGTAGGACTCGGCCCCGCTGTGCGCCGAGGCGTAGGAGGTGATCGGCTCGGCCGCCAGCGTGGCGTCGGGGAACTTCACCGTCCGGCTGATGACCGTGTGGAACACCTGGTCGCCGAAGTGGTCGACCACGCTGCGCACGACCTCGCGGCTGTGCAGGGTGCGCCCGTCGTACATCGTGGCGAGGATGCCGTCGACCTGCAGGCGCGGGTTGAGCCGGTCGCAGATCTTGTCGATGGTCTCCACGAGCAGGGCGACGCCGCGCATGGCGAAGAACTCGCACTCCAGCGGGATGATCACGCCGTGCGCCGCGGTGAGCGCGTTGACCGTGAGCAGGCCCAGCGAGGGCTGGCAGTCGATGAGGATGAGGTCGTACTCGTCGACGACCGAGCGCAGCACCCGGGACAGGATCTGCTCGCGGGCGACCTCGCCGACGAGCTGCACCTCGGCCGCGGACAGGTCGATGTTGGCGGGGAGGATGTCGAGGTTGTGGGTGCGCGTCTGCTGGATGACGTCGTGCACGTCGTGGCCACGCGAGATGAGCAGGTCGTAGATCGTCGAGTCGAGCTCGTGGGTGCGGATGCCCAGGCCGACCGACAGCGCGCCCTGCGGGTCGAAGTCGACCAGCAGCACCTTGCGGCCGTACTCGGCCAGCGCCGCGCCCAGGTTGATCGTGGTGGTCGTCTTGCCGACGCCACCCTTCTGGTTGCACATGGCGATGATGCGTGCCGGACCGTGGCCGGTCAGCGGCTGCGGCTCGGGGAAGTCGGGCAGCGGGCGACCGGTGGCGTCCATCTGGCCCGCGCCGACGCTCTCGGCTCCGGGCAGCGGGCGGGGCGACCGGTCGGTCTCGGTGTCGGTCGCGTCCATCACCTCGGAAGTCACAGGTGCTCCACTCCCAGCGCCGTGGTGTCGTCGGCCAGCATCACGCTGATCGTCATCGTCGGTCAGCATCTCGCTGATCGCGACGACCCTAGTCGCGACGCCCAACGCGCTTCAAGGCAGGGTGCGGCGTGTCGCGTCACCGTGCCCGCGGGTGGGCCTGCGCATAGACCTCCCGCAGCTTCTGCACCGTGACCAGCGTGTAGACCTGCGTCGTGGTCACCGAGGCGTGCCCGAGCAGCTCCTGCACGACCCGCACGTCGGCCCCGCCGTCGAGCAGGTGGGTGGCGAAGGAGTGGCGCAGCGTGTGCGGGCTGACGTGCGCCGACAGCCCGGCGCGCTCGGCCACGGCGCTGATCGTGGCCCAGGCGCTCTGCCGGGACAGCCGTGCGCCGCGCTGGTTGAGGAAGACCGCCGCGGTCCCCCCGCCGTGCGCGGCCAGGGCGGGCCGGGCCCGCACCAGGTATGCCGTGACCGCCTCCCGCGCGTAGGTCCCCAGCGGGACGATGCGCTCCTTGTCGCCCTTGCCGAGCAGGCGCACCGCGCCGGCGTCGAGGTCGACGTCGTCCAGGTCGAGGCCGACCGCCTCGCTGATCCGGGCGCCGGCGCCGTAGAGCACCTCGAGGAGGGCGCGGTCGCGCAGCGAGGTCGGGGTGTCGCCCAGGCTCGCAGCCTCCAGCAGCCGTTCGACCTCGTCGACGCCGATCGCCTTGGGCAGCCGCTTGGGCGGGCGGGGCGGGCTGACCGCCGCGGCCGGGTCGGCGCCCACGACCCCCTCGAGGGCCAGGAAGCGGTGGAAGCCGCGGACCGCCACGAGGGTGCGCGCGGCCGAGGACGCCGACAACGCTGGCCGGTCGGGGCTGCCCTCGCGCAGGGCGGCGAGGAAGTCGGTGACGTCGGCCTCCTGCACCGCTGCGGCGTCGGCGATCCCGCGACCGGCGAGGAACTCGCGGTAGCGGGACAGGTCGCGGCGGTAGGAGGCCAGGGTGTTGTCAGCCACCCCCCGCTCGATCCGCAGGTGGTCGAGCCATCCGCGGACCGAGCGGTCCAGCGCCGTCAGGGGCGCCGCCGGGGTGGTCTGCTGCGTGGGGGCAGCGCTCAGCTGAGCACCTCGTCCAGCGACACGGCCTGCATGCCGTGCGCGTCGGCGACGGGGCCGTAGGTGACGGCACCGTCGTAGGTGTTCAGGCCCAGCGCCAGGGCGTGGTCGGCCTTGAGGGCGTCTCGCCAGCCACGGTTGGCGAGCTCCACGGCATACGGCAGCGTCACGTTGGTGAGCGCGTAGGTGGAGGTGTGCGGCACCGCGCCGGGCATGTTGGCCACGCAGTAGAACATCGAGTTGTGGACCTGGTAGGTCGGGTCCGCGTGGGTGGTCGGCCGCGAGTCCTCGAAGCAGCCACCCTGGTCGATGGAGATGTCCACGAGCACCGAGCCCGGCTTCATCCGGGAGACCTGCTCGTTGGTGATCAGGGTCGGGGCCTTGGCGCCCGGCACGAGGACGGCGCCGATGACCATGTCGGCGTCCATGATCGCGCGCTCGACCTCGTAGGCGTTGGACGCCACGGTCTGGCAGTGGCCCTGGTAGATCGCGTCGGCCTGGCGCAGGCGCGCCACGTTGCGGTCGAGCAGCAGCACCTCGGCCTGCATGCCCAGCGCGATCGCGGCGGCGTTCATGCCGGAGACGCCGGCGCCGATGACGACGACCTTGGCGGCGTAGACGCCGGAGACGCCACCCATGAGGATGCCGCGACCACCCTGGGCGCGCATCATCGTGTGGGCGCCGACCTGCGGGGCGAGACGACCCGCGACCTCGGACATCGGGGCCAGCAGCGGCAGCGAGCGGTCGGGCAACTCGACGGTCTCGTAGGCGATGCCGGTGACCTTGCGCTTGGCCAGCTCCTCGGTGAGCGGCTTGTCGGCGGCGAGGTGCAGGTAGGTGAAGAGGGTCTGGCCCTCCCGCATGCGGTGGTACTCGGAGGCGATCGGCTCCTTGACCTTGAGGATCAGGTCTCCGGTGCCCCACACGTCGTCCGCGGTGTCGAGGATCGTGGCGCCGGCGGCGACGTAGTCCTCGTTGAGGATGGAGGAGCCGACACCCGCGTCGGTCTCGATGTAGACGTCGTGGCCGTGCTGCACGAGCTCGTGCACGCCCGACGGCGTGATCGCCACGCGGTACTCGTGGTTCTTGACCTCGCGAGGGATTCCGATCTTCACCGGATATCAGTTCCTTTGTGTGGTGCTGTGCCGTCGGCGTGGCCCCGTTGCCACGCCGATCGGCTGCCCGAGGGCAGCGGCTGCGAGTCTAGACCCGCCCACGGTGCCCTGATGTCGTCCAGGAGGCTGACCCCGATGAAGCTGTATGCCGACCTACCGGGCCGCCGGAGCGCCCAGGTCCTCGCCGATGTCGGTGTCCTGATCTGGGTGGTCGGGTGGCTCTGGCTCGCACGCCACGTGCACGACGCGGTGCTGGCGCTCGCCGCACCGGCCCGCCGGCTGGAGTCGGCCGGGGGCAGCTTCGGCAGCTCCATGGGCGATGCGTCCCACACGCTGCGGCAGGTCCCCGTGGTGGGCGACCAGCTGCACGGTCCGTTCGACCGGGCGGCGGCGACCGGCCAGGGCATCGCGGGGGCGGGACACGACCTCGCCACCGGCATCACGCAGCTGGCCACGGTGCTGGGGCTGACGACCGCACTCGTGCCGATCGGCGTCGTCGGCGGCGTGTGGCTCGTGCGCCGGGCGCGCTTCGCCCGTCGGGCCGGGGCGGCACAGCGCCTCATCGACGGGAAGGCAGACCTCGAGCTCTTCGCGCTGCGGGCGATGAGCCGCCAGCCGCTCCCCCGGGTCGCCCGGGCCAGCGACGACCCGGTGGGGGCGCTGCGCAGTGGCGACCGGCGCGCGATACACGCCTTGGCGACGCTGGAGCTGCGGGCGGCCGGGCTGCGGCCGCCCGCGCTCCAGGTCAGTCCGCGGGAGTCGTGAGGACCTGGGGCACCAGGTCCTCGGCGGGCGGTGCCCAGGTGGTCGCGTCGGCGTCGACCTGCTCGCCGGAGCGGATGTCCTTGACCTGGTCGCCGTGCTCCCCGGCGCCGGGGAACCACACGAACGGGATGCCACGACGCTCGGCGAAGCGGATCTGCTTGCCGAACTTCGCCGCCGCCGGGGCGACCTCGCAGGCGATGCCACGGGAGCGCAGCGCCGCCGCGGTGCGCATGGCCCCGGCGCGGCTGTCCTCGTCGTTGAGGGCGACCAGCACCGCGCTGGGGGTGGTCCGGCTGGCCCGCACGCTGCCCTGGGCGAAGAGCTTGCCCAGCAGCCGGGACACCCCGATCGAGATGCCCACCCCGGGGTAGGTCGTCTTCCCGTCGCTGGCCAGGGCGTCGTAGCGACCGCCGGAGCAGATCGAGCCGAAGTGCTCCTGGCCGACGAGCTGGGTCTCGTAGACGGTCCCGGTGTAATAGTCCAGCCCGCGCGCGATGCGCAGGTCGGCCACCAGCAGGCCGGGTGCGTGCTCGGCGGCGGCGCGCATCACAGCGGCCAGCTGCTCCAGGCCCTCGTCGAGGACCGGGTGCTCCACGCCGAGGGCGCGCACCTGCTCCACGAACGAGTCGTCCGGCGTGGCGATCTCGGCCAGCCGCAGGCACGCCTTGGCCTGGGCCTCGGTGGCGCCGATGCCGACGAGCAGCTCGGTGACCTTCTCCGGGCCGATCTTGTCCAGCTTGTCGACCGCGCGCAGCACGCCGGCGACGTCCTCGAGGCCGAGGCCGCGGTAGAAGCCCTCGGGGATCTTGCGGTTGTTGACCTGGATCCGGAACGCCGGCACCGGCAGCCGGGAGAAGGCGTCCGCGATGACCAGCGGCAGCTCCACCTCGTAGTGGAACGGCAGCTCGCCCACGTCGACGATGTCGATGTCGGCCTGGGTGAACTCGCGGTAGCGGCCCTCCTGCGGGCGCTCGCCGCGCCAGACCCGCTGGATCTGGTAGCGGCGGAACGGGAAGGTGAGCTTGCCGGCGTTCTCCAGGACGTAGCGCGAGAACGGCACGGTCAGGTCGAAGTGCAGGCCCAGGCCGGGGCCCTCCTCGTCGGCCTCGGCCCCGAGCCGGCGGATCGCGTAGATCTCCTTGTCGGCGTCCTCGCCCTGGCTCGACAGGCGCTCGACCGGCTCGACCGCACGGGTCTCGATCGAGGCGAAGCCATGACGCTCGAACGTCTCCCGGATGACGTCGAGGAAGTGCTGCTCGACGATCCGCTCGCCGGGCAGGTACTCCGGGAAGCCGCTGATCGGCGTCACCTTGGTCGGGCTCACTGGGTCAGTCCTTGCAGGTAGGGGTTGGTCGCCCGCTCGCGGGCGATGGTGGTGGCCGGGCCGTGCCCCGGCAGGACAAGGGTGTCATCCGGCAGTGGCAGCACGACATCCGTCAACGACCGGGCCATCGCCGCGCCGTCGCCGCCGGGCAGGTCGGTGCGCCCGATCGACCCGGCGAAGAGCACGTCGCCGGAGAGCATGGTGGTCCGCACGCCGGCCTCGTCGGCGGTGCCGTCCGGCACGTCGGGCAGGCCGAACATCACCGAGCCCTCGGTGTGCCCGGGCGCGTGCAGGACGCTGACGTCCAGGCCGGCCAGGCTCAGGCTCTGGCCACCGGTGAGGTCGACGACCTCGCTCGGCTCCTGCCACGTCGCCGCCGGGCCGAACTGCTGCTGCAGCATCGCCAGCAGCTCGGGGGCGAGCATGCCCAGCGGGTCCTTGAGCCGGTAGTGGTCGTCGGCATGGATGTACGCCGCGACGCCGCCGGCCGCACACACCGGCGTCACCGAGCTGACGTGGTCGAGGTGGCCGTGGGTGAGCAGCACCGCGGCCGGGCGCAGCCGGTGCTGGCGCAGCACCTCGGCGAGCCGGTCCTCGACCCCGATACCGGGGTCCACGATGAGGCACTCCTCGCCCGCGGCGGGCGCGAGGACGTAGCAGTTGGTGGCAAAAGCCGTTGCGGGGAATCCGACGGTCAGCACGCAGCCGAGCCTAACCGTCACGGACTCGTGACCACGCACCGCCGCCCGTGCGGGGACCGGTGCCTAGACTGACCGGGCCCGGGCCCTCGCGGCCCCTCACCGACCTCCCGAGGAGCTCACCCGTGTCGCCGAAAGCCCGCGACCGCGCCCGTGCCAAGCGCCGGGCCGAGAAGCGCCAGGCCGTGTTCGAGAGGCGTGCCGCCGAGCGCGCTCGCAACCGCCAGGTCGTGGCCGTCGTCCTCGCCGTGCTGCTCGTCGTCGGTGGCCTGGTCGGTGTCAGCTACGCGGTCAACCGCGGCAAGGGCACAGCCACGCCGGCCACCCCGTCCGCCTCGAGCTCATCCGCGTCCCCGAGCCCCTCGGTGACCCGCACGCTGCCGCCGAAGTCGCTGGCCGCGGGCAAGACCTTCGTCGCGACGATCACGACCAACCGCGGCCCGATCACCGTCCAGCTCGACGGGACCAAGGCGCCGCAGACCGTGGCCTCCTTCCTGCAGCTCGCCGGTGACGGCTACTGGGCGAACAGCCGCTGCCACCGCCTCACCACCGCCGGCATCTTCGTCCTGCAGTGCGGCGACCCGACCGGCACGGGCAACGGCAACCCCGGCTACGGCTACGGCATCGAGAACGCGCCCAAGGACGGCAAGTACCCCACCGGCACCCTGGCGATGGCGCGCACGTCGGACCCCAACTCCAACGGCGGGCAGTTCTTCATCGTCTACAAGGACACCCAGCTGCCCACCGACGGTGGCGGCTACACGATCTTCGGCACGGTGACCTCCGGACTCGATATCGTCAAGAAGACCGCTGCTGCCGGCGTCCAAGGTGGCCAGACCGACGGGCCCCCGGCGCAGCCGATCAGCATCCAGAAGGTTGTCGTCACCGAGAAGAAGGCCTGAGACCGTGTCACAGCAGTCCGACCACCCCGAGCGCCCCGCCAGCCCCGCCGGCATGCCGAGCCCGGCCAGCCTCGCCGGGACCCGGCGCCCTGCCGCGCCGGCCACGTTCGGCCGCGTCGCGGAGGACGGCACGGTCTTCGTCCGCACCGGCGACGGTGAGCGCGAGGTCGGCTCCTACCCCGGGGCCACCCCCGAGGAGGCGCTGGCCTACTTCACCCGCAAGTACGACGAGCTGCTCGCCTCCGCGGAGCTGCTGCTGCAGCGGGTCACCCAGACCGACCTGCCCGCCAAGGACGCCGTCGACGGACTGGCCCGGCTGCGCGAGCACGTCGCCGAGGCCAACGTGGTCGGCGACCTGAGCCTCATCGAGGCCAAGGTCGCCGAGATCGCCACGGCCACCGAGGCCCGCAAGCAGGTCGAGGGCGCCCAGCGCAGCGCGGCCCGCGAGAAGAGCAAGGCGCGGCGCGAGGAGATCGTGGCCGAGGCCGAGCGGATCGCGGCCCAGCCCCCGGCCTCGGTGCAGTGGAAGACCAGCGGCGCCCGCATGCGCGAGCTGCTGGAGGAATGGAAGGCCGAGCAGCGCGCCGGCGCCCGCCTCGACCGCGAGACAGAGAGCGCCCTGTGGCAGCGGTTCAGCGCCGCCCGCAACGGCTTCGACAAGGCCCGCCGGGTCCACTTCGCCCAGCTCGACGCGACCCAGGGTGAGGCCAGGGCCGCCAAGGAGGCGCTGGTCAAGGAGGCCGAGGCCCTCTCCAGCAGCACCGACTGGGGCCCGACGGCGACCGCCTACAAGCGGCTCATGGACCGCTGGCGCCAGGCCGGCCGGGCCTCCCGCGCCGACGACGACGCCCTGTGGGCCCGGTTCAAGGCCGCGCAGGACGCCTTCTTCCACGCCAAGGACGAGGTCGCGGCCGCCGAGAACGAGGAGTTCAAGGCCAACCTCGTGGTCAAGGAGGCCCTGCTCGTCGAGGCCGAGGCGATCCTGCCGGTGACCGACATCGACGCGGCCAAGGCGGCCCTGCGCGCGGTCCAGGAGAAGTGGGACCGGGCCGGCAAGGTGCCACGCGCCGACATGGAGCGGGTCGAGAAGGGCCTGCGCCGGGTCGAGCAGGCAGTCCGCGAGGCCGACGAGAAGCGTTGGGCCGCAACCAACCCCGAGGTCGCCGCCCGCGCCCAGAGCCTCGTGGACCAGCTCGAGGCTGCCGTCCAGGGCCTGCGCGAGGACCTCGCCAAGGCCCGGGAGTCCGGCAACGCCCGCAAGGTCGCCGACGCCGAGGCGGCGCTCGCCGCCCGCGAGCAGTGGCTCGAGCAGGCCCGCGCCGGGGTCCAGGAGTTCAGCGGCTGAGGCCCCTCCCCCGCCACACCGGTATGCCGTGCCCCTCACCGTGAGGGGCACGGCATACCTGTTGTGGCCGGGGCGGCACGCGCAAACCCGCGTGCGCCAACGGGATCCGGGCCGACAGGATGGGCCCGTGACCGATCAGACCCCGACCCCCACCCTGGCCGAGCGCGCGCGGGCGGCCCGGCCCGGCATCACCCGCTGGCTCCCGTCGCGCCTGCCCCTCACGCCGGAGGAGCAGCTGCGCGATCTCGCGGACGTGCTCGCCGGTCTGGCCGACGACGCCACGTGGGACTCCTACGGCGCCCGCGGGACGGTGGCCTTGCTGGAGAGCCGGCTGGCCGAGCTGCTGGGCACGCCGGCCGTGGCGTTCTTCCCCAGCGGCGTCATGGCCCAGCAGTCGATGCTGCGGGTCTGGTGCGACCGGCAGGGCTCGCGCCGGGTGGCCCTCCCCGCCCTCTCACACCTGCTCCACCACGAGGACGACGGCCCGCGGCTGCTGCACGGGTTCGACTTCCGGATGCTGACCGAGGGCGCCCGGGTGCCCGGCGTGGACGACCTGGCCGCGGTCCCGGGTCCGCTCGGCGCGGTGCTGCTGGAGCTCCCGCTGCGTGACGCGGGCTACCTCCTGCCCTCGTGGGAGGAGCTCGAGGCGTTCTCGGCCGCCTGCCGTGAGCGCGGCGTACCGCTGCACCTGGACGGCGCCCGCCTGTGGGAGTCCACGCCACACCTCGGCCGGTCGCTGGCGGAGGTTGCCGCGCTGGCCGACAGCGTCTACGTCTCGTTCTACAAGGGCCTGGGCGGGCTCGCCGGCGCCGCACTCGCCGGCCCCGAGGACGAGATCGAGCAGGCCCGCGCGTGGCGGACCCGGCACGGGGGCACCCTGTACACGCTCATGCCGTACGCCGTGGCGGCGCTGCGCGGCCTCGACCAGCACCTGCCCCGCATGGCCGAGTTCCACGAGCGCGCCCAGGAGCTCGCCAAGCACCTGCCGGAGCGTGGCATCCGGGTCCTGCCGGAGGAGCCGCACACCAACGCGTTCCGGATCTTCGTCGAGGCACCGGCCGAGTCCCTCAACGAGCGCCTGGTCACCGCGATGGAGCAGGACCACCTCATGGCGTCGGCCACGTGGGAGGACAGCGAGGTGCCCGGCTGGTCGTGGACCGAGTTCACCGTCGGCCCGTCCACGATGGAGTGGACCGCAGCCGAGGCCGTCGAGGCGCTCGGCCGCGTCTTCGTGGACTGACCGGGGGCCGGCGCTACTGCTGCTTGACGGGGGCCTTGCCGCCGGTGATGCGGTAGACGTCGAAGACGCCGTCGATCTTGCGGACCGCCTTGATGACGTGGTCGAGGTGGCCGGGGTCGCCCATCTCGAAGGTGAACTTGCTCATCGCGACACGGTCACGCGTGGTCTGCACGCTCGCCGACAGGATGTTGACGTGGTGGTCGGACAGCACCCGGGTCACGTCGGAGAGCAGCCGGTTGCGGTCGAGCGCCTCCACCTGCAGCTGCACGAGGAACACGCTGCCGGCCGACGGGGCCCACTCGACGTCGATGAGCCGGTCCGGCTGGGCGAGGAGGGACTCGGCGTTGGTGCAGTCGGCACGGTGCACCGACACGCCGCTGCCCCGCGTGACGAAGCCGATGATCGGGTCGCCGGGCACGGGAGTGCAGCACCGGGCCAGCTTGACCCACACGTCGGCGGTGCCGACGACCACGACGCCGGGGTCGCCGCTGCGGCGACGCACCCCGCGGGTCGGCATGGTCGCCTCGGCGAGGTCCTCGCTGGCGCCCTCCTCCCCACCGAGGGAGGCCACCAGCCGGCCCACCACGTGCTGGGCGCTGACGTGGCCCTCGCCCACCGCGGCATACAGGGCGGCGATGTCGGCGTAGCGCAGCTCGCCGGCCAGGCCGGCCAGGGACTCGTGCGACATGAGGCGCTGCAGCGGCAGGCCCTGCTTGCGCATGGCCTTGGCGATGGCGTCCTTGCCCTGCTCGATGGCCTCCTCGCGGCGCTCCTTGGAGAACCACTGGCGGATCTTGTTGCGGGCGCGGGGGCTCTTGACGAAGGTCAGCCAGTCACGCGACGGCCCGGCACCGTCGGCCTTGGAGGTGAGCACCTCCACGACGTCGCCGTTCTCCAGCGGGCTCTCCAGCGGCACCAGCCGGCCGTTGACCCGGCCGCCGATGCAGTGGTGGCCGACCTCGGTGTGCACGGCGTAGGCGAAGTCGACCGGGGTCGAGCCGGCCGGCAGCGCGATGACCTCGCCCTTGGGTGTGAAGACGTAGACCTCGCGGGCGTTGATCTCGAACCGCAGCGAGTCCAGGAACTCTCCCGGGTCGGAGGTCTCCCGCTGCCACTCCAGCAGCTGGCGCAGCCAGGCCATGTCGCTGATCGGGCCGGTCTCGCCGTCCTTGGGCTGGGCCTGGGCACCGCCCGGGGCGTCCTCCTTGTACTTCCAGTGCGCCGCGACGCCGTACTCCGCGCGTCGGTGCATGGTGTGCGTGCGGATCTGGATCTCGACCGGCTTGCCCTCGGGCCCGATGACCGTCGTGTGCAACGACTGGTACATGTTGAACTTGGGCATGGCGATGTAGTCCTTGAACCGCCCCGGCACCGGGTTCCACCGGGCGTGCAGTGCGCCGAGCGCCGCGTAGCAGTCACGGACCGTGTCGACCAGCACCCGCACCGCGACGAGGTCGTAGATCTCCTCGAAGTCGCGGCCGCGCACGATCATCTTCTGGTAGACGGAGTAGTAGTGCTTGGGCCGGCCCGTCACCGTGGCCTTGATCTTGGCCGCGCGCAGGTCGTTGTTGACCTGCTCACGCACCCCGGCGAGGTACTCCTCCCGGGCCGGCGCGCGCTCGGCGACCAGGCGCACGATCTCGTCGTAGACCTTGGGGTAGAGGGTCGCGAAGGACAGGTCCTCCAGCTCCCACTTGATGGTGTTCATGCCCAGCCGGTGGGCCAGCGGGGCGTAGATCTCCAGGGTCTCGCGGGCCTTGCGCTGCGCCGACTCCTGCGAGACGTAGCGCCAGGTGCGGGCGTTGTGCAGCCGGTCGGCCAGCTTGATGACCAGCACCCGGATGTCGCGGGCCATCGCCACGACCATCTTGCGCACGGTCTCGGCCTGGGCCGCGTCGCCGTAGGTGACCTTGTCGAGCTTGGTCACCCCGTCCACGAGCATGGCGACCTCGGGCCCGAAGTCGCGGGTGAGGTCCTCCAGGCTGTATGCCGTGTCCTCCACCGTGTCGTGCAGGAGCGCGGCCGCCAGCGTGGCCGGGGTCATGCCCAGCTCGGCCAGGATCGTGGCCACGGCCAGCGGGTGGGTGATGTAGGGGTCGCCGCTCTTGCGCAGCTGGCCGCGGTGGGCCTGCTCGGCCACGGCGTAGGCCTGCTCGATGACCGTCAGGTCAGCCTTGGGGTGGGTGGCCCGGACGGTGCGCAGCAGCGGCTCGAGGACGCGGTAGGTCCCCTGGCGCGGGCCGCCGAAGCGGGCCAGCCGTGCGCGGACGCGCGGGATCGGCCCGGTCATGGGCTCGACCTGCGTGGGGGCGGAGGTTCCGCTCGTGCCGCCCGCGACGTCCTCGTTCATGACAGGAGTCTATGTGCCGTCACACGGTGAGGATGGTGTGGACCTCGCGACCCGCCAGCTTGGCCCGTCCCTCGAGGAAGCCGAGCTCGATGACGGCCTCGAACGCGACCACCTCGGCGCCGGCGCGCTCGAGCAGCGTGCAGGTCGCCTCGGCCGTGCCGCCGGTGGCCAGCACGTCGTCGATGACCAGCGTGTGGGCGCCGGCGACGAACGCGTCGGCGTGCACCTCGATGTGGGCGCTGCCGTACTCCAGGTCGTACTCCACACCCAGGGTCTCCCCCGGCAGCTTGCCGGCCTTGCGGACCGGCACGAAGCCGACGCCGAGCTCGTAGGCCACGGCCGCGCCGAGGATGAACCCGCGCGCCTCGATGCCGACGACGTGGTCGACCCGGCCGCGGTAGCGGTCGGCGATGTCGCGGACCACGGCCGCCAGGGCCGCCCCGTCGGACAGCAACGGCGTGAAGTCCTTGAAGGCCACGCCGGGCTCGGGGAAGTCAGGGATGTCGCGCAGGTGGTCGGAGACCACCTGCGCGATGGACTGCTGCTCGGTGCTCAAGGCTCTCCTCAGCGCTTGCTCTTGGGCGGGCGCTTGGGCTGGTTGCGGGGTCCGCCGGTGACGTAGGGGTGCACCGGCCGCTGGGCCCGGCCGGCGCCGGCAGGTGCCGGCTCCCGGTGGGTCTCCGCGGTGTCGTCCACGGCGGTGGTGGGCGTCGCGGCCTCACCGGACCCCTCGGCCTTGGCCTCGTCGCGGGACCGGGCCGCCTGGTAGCGCCGGGCGCGCTTGGCCAGGTCCTTCATCGCCGGCTCGCGCTCACGCAGGTCGGCCAGCAGCGGCGTGGCGATGAAGATCGAGGAGTAGGTGCCGGCCGCGATACCGACGAACAGCGCCAGGCTCAGGTCCACGAGGACGCCCGGGCCGAGCAGGACCGACCCGATGACGAGGATCGCCGCGACGGGCAGCAGGGCCACGACCGAGGTGTTGATCGAGCGCACCAGGGTCTGGTTGACGGCGCGGTTGGCGGCCTGGGAGTAGCTCATCCGGCCGTTGGCCACTGCCTGGCCGGTGTTCTCGCGCACCTTGTCGAAGACGACGACGGTGTCGTAGAGGGAGTAGCCGAGGATCGTCAGGAAGCCGATCATCGACGCCGGCGTGATCTCGAAGCCGAACAACGCGTAGATGCCGACGGTGATCACCAGGTCGTGGGCCAGGGCGATGAGGCCCGCCGCCGACATCTTCCACGTGCGGAAGTACAACGCCATGGTCAGCGCGACGAGCACGAGGAACCAGACCAGGGCCGTGATCGCCTTCTGGCTGACCGAGGCACCCCAGGAGGCGCCGATGAAGGACGCCGAGATCTGGTTCTGGCTGACGCCGAACGCCGTGGCCAGCTTGGCGCGGGCGTCCTCGGTCTGGGTGTCGCTGAGCTTCTCGGTCTGCACCCGCACGGAGTCGGTGCCGAGCTTGGTGACCACGACGTCCGCACCCTGGTTCAGGCCGCCGAGGGCGTCCTTGGCCTTGGCCTCGTAGCCCTGCGTGGTGCTGACACCGGAGACGCGCAGCTCGGAGCCACCGCGGAACTCCAGGCCGAGGTTGAGCCCGCGGGCGAAGATGCCCACGAGGGCGAGGACGAGGATGACCCCGGAGAGGGCGTACCACGTCTTCTGGCGCCCGACGAAGTCGATCGACCGCTTGCCGGAGTAGAGGTCGTTGCCGAACTGGGCGAAGCTCGTCATGACTGCGCGCTCTCCTCTGCCGCGCGGCGCGCAGCGATCGTGACCCGGCCGCGACCGGCATACAACGGTTGCTTCGCGCCGAGGCGCTCGGGGTCGAAGCCCGACCACTTGTGCCCCTCGCCGAAGAACTTCGTGTTGGCGAGGATGGCGACGACGGGGTGGGTGAACAGGAAGACCACGGCCACGTCGATGATCGTGGTCAGCATCAGCGTGAAGGCGAAGCCGCGCACGTTGCTGGTGGCCAGGATGTAGAGCACCAGCGCCGCCAGCATGTTGACGCCGTCGGCGACCAGGATGGTGCGGCGGGCGCGCGCCCAGCCGGTCTCCACGGCCTGACGCAGGTGCCGGCCCTCACGCACCTCGTCGCGCACGCGTTCGAAGAACACGATGAACGAGTCGGCGGTGATACCGATCGAGACGATGAGGCCGGTGACGCCGGCGAGCGTGAGCCGGAAGCCGTGCGACCAGCCCAGCAGCGCCACCGTGACGTAGGTCAGCATCGAGGCGATCACCAGCGACGCGACCGTGACGAAGCCGAGGGCGCGGTACTGGAACAGCGAGTAGATGACGACCAGCAGCAGGCCGATGAGGCCGGCGAGCAGGCCCTTCTGGAGCTGGTCGGTGCCCAGGGTGGGGCTGACCTGCTCCTCGGTCTGCGGGGTGAACGACATCGGCAGCGCACCAAACTTCAGCTGGTCGGCCAGGGTCTTGGCGCTCGCCTCGGTGAAGTTGCCCGTGATGCTGGCGGTGCCGGCGGTGATCGCGCTCTGGGTCACCGGCGCGGAGAGCACCTGGCCGTCGAGCACGATCGCGAACTGGTTGCGCGGCTGCGGCAGCGAGACCAGGCGCGAGGTGACGTCACCGAACTTCTTGGTGCCGTTGGCGTCGAACTTGAGCTGGATCTCGACCTGGTTGGTCTGCGCGCCGGTCTGCGTCGTCTGGAAGCCCGAGCTGGCGTCGGCGATGTCGGTGCCGACCACCTCGGCCGGGCCGAGGATGTACTTGGCCTGGCGGTCCTGGGAGCACGTCACCAGCGGCTTGGCCGGGTCGTCCATCTGGGTGGCCAGCGTCGCCTGGGTCGCCGGGTTGGAGCAGTTCAGCGCGACGAACTGCTTCTCGATGGCGGGGGTGATCCAGGCCAGGTCGCTGGCGTCCTTGGGCTTGGCGCCGGTCGAACCCGTCGAACCCGTGGTGCCCGTCGAGCCGGTGCCGGTCGCGGTGGGCGTCGGCGTGGGCGTGGTGTCCTTGCTCAGCGCGGGCGGGAAGGCCGACTTGGCGCTCGTGGTCGCGGTGCCCGACGGCGCGGTGGCCTTGGAGCCCGAGGTCGGCGTGGCGCCCGGCGTGCCCGAGGGGGCGGTGGCGGTGCCGGTGGACGTCGGGGTCGGCTGCGGGGCGCCGGCGGCCTCAACCAGCACGGCGCGGAAGCGCAGCTGGGAGGAACGCTTGAGGGAGTCGATCGTGGCCTTGTCCGGGGTGCCGGGCAGGGAGACCACGACGTTCGAACCGCCCTGGGTGGTCACCTCGGCCTCGGAGACGCCGGTGCTGTCGACGCGCTGACGCATGATGTCGACGGCCTGGTTGATCTGGTCCTGGCTGATCGAGCCGCCGTTGGTGATGACCGGCTTGAGGATGAGCTGGGTGCCGCCCTCGAGGTCGAGGCCGAGCTTGGGCGTCCACTGGGCGCTGCCCCAGGTGACGACGGCCGCGAGCAGGCCGTAGAGGCCCACGATGAGCACGGCCAGCGCCGCCAGGGTCCGCAGCGGCTTGCGGTTGCGCGGGTTGATCGCCACGGTCAGTCCCGCTCCCCGGTGGTGTCCGGGCGCTCCGCGGGCGCGGTGCCCTCGGCCGGCGTGTCCGTGGGCGCCGGGGTGGGCGTCTCGGTCGGCGCTTCGGTCGCGGGCTGCGACGATGCGGTCGCGGCGGCCGGAGCGGGGCCACCGATCGCGCGGCGGTCGAAGCGCACCAGGACGCCCGGGCTGACCTCGAGGGTGACCACGGCGTCGTCGATGGCGCTGATGCGCCCGAGCAGGCCCGAGGTCGTGGTCACCTCGTCGCCGACCTTGAGGCCGCTCTGCACGGCCTGCACCTCACGCTGGCGACGCCGCTGCGTCATGAACATGAACGCGATCAGCAGGATCGGCAGGGCGAAGATGAGCAGGTTGCCGAGGCCGGCCCCCGAAGAGGCGGCCGCGGTGGCCAGTGACGACATGAGTCAGTCCTTCACGACAGTTGGGTTGACGCGCACCATTGGGGACAACGTCCCCGGACGCGCGGAAGTCCCGGACGGAGCCGGTGCGTTCGCGTGAGTCTAGGTGAGCGGCACCACAGGCACCAAGGAACCCCGCCCATGCGCCGCCATTTCGTGATGAACACGGACGTATGCCGTGCGGCCGGCACCGGGGCGCCGCCCACGGTCGACCCACGACTGGACGCCCGACAAACGACCCGCGAGCCGGCCACATGC
>NZ_DASVZH010000294.1:0-17744 GCF_036391795.1 Oryzihumus sp.
TGGCCGCGCGGGGCCTGTCCGGGGCGACCTTCAACCCGAGCTGCGCGCGCATCCACCCCTTCCGCCTGGCCACCGGCCTGGCCGCCGCCGTCGAGCGCCGTGGTGGCCGCCTCGCCGAGGGCACCCGCGTCGGCACCATCGGCGAGCGCCGGGTGCAGGTCGTCGGTGGCCCGGTCGTGCGGGCTCGCCACGTCATCCGGGCCACCGAGGCGTGGAGCGCCCGCCTGCCCGGCCTGCGCCGGGTCGTCGCCCCGGTCTACAGCCTCGTCGTCGCCACCGAGCCGCTGCCGGCGAGCACCTGGGAGCTCATCGGCCTGGCCCAGCGGGAGACCTTCAGCGAGCACCGGCACGTCATCGTCTACGGCCAGCGCACCGACGACGACCGCCTGGTCTTCGGCGGCCGGGGCGCGCCGTACCACTTCGGCTCCGGCATCAGCCCCGAGTTCGACCGCGACGCCGGCGTGTTCGAGACGCTGCGCCGCTCGCTGCGGGACATGCTCCCCGCGCTCGGCGACGCAGCGTTCACCCACGCCTGGGGCGGCCCCCTCGGTATCGCGCGCGACTGGCACCCCAGCGTGGGGTACGACCCGGCCACCGGCAGCGGCTGGGCGGGCGGCTACGTCGGCGACGGCGTGGCCACGGCCAACCTCGCCGGGCGCACGCTCGCCGACCTGGTGACCGGCGACGCCAGCGCCCTGACCCGGCTGCCGTGGGTCAACCACCGGTCCCGCCGGTGGGAGCCGGAGCCGGCCCGGTGGCTCGGGGTCAACGCCGGCCTGCGCCTGGCCACGATGGCCGACACCGAGGAGCGGCTCACCCACCGCCCCGCCGTGCTGGGCCGGGCGCTGTCCGCCCTCACCGGGCACTGAGGCGACCGAACCGCGCGAGCCGGCCCCACGGCATACCGTCGAGAGGGACGTTCCTCGGGGTTGGGGCCGGTCCGAAACCCCAGGAACGTCCCGCTCGGCGAGAAGCTGGAGCGGGTCTGGGCGGCCGGGGACGGCGGCTCAGCCCGGGCGCCAGCCGGGGCCACGCAGCAGGAACGAGACCCGGTCACCCCACCGGCCCGTGGCCCGCACGTCCTGCCAGATGCTGAGGTACTCGTGCGTGGCCACCACCAGCGGGTTGTGCGAACGCAGCTGCGTGGTCAGGCCGTAGACCACCCGCTCCCCCTCGGCCTCGAACGTGCGGAACAGCCGGTCCCAGACGATGAGGATCCCGCCGTAGTTCCGGTCGAGGTAGGCCTGGTTCGAGCCGTGGTGCACCCGGTGGTGCGAGGGCGTGTTCATGACCCACTCGACCGGGCGCCACAGCCGCTCGACGCGCTCGGTGTGCAGCAGGAACTGGTAGAGCAGGCTGACCGACTGCTGCAGGAAGATCGCCCACGGCGGCACCCCGAGCAGGGCCAGTGGCAGCCAGAACGGCAGGCCGCCGAACGGCGTCCACGTCTGCCGCAGCGCGGTGGAGAAGTTGTAGCGCTGGCTGGAGTGGTGCACGACGTGGCTGGCCCACAGGATGCGGATCTCGTGGTGGGCGCGGTGGTACCAGTAGTAGGCCACGTCGTCGGCGAGCAGGATGAGCACCCACGCCCACCACACCCCGGTGTCGAGCCGCAACGGCGTCCACGCCCAGGCGGCGGCGTAGACCACCAGCGCGAGCGCCTTGTAGCCCACCCCGACCACGACGCTGCCCAATCCCATCGACAGGCTGGTCACCGTGTCGCGCACCTCGTAGCCGACCTCGTCGTCGTCCGGGGCGAACCACAGCGAGGCGACCTCGACGGCGATGAACAGCAGGAAGAACGGCACCGCCGTCAGGATGATGTTGACCATCAGGCGCTCCGGGTCCGGCGCCGGGCTGCCCGGCGGGTGTGCCGTTCCAGCGCGGTGACCGCCTGGCTGAGGATCCGCCCGGCCACCTCCGCGGAGCGGTCCGCGTCCCCGGCGGCGATGGCCTCGGCGAGCTCGGCGTGCGGGGCCCGGTCGCTGCGGTCGTCGGCGAGCAGCTCGTCCATGAGCCCGGGGTTGGCGTCGATGGCGTGCACGAGGCTGTTGAGCGAGAGCCGGAACGCGAGGTTGTCGCTGGCATCGACCACCTCCGCCCAGAAGGCCCGGTCCGTGCCGTCCGCGGTGCCGTCATGACCCCGGTATGCCGCGGCGGCGGCGACGATGCGCCGCCTCGCCTCCGCGTCGGACCGGGTCGCGGCCAGCCGGGCCGCCTCGACGCCGATGCAGCGCCGCATCTCCAGGCCGTCCCGGATCAGCCGGGTGCGCGGCTCCTCCTCCCCGGCGCGGGCGAGGTGGGCCAGCAGGTCCAGGCCGGCGGTCCGCCGGACGTCGAGGACCTGGGTGCCGCCGCCGTGGACCACCCGGACGAACCCGGCCTCCTGGAGCCGCTTGACCGCCTCGCGGACGGCGTGCCGGTTGACCGCGAAGGACTCGGCCAGCTGACGCTCCGGTGGCAGGGACTCCCCTGGGGCGAACCGGCCGTCGAGCACCGCGTCCCGCAGCTCGTGGAAGACGCCGTCAGAGACCGACTGCCGGGGCACGGGGGTGAAACCTGGGCTCATGCGGCGACGGTAGAGGCGTAGACATCAACAGATCAAGAGGTTGGACCAATATGCGGACGACGGACGTATCGGACACCTGACCCGAGCGGCGGACAGCACGTGCACGGCGCCCCTAGGGTCGCGGTATGACCCGGCCCCCCGAGAGCACCAACGCCGCGACGCTCGCCGCGTACGACGTCGCCGCCGGTGCCTACGCGGAGGGGACGCCCGCCGCACCGCCGGACCGCGTCACCTCCGTGTTCGACCTGCTCGCCACCCACGTCCGGCCGCCGGCGACGCTGCTGGAGATCGGCAGCGCCACCGGTCGCGACGCCGACCTGCTGGAGGAACGGGGCTACGCGGTCACCCGCACCGACGCCGCCTCATCCTTCGTGAACCTGCTGCGCCGGCGCGGGCTGGTCGCCGACCGGCTCAACGTGCTGACCGACGAGGTCCGGGGCGTCTACGACGTGATCTATGCCAACGCCGTCTTCCTGCACTTCAGCCGGGGTGAGCTGGTCGGGGTCCTGGCGCGCATGCTGCCGCACGTGCGCGCCCGCGGGCGGCTGGTCTTCACCGTCAAGGGCGGCACCGGCGAGGGGTTGAGCACGCACCCGCTCGACCTGCCCCGACACGTCACCTCCTGGCAGGAGCCTGCCCTGCGCCAGCTGGTCTCCTCCACCGGCTGGCAGGTGCTCGAGCTGACGGCGGACACCAGCGGCGACACCGAGTGGCTCACCGTCATCGCCCGCCCCACCGTCTGATCTCTCTCGCCGAGCTGGACGTTCGTGCCCCTTGCACCCCACCGAAAGGGGCAGCAACGTCCAGCTCGACGGACTCTCGGTCAGTGCCCCCGGAGCACCTGCGCCAGCGCGTCCAGCACGGCCGGGTCCTCGATGGTGCTCGGCACCGCCGGGGTCCCGCCGTCGGCCATCTCCCGCATCGTCTTGCGCAGGATCTTGCCGGAGCGCGTCTTGGGCAGCGCCGGCACGATGTCGACCCGGTGCAGCGCCGCGACCGGGCCCACCTCGTCCCGCACCCGCTTCACCAGCTCGGCCTCCAGCGCCTCTCGCGCGCCGTCGGCGGACACGTCGACGCCGGCCTTGAGCACCACCAGGGCCCGGGGCACCTGGCCCTTGAGCTCGTCGACCACGCCGATCACCGCGCACTCGGCCACGGCCGGGTGCCCGGCCAGCGCCGCCTCCAGCGACCCCGTGGAGAGGCGGTGCCCGGCCACGTTGAGCACGTCGTCGGTGCGGCCCATGACGAACAGGTAGCCGTCCTCGTCGAGGTAGCCGCCGTCACCGGTGAGGTAGTAGCCCGCGTGGGCCGACAGGTAGGACGCGACATAGCGCTCGTCGTCCCCCCACAGGGTCGGCAGGGTCCCCGGCGGCATCGGCAGCTTGAGGCAGATCGCGCCCTCCACGCCGGGCGGCACCGGTGCGCCGCGCTCGTCCAGCACCTGCACGGCATACCCGGGCACGGGCACGCTCGGTGAGCCCGGCTTGATCGGCAGCGGCTCCAGGCCACGGGGGTTCGCCGCGATCGGCCAGCCGGTCTCGGTCTGCCACCAGTTGTCGACCACCGGCACCCCGAGCCGCTCGCTGGCCCAGGCGTAGGTGTCGGGGTCGAGCCGCTCCCCGGCGAGGAACAGGGTGCGCAGCGAGGACAGGTCGTGCCCGGCCATCAGCGCGCCGGCCGCGTCCTCCTTCTTGATCGCGCGGATCGCGGTCGGCGCGGTGAACATCGCCGAGACGCCGTAGTCGGACACGACCCGCCAGAACGCGCCGGCGTCGGGGGTGCCGACCGGCTTGCCCTCGTAGAGCACGGTCGTGCAGCCGGTCAGCAGCGGCGCGTAGACGATGTAGGAGTGGCCGACCACCCAGCCCACGTCGCTGGCGGTGAACCACGTCTCCCCCGGGCGCACCCCGAAGATGTTGGTCATCGACCAGCGCAGCGCCACGGCGTGGCCCCCGTTGTCGCGCACGATCCCCTTGGGCCGCCCGGTCGTGCCGGAGGTGTAGAGGACGTAGAGGGGGTCGGTCGCCTCGACCGGCACGCAGCCGGCCGGGGCCGTGGCGTCGGGATGCATGAGCATGGCCCAGTCCAGGTCGCGCTCCCCCATCGCCGCCTCGGCCTGCGGCCGCTGCAGCACCACGACGTGCTCGGGCTTGTGCGAGGAGCGCTCGATCGCCGCGTCGAGCATCGGCTTGTACTCCACCACCCGGGACGGCTCGATGCCGCACGAGGCAGCCACGACGACCTTCGGCTCGGCGTCCTCGATCCGGGCGGCCAGCTCGGCGGGGGCGAACCCGCCGAAGACCACCGAGTGCACGGCGCCGATCCGCGCGCAGGCGAGCATCGCCACGACGGCCTCGGGCACCATCGGCATGTAGATGACCACCCGGTCGCCCTTGGTCACCCCGAGGCCGCGCAGCGCCCCGGCGAACCGGGCGACGAGGTCGAGCAGCTGGGCGTACGTCAGCGTCCGGGTCGTGCCCGTCACAGGGCTGACGTGGTGCAGCGCGGGCTGGTCGGCCCGGCCGGCGACGACGTGCCGGTCGAGGGCGTTGAAGCAGGTGTTCAGCCGGCCGCCGGTGAACCACCGGTAGAACGGCGGCCGGTCGTCGTCGAGCACCCGCTTCGGCGGGGTGATCCAGTCGATGTCGCGGGCGGCCCGCCCCCAGAACCCGTCCGGGTCCTCCAGGCTGCGCCGGTGGGCCTGAGCGTATGCACCGTCGGTCATGGCGCCATCCTCGCCCGCGACCCGCCGTCCGGCCACCTGCCGGAGGGCCCGACGCCACCGGATCCGCAGGCCTCACCCGGTCGGGCCGGACCGTCTGCAAGGCTGACGCCCGTGGCCCTGCACCCCCGCGCCCTGCCCGAGGCCGCGCTCGCCTTCCTCGCCGAGCGCCACCTCGCCACCCTGACCACCCTGCGCCCGGACGGCAGCCCGCACGTCGTGCCGGTCGGCTTCACCTGGGACCCCGACTCCGGCATCGCCCGCGTCATCACCAGCGGCACCAGCCGCAAGGCGCGCAACGCAGCGTCCGGTCGGGCCGTGCTGTGCCAGGTCGACGGGTGGCGGTGGCTGTCGCTGGAGGGTGCGGTGCGCGTGCTGACCGACGCCGCGTCGGTCCGCGACGCCGAGCGCCGGTATGCCGTCCGCTACCGCGAGCCCCGCGAGAACCCCCGCCGCGTGGTGCTCGAGGTCACCGTCGACCGCGTGCTCGGCCTGGTCGAGCGCCCGACCGGGGTCCGCTGATGCGCGAGATCGAGACGCTCGGCGCCCTCGACACCGCACTGTCCCGGCACACGCCGCTGCGCGGGCTGCGCCTGCAGGACCTCGACCTGCGTCGACGCGAGGCCGCGCTGCTGCGGCACACCGACCTCGAGGGGCTGGTCGTGCTCGGCGGCCAGGTCACCCCCGCCCTGGAGGCACACCTGCGGGCCCACGGCGCGATGCTGTTCCCCACCGACCCGCACGCCCCGGTCAACCCCTACCGGGCCCTGCTCTACAGCCCGCACGAGCTGTATGCCGGCCTGGCCGGCGACGGGTACGCCGCCACCCCCGACGCCCGCGCCTACGCGTGGTACCAGGATGCCCGCGTCCGCAGCGACGTGTTCGTCACGATGCTGCGGGCGGTCCACGACGACTCCATGGGTGACGCCCTCGACGAGCTGCTCGACGGGCTGCCGGTCGCCGGCGTCATGGGCGGGCACACGGTGCAGCGCGGCGGCGCCGACTACGCCGCCGCGGTGCGGCTCGGGCACGCGCTGGCGTCCGCGGGGCTGGTGGTGGCCACAGGAGGCGGGCCGGGCGCGATGGAGGCCGCCAACCTCGGCGCCTTCTGCCGGGACGCAGGGGTTCTCGAGCAGGCCCAGCGGCGCCTCGCCGCGGTGCCGGACTTCGCCGCCGACGTGGCGGCCTGGGCCCGGACCGGCCTGACCGTGCGCGACGAGGTGGCCCCCGCCGACGGCGCCCCGGTGCGCAGCGTCGGCCTGCCGACCTGGTTCTACGGTCACGAGCCGCCAAACGTGTTCTGCGACGGCGTGGCCAAGTTCTTCAGCAACGCCCTGCGCGAGGACGGCCTGCTGGCCCGGTGCACGGCCGGGCTGGTCATCCTGCCGGGGACCGCCGGCACCGTGCAGGAGGTGTTCCAGGCCGCCACCCGGCTCTACTACACCCGGGTGGGGACGCCGCCCCCGATGGTGCTGGTCGGGCGCGAGCACTGGACCCACGGCATACCGGTCTGGCCGGCGCTCCAGGCGCTCGGCGAGCAGCGCACCATGGGTTCGGTGGTGCACCTGGTCGACGACCCTGACGAGGCCGTCGCGATCCTGGCTGCGCCGTGGAGCTGAGCGACCTGGCCGGCGCGCCGTTCACCTACCCCTGCGTCGGCGGGACCGCGACCGGCGCGGCGCCGGACGGCTTCCACCGCGCGAGGGTCACGGCGACCATCGGCAGCGGCCGCGGCGCGTTCGATCGGGCGGCCGAGGCCCTCATGACGTGGCGGATGCACGCGGCCTTCGGGCTGCCCCTGCAGGCGACCGAAGGCAGGGCGCGCGAGGGCGTGGAGACGCTGGGCCGGCTCGGCACCGGCCCGCTGGGGCTCGACGTCCCGTGCCGGGTGGTGTGGGCGCTCGAGGAGCCGGGTCGGGTGGGGTTCGCCTACGGCACCCTGCCCGGGCACCCCGAGGCGGGCGAGGAGGCGTTCGTGCTCGAGGACGTCGAGGGCACCGTCCGGTTCACGATCAGCGCGTTCAGCCGTGGCGCCCGGTGGTACTCCCGCGCCGTCCCGCCGGCGACGCGCGGTCTGCAGCGGCTCGCGCTGCGGCGCTACGTGGCCACGCTGCGACGGCTGGCCGCCGAGGGGTGAGCGCTCAGGCGGTGGCGGCGGCCAGCTGACCGCAGGCGCCGTCGATCTCGCTGCCCCGGGTGTCGCGGATGGTGGTCGGGATGCCGTGGGCGCGCAGGCGCTCGACGAACTGCTGCTCGACGCCCTTGCGGGAGGCGGTCCACTTCGACCCCGGGGTGGGGTTGAGCGGGATGGGGTTGACGTGCACCCAGCCGCGGCCGCGGGCGTTGAGCTTGTCGCCGAGCAGGTCGGCGCGCCAGGCGTGGTCGTTGATGTCCTTGATGAGGGCGTACTCGATGCTGACCCGGCGGCCGGTGGCCTCGAAGTAGCGGTAGGCCGCGTCGAGTGCCTCGTCGACCTTCCAGCGCGTGTTGATCGGCACCAGCTCGTCGCGCAGCTCGTCGTCGGGGGCGTGCAGCGACAGGGCCAGCGTCACCGGGATGCCCTCGGCGGCGAGCTTGTCGATGCCGGGCACCAGCCCGACCGTCGACATGGTGATGCCGCGGGCGGACATGCCCAGGCCGTCGGGGGCCTTGTCGGTGAGCCGGCGGATCGCGCCGATGGCCGCCTTGTAGTTGGCCAGCGCCTCCCCCATGCCCATGAAGACGACGTTGCTCACCCGCAGCGGGGCGTCCTCGCGCCCGCCGGCGACCTCGCCGCGGCGCAGCGAGCGGGCTGCCGCCACCACCTGCTCGACGATCTCGGCGGTGGACATGTTGCGGGTCAGTCCCTCCTGGCCGGTGGCGCAGAAGGGGCAGTTCATGCCGCAGCCGGCCTGGCTGGAGACGCAGATGGTGACCCGGTTGGGGTAGCGCATGGTCACGCTCTCCACGAGCGCGCCGTCGTGCAGGCGCCAGACCGACTTCACGGTCGCGCCCTCGTCGGCGGTGACGGTGCGGACCGGGGTGATCAGCTGCGGCAGCAGCCCCGCGACCAGCTCGTCGCGGATCGCCTTGGGCAGGTCGGTCATGTCCTCCGGGGAGTCGACCAGCCGCTCGAAGTAGTGCGTGGACAGCTGCTTGGCCCGGAAGCCCTTCTGGCCCAGCGCCTCGACCGCGGCCTTGCGCTCGGCCGGGGCGAGGTCGGCGAGGTGCTGCGGGGGCTTGCCCCGGCGGGGTGCGGCGAAGGTCAGCTGCCCCGGGCGGGGGCGCTGCGTGCTGGGGTCGGGCAGGGAGGTCGACATGTCGGGGCCCAGTCTCTCAGCCGCCGGCGCACCGTCCAAACAGGGCGGGGGTCAGCGCGCGGGCACGAACGCCGTGAGCAGCGCCCACACCACGGGGGCCACCAGCAGCAGCGAGTCCAGCCGGTCCATGACGCCACCGTGGCCGGGCAGCAGGTTGCCCATGTCCTTGATGCCCAGGTCGCGCTTGATCATCGACTCGGTGAGGTCGCCCAGCGTCGCGGTGACGACCGCGGCGAGGCCCAGGACGACGCCGACCCACCAGTGGGCGTGCAGCGCCAGCGTCACGCCGAGCACCCCGCCCACGACGCAGAACAGCGTCGAGCCGGCGAAGCCCTCCCAGGACTTCTTGGGGCTCACCGAGGGCGCCATCGGGTGCTTGCCCAGCACCACGCCGACGGCGTAGCCCCCGACGTCGCTGCAGACCGTGACCAGCACGAACACGAAGATCCGCCAGGGCCCGTCGGGCTCGGCGAGCATGAGCGAGGCGAACCCCGCCAGCAGCGGCACGTAGGCGGCCACGAAGATGCCGCCGGCGATGTCGCGCATCGCGTCCTCGAGGCCGTCGGCCACGCGCCAGAGCAGCACCGCGACACAGGTCAGCCCGAACGCCACCGTCAGCGCCTGTCCCCCGCCCTTGTACGCCGCGACCACCATGGTCGCGGCGCCGACGACGCTGGGCAGCCGCGGGACCCGGATCCGGCCGGCGGAGAGCCCGTCGGAGAGCTCCCACACCCCGGCGCAGGCGGCCAGGACCGCCACGGCGAGGAAGGCCTCCTTGCGGATGAACAGGCTCGCCACGATGACCGCACCGAGCCCCACCCCGACGCCGATGGCGGCGGGCAGGTTGCGCCCGGCCCGCCCGGTCGCCGCGACGGGCTGCTTGCGCTCGGCCCGGCCCGCGACAGGCTGGCTCGACGGCGACGGGCTCGGGGCGTCCTGGGCTGCGACCGGCGCAGTGTTGGAGCCCTGGGCCTTCTCGACGGGTCGACGACGTCCGGCGCGGCCCGGGCCCCTGGTGGGCCCGGCCGCGTCGGCTTCACGTCGCTCGCGTCGCGACGGCGGGGAGGTGTTCATCTCGCTGGCACCCGGTGCGGCACGCCCTCAGACGTCGAGCAGCTCGGCTTCCTTGTGCTTGAGCAGGCTGTCCACCGTGTCGACGTACTTCTTGGTGACGGTCTCGAGCTCCCTCTCCGCCCGCACGCCGTCGTCCTCGCCGACCTCGCCGTCCTTGACCAGGCGGTCCATCTCCTCCTTGGCCTTGCGGCGGATGTTGCGGATGGAGACCTTGGCCTCCTCGCCCTTGTGCCGGGCGAGCTTGATGTACTCGCGGCGGCGCTCCTCGGTCAGCTCCGGCAGGTTGATCCGGATGACGCCGCCGTCGTTGTTGGGGTTCACGCCGAGGTTGGAGTCGCGCAGCGTCTTCTCGATCTCGTGCATGGCCGACTTGTCGAACGGGGTGATGAGGATGGTCCGCGCCTCGGGCGTCTGGAAGGAGGCCAGCTGCTGCAGCGGCGTCGGCGAGCCGTAGTAGTCCACCAGGAGCTTGGTGAACAGCGCCGGGTTGGCCCGGCCGGTGCGGATGCTGGCGAAGTCCTCCTTGGCGACCTCGATGGCCTTCTCCATCTTCTCCTCGGCCTCGAGCAGGGTTTCGTCAAGCATCAGGACTCCTCATTCGGTGTAACGGCGGTGCGGGCCAGGTCGTGCCCGGGAAGACGGTGGTCAGTCGGCGGTGACGAGCGTGCCGATCTTCTCACCCCGGACGGCCCGGGCCACGTTGCCGTCGCCCTCCATCCCGAAGACGATCATCGGCAGCTTGTTCTCCATGCAGAGGCTGAACGCCGCGGCGTCCACCACGCGCAGGCCACGCTGCAGGGCCTCCTGGTAGGAGACGCGCTCGAGCTTGACCGCGTCGGGGTCGGTGCGGGGGTCGGCGGTGTAGACGCCGTCGACGCCGTTCTTGCTCATCAGCACGGCGTCGCACTTGATCTCGAGGGCACGCTGGGCCGAGACGGTGTCGGTGGAGAAGAACGGCATGCCCGCGCCGGCGCCGAAGATGACGACGCGGCCCTTCTCGAGGTGGCGGATCGCGCGCCGCGGGATGTAGGGCTCGGCGACCTGGCCCATCGTGATGGCGGTCTGGACCCGCGTCTCGACACCCTCCTTCTCGAGGAAGTCCTGCAGGGCGAGGCAGTTGAGCACCGTCCCGAGCATGCCCATGTAGTCGGCCCGGGTGCGGTCCATGCCCTTCTGCTGCAGCTCGGAGCCGCGGAAGAAGTTGCCGCCGCCGATGACCACGGCGACCTGGACGCCCTCACGCACGGCCTCGGCGATCTGCTCGGCGATGCCCCGCACCACGTCGGGGTCGAGACCGACCTTGCCGCCGCCGAACACCTCACCGGAGAGCTTGAGCAGGACCCGCTTGTAGGTCGGGTGCGGGCTGAGGTCAGACACGGGGCCTCCCGGGAATGGTCGTGCGGCGGTCGCTCGATCCTGTCACAGCCGGCGGGCGTGCCGCGACGCGGCCCGTCCCACCAGCAGGTATGCCGTGGCCGCACCTTCGCGGTCGCGGCCGGGCGGGCGGTGGTGCTCAGGCACGTGCGGCGGTGGCCGCCTCGAGGCTCTCGTAGCGCGCCACGGCCGAGACCTTGCCGTCCCGGACGTGGAACACCGTCACGCACGGCACCGGCTCCTGCGGACCGGTCCCGGCCGGCCAGGAGGCCACCTGCTCGGCCAGGACGGCGTCGTCGAAGGCCTTGAGGGAGACCAGCTTGAGCCGGATGCCGCTGCGGTCCAGCCAGTCGCGCATGACGTCGTGGCCGGACCCCGTGCCGCGTGGGCCGCTCACGGCCACGTCGGGCGCGCACAGGCGCAGCACGGTCGGCAGGTCCCTGGCGTTGACGGCGGCGTGCCAGTCCCGCAGGAGGCAGGCGGTGTTGGGGTCCACGGCGTGACTCATGGGCGGAAGCCAACACCCGCCAGGGCCCCACGTCCACAGCAAGGCGCGCCGCGCCGCCCCGCCGGTGCTCCCTGCCCGGGACGCACCGCGGCCCGGCACCCTCGGTGAGGGGCCGGGCCGCGGTGGCCCACCGGCATACCGGCGGGTGGGTGAAGCGGGGCGTCAGCTGCCGACGCGGAAGCGGGCGAAGCCCTTGGCGGTGGCGCCGGCCTCCTCGAGGACCTTGCCGACCGACTTCTTGGCGTCCTTGGCGAACGGCTGCTCGAGCAGGACGTTCTCCTTGAAGAAGCCGTTGACGCGACCCTCGACGATCTTGGGCAGGGCAGCCTCGGGCTTGCCCTCCTCCTTGGCGGTGGCCTCGGCGACGCGACGCTCGTTCTCGACCGTCTCGGCGTCGACCTCGTCACGGGTCAGCACGGTGGGGCTGAACGCGGCGATGTGCATCGCGACGTCCTTGGCGACCTGCTCGTCGCCACCCTCGGTGGCCATCAGGACGCCGATCTGCGCGGGCAGGTCGGGGCTGGTCTTGTGCAGGTAGGACACGACCGTGGGGCCCTCGAGGCGGGCGAGGCGCTTGACCTCGATCTTCTCGCCGATGGTGGCGTTGGCCTCGTCGAGCAGGGCCTTGACGGTCTTGCCGTCCTCCAGCTCGCTGTCGAGCAGGGCGTCGGCGTCGGTGGCACCGACGCGCACGGCCTGCTGGAGCACCTGGTCGGCCAGGGCGATGAACTTCTCGCCCTTGGCGACGAAGTCGGTCTCGCACAGGACCTCGACCAGGGTGCCCACGCCACCCTCGGCCTTGGCGGTGACCAGGCCGTTGGAGGTGGTGCGGCCCTCACGCTTGGTGACGCCCTTGAGGCCCTTGACGCGCAGGATCTCGGTGGCCTTGGCGCGGTCGCCGTCGGCCTCGTCGAGGGCCTTCTTCACGTCGAGCATGCCGGCGCCGGTCTGCTCGCGCAGCGCCTTGATGTCAGCGGCGGTGTAGTTCGCCATCGTTGTATCGCTCTTTCTGCTCAGATCGGTGGTCGGCCGGGCCGGTGGGACGACTCCCACCGACCCGGCCGTGGCAACCAGGGGTTCAGGCTCAGGCCTTGGCGTCGGTCTCGGCCGGCGCAGCGGTCTCGGCGGTCTCGGCCGGCGCGGCAGCCTCGGTGGTCTCCGCAGCCTCGGCGGTCTCGGCCGGCGCGGTGGCGTCGGCGGCCTCGGCAGCACCGGTGGACTCGGCAGCGCCCTCGGCGTCACCGGAGAGGAGCTCGCGCTCCCACTCGGCCAGCGGCTCGTCGGTGGCGACGGTGCCGTCAGCGGCAGCCTCGCCACCCTTGGCGGCGGAGCGGGCCATGAGGCCGTCGGCCACGGCGTCGGCGACCACGCGGGTCAGCAGCGTGACCGAGCGGATGGCGTCGTCGTTGCCCGGGATCTTGTAGTCGACCTCGTCGGGGTCGCAGTTGGTGTCGAGGATCGCGATGATCGGCAGCTTGAGCTTGCGCGCCTCGGTGACGGCGAGGTGCTCCTTCTTGGTGTCCACGATCCACACGGCCGAGGGGACCTTGGCCATGTTGCGGATACCGCCGAGGGTCTTCTCCAGCTTGTCCTTCTCGCGCTTCATGACGAGAAGTTCCTTCTTGGTGCGACCCGAGCCCGCGACGTCGGTGTAGTCGATCTCCTCGAGCTCCTTCAGCCGCGCGAGGCGCTTGCTGACGGTGTTGAAGTTGGTGAGCATGCCACCGAGCCAGCGGTGGTTGACGTACGGCATGCCGACGCGCGTCGCCTGCTCGGCGATCGGCTCCTGGGCCTGCTTCTTGGTGCCGACGAACAGGATGGTGCCGCCGTGGGCGACGGTCTCCTTGACGAAGTCGTAGGCGTTGTTGATGTACGTCAGCGACTGCTGCAGGTCGATGATGTAGATGCCGTTGCGCTCCGTCATGATGAAGCGCTTCATCTTGGGGTTCCAGCGACGGGTCTGGTGCCCGAAGTGGACGCCGCTCTCGAGGAGCTGGCGCATGGTGACGACGGCCATGCCGAGGTCTCTCTTTCGTTCGGTGCCGGTTATCCACGGTCGCGACGGGATTGCCGCTCACGTGCCTGGCGCCTCCGACCCACCCCGAACCCGGCCGTGAGGCCGGGACCGCTTGCGAGGTGCGTCCCGGTGCAGGATCGGCGTGGTGCCATGTGCCTGCGGTGGTGGGAAGCGCGCGAATTCCACGGGCATGGCAAAGGGCCTACCTGTGGTGCGGCCATCGTACGCGGTGCGGGCGGGGATCGGGAAATCGCCGGGAGCCGGGAAAACCCCGGGCCCGCGGGGACGATGCTCGGTAGGTTGGCGCCCCGTGAGCCGAGCCCTCGACGTCGTCGCGCCCCCGCGGATGGGCCACAGCTTCCGCTGGCTGCTCGGGTCCTCCTGGGTGAGCAACATCGGGGACGGCATCGCGTTGGCCGCAGGCCCCCTGCTCGTCGCCTCGCAGACCCGCAACGCGGTGCTCGTGGCGCTCGCAGCGCTGCTGCAGCGCCTGCCCTGGCTGATGTTCGGCCTGTGGGCCGGAGCGGTCGCGGACCGGCTCGACCGCCGCGTCGTGGTCATGGTCGCGGACCTGCTGCGGGCCTGCGTGGTCGGCGTGCTCTGCCTGACGATCGTCACCGGGCGGGTGTCCATCGCCCTGGTGCTCGTGACGATGTTCGTCTACGGCGTCGCGGAGGTCTTCGCGGACACCACGACCGGGACGCTCCTGCCGATGCTCGTGCAGAAGGACGACCTGGGCATCGGCAACGCCAGGCTGCAGGCCGGCTACCTCACGATGAACCAGCTGGTGGGACCTCCGGTCGGGGCCTTCCTGTTCGCCGCCGGGATGGCGTGGCCGTTCGTCGTCCAGGCCGTGTGCGTGGCCCTGGGCGTGCTGCTCGTCGCCCGGATCGCCACGCCCCGCGGCGCGGTGCGCGACACCGCGGCCACGCACGTGCGGCGCGACATCGCCGACGGGCTGCGGTGGATCCGGGGCCACGCCCCGGTGCGCACCCTCGCGCTGGTCATCCTCGCCTTCAACGTGACCTGGGGCGCGGCCTGGTCCGTGCTCGTCCTGTACTCCCTGGAGCACCTGCACATGGGCGAGGTGGGCTTCGGCCTGCTCACCACGGCCGCGGCGCTGGGCGGCCTGGTGGGGACCGCCGGATACGGCTGGCTGGAACGGCGCGTGCCGCTGGCCGCCCTCATGCGCGCATGCCTGCTGCTCGAGGTCCTGACCCACCTGGCACTGGCGCTGACCACGACCCGCTGGGTGGCCATCGCGATCATGGTCGTCTTCGGGGCCTACGCCTTCGTCTGGGGCACGCTCTCGCAGGCGGTGCGCCAGCGCGCGGTGCCGAAGGAGTTCCAGGGCCGGGTCGGCAGCGTCTACCTCGTCGGGCTGTTCCTGGGGCTGGTCGTCGGCCAGGGCCTCGGTGGTGTCATCGCCCAGCAGTGGGGCCTGACCGCGCCGTTCTGGTTCGCCTTCGTCGGGTCCGCGGTGACGCTGGCACTGGTCTGGCGGCAGCTGGCCCACATCGCCCATGCCGACGCCGACTCCGACGCCGACCCAAGCTCCGGTGCCGGCTCCGATGCGGACGCGGGTGCCGTCGAGGCGTAGGCGGCCTAGCCTGCCGGGCATGGGACATCCGGCGGCCACTCCCCTGATCGAACGCATGCGGGGCTTCGGGACGACCATCTTCGCGGAGATGAGCGCCCTGGCCACCCGCACCGGCGCGGTGAACCTCGGGCAGGGGTTCCCCGACACCAACGGCCCGCGGGAGATGCTCGACGCCGCGGTGGACGCCATCCGGTCCGGGCGCAACCAGTACCCGCCGGGCGCGGGCGTGCCGGAGCTGCTGGCGGCGGTCGCCGGGCACCAGCGCCGGTTCTACGGCCTACCGGTGGACCCCTCCTCGGAGGTGCTGGTGACCGCGGGGGCGACCGAGGCGATCGCGGCCACGGTCCTGGCCCTGTGCGAGCCGGTCGACGAGGTGGTGACCTTCGAGCCCTACTACGACTCCTACGCCGCGACCATCGCCCTGGCGGGGGCCGTGCGCCGGACCTCGGTGCTGCGCTTCCCGGACTTCGCCGTCGACGAGGCCTCGCTGCGGGCGGCGTTCTCCTCCCGGACCCGGCTGGTGCTGCTCAACACCCCGCACAACCCGACCGGCAAGGTGTTCACCCGGGCCGAGCTGGAGCTCATCGCCGCGCTGGCCCGCGAGCACGACGCGTGGGTGGTGACCGACGAGGTCTACGAGCACCTGGTCTTCGACGGCCTCGAGCACGTGCCGATGGCGACGCTGCCGGGTATGGCCGAGCGCACCCTGACCATCTCCTCGGCGGGCAAGACGTTCTCCGCGACCGGGTGGAAGGTCGGCTGGGTGACCGGTCCAGCCGAGGCGGTGACCGCCGTGCGCACGGTCAAGCAGTTCCTCACCTATGTCGCGAGCGGCCCGTTCCAGCCCGCGGTCGCCACCGCGCTCGACCTGCCCGACGAGGTGTATGCCGGGCTGTCCACCTCCCTGCAGGCCAAGCGCGACCTGCTCGGCGAGGGCCTGGTGGGCGCCGGGCTCGACGTTGCGCGGCCGTCCGGGACCTACTTCGTGGTCGCCGACGCGGCACCGTTGGGCGTCACCGACGCCGTGGACTTCTGCCGGCGGATGCCCGAGCTGTGCGGCGTGGTCGGGGTGCCGGTGTCGGTGTTCCACGACGACGTCGACGCGGCGCGCACGCTGGTCCGGTTCGCGTTCTGCAAGCGGGATGAGGTGCTGCACGAGGCGGTGCGCCGCCTCTCGGGGCTCACCCTCCACGCCTAGCTCTCCCCCCTCTCCCGCCGAGCTGGACGGTGCTGCCCCTTCAGCGGCGCTGAAGGGGCAGCAACGTCCAGGTCGAGGAGGTAGGTGGGCACGTCGGTGAGCAGGTCGACCGGCCCGTGGGCCTGCTGTCCACAAGGGGGTAGCGCGCTCGTCCCACCGTCCACAGGCCTCCCCGCGGGTGCCCCCTTGGCCGTGACGCCGGGGCACCGTGTGGGCCATGCGCACCGTGATCACCCTCGGCCTGTTGCTGCCCACCGCGCTCGGCGCCGTCCTCACCCACGGTGGGGCGAACCTTGAGGGACCCCTGCCCGGCCCTGCGCCGGTCGTGTCCCGAGCCGCGCCCTCTCGACCAGCGGCGCCCTCCCCCGTCAGCGCGGTGGCCTCTCCCCCGGCACTCGATCGGGCGTCGACTGCCGGCTCCCGCCCAGTGTCCCGGTGGGGCTGGCCGCTGAGCCCGCGCCCGGCCGTGCTGCGGCGCTTCGACCCGCCGGAGCAGCAGTGGTCAGCGGGGCACCGCGGGGTCGACCTGGCCGCGCAGCCCGGACAGCCAGTCCTGGCCGCGGCCGACGGGGTGGTGGCCTTCGCCGGGACCGTCGCGGGGCGCGACGTGGTCTCGGTGCGGCACCGAGGGGGCTGGCGCAGCACCTACGAGCCCCTGAGCCCTGTCGTGGCAGCGGGCCAAACGGTCCGGCGTGGCGACCGTCTGGGCGTGGTCGCCACCACCGCCGGGCACTGCGCGCCCGCGTCGTGCCTGCACTGGGGTGCCCTGTTCGGGCCCGACTACCGTGACCCGCTGGCCCTGCTCGCAACCCGGCGGCCCGTCCTGCTGCCGCTGTCCTGAGTCAGGGGCGTGTGGGCCACGGCCAGGCCTGACACCCGCCGAGGGTGATCGTCTGCTGCTGCATGACCACTGCCGCGGTGCCGCTGCGCGGGCGGGTCTGGTGGCCGTGGCCCAGTCCGTGGCCGACCTCGTGGTTGGGCCGGCCGCGGCGGTCCAGCAACACGGTGCGGACAGTCGAGGCGACCGTCCGTGCGTCCACCCCGAGGCCGTCCTCGACCTCGACCGTGTAGCGCACGGCTCGGCCGGTGGCGCCCGAGGCCGGACCCGGGACCGGCACGACCCGGATCCGCCCGGTCCCCTGCACCGGCACCACGGAGCGGCCGGTCAGGTCGGCAGCAGCAGCCGGCGTGCCGGTGCCAGGTGCCCCGGTGCGGCCGAGTGGATCGAGGTGCAGCACCGCGAGCGTGACCAGGGCCAGCCCTGCCGCCGCCGACAGGGTCCGGCGCAGCCGCACCCGGCGGCTGACCCGCCTCCTGCCGCGGCCACCCGCGCGGCCTGTGCTGCCCGTGCTGCCTGTACGACCCGCGCTCCGGCCCGGGCCG
>NZ_DASVZH010000295.1:0-9894 GCF_036391795.1 Oryzihumus sp.
CTGGCCCGGGTGCCGGGTGCCGGGTGCCGGGTGCCGGGGTGCCGGTGCCGGGGTGCCGCGGGTGTCGCGGGGGCCCGGGGGCCTAGCGGTAGCCGGCGCGGGTCTGCCGCGGCCCCGACCCCAGCGGACGCTGCGCCCGGCCGTCGTCGGTCGGTCCCAGCCCGCCCTGGCACCCGGGGCAGTAGAACATCGTCCGTTCCTGCGGCGGGTCCCCGATCATCGCCACGCGGATGGTGCCACCGCAGCGCCGGCACGGCCGCCCCGAGCGGGCATGGGCGTAACTGGTCTCGCCACGTCGGGTGCTGCCGGTGCTCGACTGCACCGCCTGCCGGCTGCTGGCCCGCAGCAGCCGGTGGGCGCGCTCGACCACCCCGGCGAGCGCGTCGTCGTCGACCTCGCCCACCGGCGCCCACGGGTGCAGCCCCTCCAGGAAGAGTGACTCGGCCGCCCACAAGGTGCCGATGCCGGCCAGGTTGCGCTGGTCCAGCAACGCGGCGCCGAGCAGCCGGCTCGGCTCGCGGCGCAGGTTGGCCAGAGCCAGGGAGGGGTCCCAGTCAGGCCCGAGCAGGTCCGGCCCGAGGTGGCCCACGAGCGTGCCTTCCTCCGTGGTCGGCACCAGGTCGAGCATGCCCAGGCGCAGTCCCAGGGCGGTCCAGTCGGCGGTGCCGAGGGCGGCTCGTACGCGGTCGCCGGCGAGCTGGCGCGCGGTGACCCGTGGCGTGGCCTCGACGCGCCACTGTCCCTCCATCCGCAGGTGGCTGTGCAGCGTCTGGCCGCTGTCCAGGCGCTGGAGGATGTGCTTGCCGCGGCTGAGCACCTCCAGCGTGGTCGCACCCCGCAGGTCTGTCGTCGCGAGCGAGGGCCAGCGCAGGTCCGCCACCAGCAGCGGGGATCCCGCCAGGGCCTGGTCGAGGCGGTGGGCGGTGCGCCAGACGGTGTCGCCCTCAGGCATGGATGGCCCTCACCGCCGCAGTCGCAGGCCGCGCGGGGTGGCGTGGAAGCCGGCCTCGGCCAGCGCTGCGGCCAGCGGGTGGTCGGAGCCGAGGACGGCCCCGCCGTCGGCCTTCTCGACGGTGAGCCGCCCGAGGGCACCCTCGCGCACGGCCAGCGCCAGCGCGTCGGCGGCCGCCTGCAGCACCGGCAGCTCCTCGGTCCAGGACAGCAGCGTCTTGCCGCCGCGCTCGACGTAGATGGCCAGGGCGCCGTCGACCAGGACCACGAGGGCCCCCGCCTTGCGCCCGGGCTTGTGGCCGCCCGCGTCACCGGCGCGCTCCGGCCAGGACAGCGCCGCGCCGTAGGGGTTGGCCGGGTCGGACGCGGCGAGGACCACGGCGGACGGTCCAGCCGGCCCACGCGCACCCGGGCCGCGTCTCCCCCCGGCCGCGCCGAACCCCGGCCGCGGCGTGCCACCAGGGCGCGACCCGGCACCGGTCCAGTCGCCGCCCCCCGGCAAGGGGGTCTCCCACTCGGGCATGGCGGGGGCCGAGGCCTCGGGCAACGGCCGGCTGAAGGCACGGAGCCGGTCGACCGCACCGGTGGTGGCGAACTGCGCCGCGCCCAGGCCCTCGACGAAGTAGCCCCGCCGCACGCGGCCCGACTCCTCGGCGGCGGCAAGAACGCGGTAGACCCCGGCGAACCCCCCGCTCACGCCCTCGGCGACCACCGACCCGCGGGTCACGACGCCGTAGCGGTCGAGCAGCACCTCGGCGGTCGCGTAGGACCGCACCGTGGCGTCCGGCTCCACCGGAGGCAGCAGGGACCAGCGCCCGGCAGCGGTCGGGGGACCCGACCGGGCGGGCAGCGCGGGACGACCCACCGCCGGACGGCGTCCGGACAGCGCCCCCAGGGAACCGGCGCGGCCGGAGTAGCGGGTCGAACGGGGTGCCGAGCGGCGTGGCTTGTGGGCCGTGCGTCCGCCGGAGAGCAGCGCCCGCAGCGGGGCCAGCGTGTCGTTGGTGACGTGCCCGGCCCACACCAGGTCCCACAGCAGCTGGGTCAGGGCCGCGTCGTCGGTGCTGCCCACGGCGTCGGCGAGGGTGCGGAAGAAGAAGGCCCCGCCGCCGGCCAGCGCGTCGAGCACGGACTGGTGCCCGGCGGTCAGCTCGAGCTCCTCGCCGGCGGGGGCCAGCGTCAGGTGGGCGGTCTCGGCCAGGTGGAGCGACACCCAGCCGTCGTCACCGGGCAGGGCGGCGTGCCCGCGCCAGAGGACCTCGCCCGAGGCGGTCAGCTCGTCGAGCAGCGCGGGGGTGTAGTCGGCGACCCGCGCGGGCAGCACGAGCGTCTCGACCGCGCTGGCCGGCAGGACCGCCCCGGCGAGCTGCTCCACCGCCCGCAGCACTCCCTCGGTGCCCCGCAGTCCGGCGCCGACGCCCTGCCACGCAGGCAGGAACCGTGCCAGGTCGACCGGGGGCACCGGCTCGACCTCGGCGCGCAGGGCCGCCAACGACCGGCGGCGCAGGGTCCGCAGCACCTCGGCGTCGCAGTAGTCGGTGCCGTGCTGGCCGCCGCCGGACTCCACGGGCCGCAGCTCGCCCTCGACCACCCGGCCGGCGCTGACGAGGCGGTGCACCGCGGTGCCGACGACAGCGGTGCCCAGCCCGAACCAGGTGGCCACGTCGTGCAGGGTGAACGGCCCGTGCGTGCGGGCGTAGCGCGCCACCAGGTCACCCAACGAGTCGGGCACAGGCTCCAGGAACACCTCGGGGACGCCGACCGGCACCGCGGCCCCCAGGGCGTCACGCAGGCGCCCGGCGTCCTCGATCGCGGCCCAGCGCTCCTCGCCGGCGATGCGGACGCGGATCAGGCGTCGGTCGCTCTCGAGGTCGACCAGCCAGCCGGAGACCTCCTTGGCCGCGGTGCCCTCCACGCAGCGCTCGCGGATCGCGGCCAGCGGCAGCGCCCCGAGCACCCGGACGAGGTCGGCCACGTCCTCGGCGTCGCGCGCCCGGCGCCCCTCGGCCAGGCGCTGCAGCTCGGCCTCGGTGCGGGCCAGCTCCGCCGGGTCGAGCAGGTCACGCAGGGCGGCGCCTTCGCCCCGGCCGAGGAGCTCGGCCAGCAGGGTGGGGTCGAGGGCCAGCGCGGCGGCGCGGCGCTCGGCCAGCGGGGAGTCGCCCTCGTAGAGGAACTGGGCGACGTAGCCGAACAGCAGTGACCGGGCGAACGGCGAGGGCGTGGGCGTCTCCACCTCGACCATCCGCACCGACCGCGAGCGCAGCTCACCCATGAGCCCGACCAGGCCCGGCACGTCGAAGACGTCCTGGACGCACTCGCGCACCGTCTCGAGGATGATCGGAAACGAGGCGTACTTGCTGGCCACCTCGAGCAGCTGGGCGGCCCGTTGGCGTTGCTGCCACAGGGCCTGGCGCCGGTCCGGCCGTCGGCGGGGGAGCAGCAGCGCCCGGGCCGCGCACTCGCGGAACCGGGAAGCGAACAGCGCCGAGCCGCCGATCTCGGTGGTCACGAGGTCGTGCACCTCGTCGGGGTCGAGCGCGACCAGGCCGAGCAGCTCGGCACCCACCGACCCACCCTGCTCGCCCTCGAGCTCGATGTCAGGCAACCGGAAGACGATGCCGTCGTCGCCGTGCATCGCCTGCACGTCGACGCCGAACCGCTCGCGCATCCGGGCCGAGACGCAGAGCGCCCACGGTGCGTGGACCTGCGCCCCGAAGGGGGAGTGCACGGCCACCCGCCAGTCGCCGAGCTCGTCGCGGAACCGCTCGACCACGATCGTGCGGTCGTCGGGCACGTGCCGGGTGGCCTCGCGCTGCTCGGCCAGGTAGGTCAGCAGGTTGTCGGCGGCCCACTCGTCCAGCCCGGTCGCGCGCACCCGCTCGCGGGCGTCCTCGGGCGTGGCGGCGACGATCTCGCGGACGAACTGCCCCACGGCGCGCCCGAGCTCGGCCGGCCGGCCAAGCGAGTCGCCGTGCCAGAACGGCAGCTTGCCGGGCTGACCCGGCGCCGGGGTGACCAGCACCCGGTCGTGGGTGATGTCCTCGATCCGCCACGAGGAGGACCCGAGGGTGAACACGTCGCCCACGCGCGACTCGTAGACCATCTCCTCGTCGAGCTCGCCCACCCGCCGGCCGGTGCCCTCGCCGGTGGCGAGGAACACGGCATACAGCCCGCGGTCGGGAATGGTGCCCCCTGAGGTGACCGCCAGCCGCTGCGCCCCCGGCCGCCCGGTCAGGGTGCCGGTGACCCGGTCCCACACCAGGCGCGGGCGCAGCTCGGCGAACTCGTCGCTGGGGTAGCGCCCGGAGAGCATGTCGAGCACGGACTCCAGGATCGAGCGGGGCAGCGTCGCGAACGGGGTGGCCCGGCGGACCACCTGCTCGAGGTCGTCGACGGTCCACTCGTCCATGGCGGTCATGGCGACCACCTGCTGGGCGAGCACGTCGACGGGGTTGGCGGGCACGCGCAGGGACTCGATCGCGCCGGCGCGCATGCGGTCGACGACGACGGCGGTCTGCACGAGGTCGCCGCGGAACTTCGGGAACACCACGCCACGCGAGACCGCGCCCACCTGGTGCCCGGCGCGCCCGACGCGCTGCAACCCGCTGGCCACGCTCGGTGGCGACTCGACCTGCACGACGAGGTCGACCGCGCCCATGTCGATGCCGAGCTCGAGGGAGCTGGTCGCGACCACGGCGGGCAGCCGGCCGGCCTTGAGGTCGTCCTCGATCAGGGCCCGCTGCTCCTTGCTCACCGAGCCGTGGTGGGCACGGGCGAGCACCGGGGCGGCGCCGTGGCTCTGGCCCGCCTGGGCCATGAGCTGGGCCGGGGTATGCCGTGCCGTCGCCTCAGGGGGCGGCTCACCGGTCCCCTCGGCCGCGGCTTCCAGCCGCTCCTCCCAGATCTCGTTGAGCCGGGCGGTGAGCCGCTCGGCGAGTCGCCGGGAGTTGGCGAAGACCAGGGTCGAGCGGTGGTCGGCGATGAGGTCGACGATGCGCTCCTCGACGTGGGGCCAGATCGAGGCCCGGCGCTCGGCGCCGGCGGCCGGCCCGGACAGGTCACCGGTGACCTCGCCGAGGGCGGACATGTCGGCGATCGGTACGACGACCTGCAGGTCCCACTCCTTGGTGGACTCCGGCTGGACGATTGAGACCGGCCGTCCTCCGGCGAGGTAGCGCGCCACCTCCTCGACCGGGCGGACCGTCGCGGAGAGGCCGACCCGCTGGGCCGGCTGCTCCAGCAGGGCGTCGAGCCGCTCCAGGCTGAGGGCCAGGTGGGCGCCGCGCTTGGTGCCGGCCACGGCGTGGACCTCGTCGATGATCACCGTCTCGACGCCGGCCAGCGACTCGCGGGCCTTGGAGGTCAGCAGCAGGAACAGCGACTCGGGCGTGGTGATGAGCACGTCCGCGGGCTGCCGGGCGAACAGGCGCCGCTCGGCCGCCGTGGTGTCGCCGGAGCGGACCGCGACCGACACCTCCGGCTGCGGCAGGCCCAGGCGGGTGGCTGCGTGCCCGATCCCGACCAGCGGGGAGCGCAGGTTGCGCTCAACGTCGACGGCCAGCGCCTTCATCGGGGAGATGTAGAGCACCCGGCAACGCCGCAGCGCCTCCGCGGGCGGGGGAGTGGAGGCCAGCCGGTCCAGCGCCCACAGGAACGCCGAGAGCGTCTTGCCCGACCCGGTCGGCGCCACCACCAGGGTGTGCTGCCCCGAGCTGATGGCGTCCCATGCCCCCGCCTGCGCGGCCGTCGGCGCGGCGAAGGACCCGCCGAACCACTCGCGGGTGGCGGGGGAGAAGCGGTCGAGGACGTCGGAGCTCATCGTGGAAGACAGCCTGCCACCCTGCACCGACACCGGCGCGGCGCCGATCGCCGAAACCCGGTGGACCGCCCGCGCGAGCCTGCCTAGCCTCACGCCCATGACCGCCGCCCCGCCCGTCATCCGCCTGCAGGACGCGACCGACCCGGCCGAGCGGGCGTCGGTCCGGCGGGTCGTCGAGGCCGCCTTCGGTGAGGAGGGCCCGCAGGTGGCCGACCTCGTCGACGCGCTGCAGGCCTCGGACGCCTTCGCCGGCCGGCTCTCCTACGTGGCGCTGCGCGACGGCGCCGTCGTCGGCCACGTGATGCTGACGCGCGGCTGGGTGGACGCCCCGCAGCGCCTGGTCGAGGTCCACGTCCTCAGCCCGCTGTCGGTGCTGCCCGAGCACCAGCGCGGCGGGGTCGGCCGCGCGCTCGTCGCCCACGCCGTCGCAGCGGCCGGGGACGCGGGCAGCCCGGCGGTGTTCCTCGAGGGCAGCCCGGCCTACTACTCGCGGCTGGGCTTCGAGCCGGGCAGCGCCCACGGGTTCACCCGCCCGAGCGTGCGCATCCCGGAGCCGGCGTTCCAGGTGGTCACCCTGCCGGCCCGGGAGCCCTGGATGACCGGTGCCCTGGTCTACCCGGACCCGTTCTGGGCCCACGACTGCGTCGGCCTGCGCTGACCCACCCGTCGGCCTCCACCGCGCCCGGGTCGGCCGTGGGGGCGCTGGCCGGCAGGGGCGGCTTCAGGGTCGACATGGCGGCGACGCTGCATGCGCGACGGTTCGGCCGTCGCCGAAGCGTGCCCGGCCTACGGTGGGCCCATGGCCACCGACTTCACGACCGTGGGACGCCTGCTTGGACCACCTGGCCGGGGAGCTCGGCGTCCGCGTCCACGACGCCCTGGTCGGGCACGGCTGGGTGGCGACGGACCCGGCATACCTGCTGACCGATGCCGGCGCCGGGGAGCTGCGGGCGCTCGGGGTGGACGTGGACCGCGCCCTGGCGGGTCGGCGGCCGGTGGTGCGGCCCTGTCTGGACTGGACCGAGCGCCGCTAGCACCTCGACGGGGCGCTGGGCGGCGAGGTGGCCCGGACCTTCCTCGAGCGCGAGTGGGTGCGGCGCACCCAGGGCCGGGGCCTGCGGCTCACGCCGGCGGGGGAGGAGCTGTTCCGGCAGCGCCTGGACCCGCCGCAGCCAGCGCCGGCTCGTGCGGCAGCCCGCTGACCCGGCGCCGGTCCATCTCGCGCCACTCGGGACGCAGCCCCGGCAGCAGGGTGGTGACGAAGTACAGCCCGCCGGCGACCGCGAGGGCGGGCGCCAGCCCCACGAGCGCGATCGCGGCACCGGCGCTGACCCCACCCAGCGGGATACCGACCCAGCACACCGCGTCGGACAGGGAGCCGACCCGACCGATGAGGTGGCGGGGGATGCGCTCGAGCATGATCGCGCCGAGCACCGGGTTGATGAACCCGGCGCCGAAGCCACCGACCACGCCCACCCCGACCAGGACCGCCACGGGAGCCCCCATCGCCAGCGCCACGAACCGCGGCGCCCCGCAGAGGGTGAACCCGACCAGGTAGGTCAGCCGGCGGGGCAGCCGTGCCGACCACGCTGTCGCGAGCAGGCTGCCCAGCGTGGCGGTCAGGCCGAACGTCGAGCCGAGCAGGCCGATCAGCTGCGGGCCGTAGCCGTGGTCGCGCACCCACACCGGCAGCAGCACCGTGCCGTAGGCGGAGTCGAGCCAGTTCGTCACGGCCACCATGGCCATGGCGGCCCGCAGGAGGGGCTCGCGGCGCAGGAAGTCCCAGCCCTGCCGCAGCCGGTGCAGGTATGCCGCCTCGCTCACCTCCTCGTTCGGCGGGGTGTGCCGGGGCGCGGTGGCCCCGATCAGGACCGCGGCGACGGCGAAGCTCAGCGCGTCGGCGAGCACCGCGCTGGCCGGCCCGATGGCGGCGATGAGCACGCCGGCCAGGCCGGGCGCGACGATCGAGGCGGTGCGGTTGGCGGTGCCCTCCAGCCCGGTGACCCGCTCCAGCGGCAGGCCCGCGGCGTCGGCGACGGCGGGCACGAGGGCGGACTTGGCGGCGTCGCCGGGGCCGCGGGCGCAGCCCAGGAGGGCGACCAGGCCCAGCAGCACCGGCAGGGTGAGCTGGCCCGTGGCATACAACAGCGGGATGCACGCGGCGACCACCGCGCTGACCACGTCGGCGGTCAGGCTGACCACCCGCGGGCCGCGCCGGTCGATCAGCGGGCCGCCGAGGGCCTTGACCAGGACGTAGGGGGTGAGCTCGAAGAGCACGACGAGGCCGGTCTGCGCGGCGGAGCCCGTCGTGGTGAGGACGAACCACGGCAGCGCGATGGCCGAGACCCGGGTGCCGGCGACGGAGGTGACCGAGGCGGTGAGCAGGCCGTAGAGGCTGCGCCGGGACCCCCCGGTGCGCGTCCGGCGGCGGGCGGCCCGGCTCATGACCCGGCGCCGGGGGTGACGAACTCCTGCAGCTGCAGGGTGACGCGCCGGGCGCCGCGGGGGGCCGGGTCGGGGGAGTCGGCGGCGCGGTAGCGCGCGATGACCGCCTCGAGGTCCTCGAGCAGGGCGGCGGCCTCCGTGGCGGTGAGGCGCAGGCCGTAGTTGCTCAGGGTCGTCGCGCTGTCCCACGCCTTCGGCAGCGTCGGCAGCTCGGCGATGGCCTGGCGCATGTTGGAGGAGTAGACCTCCGCGACCGCGTCGAGGTAGGCGCCCTCCAGCTCGGCGCTGTCCGGACCGGGGCTGCCCTGCAGGTACGTGCGGCGGTGGGCCGCCTTCCACCACCGGTCGCGGGCGTTGCCGCGCTCCTCGTCCTCCACGACGAGGCCGGCGCCTGCGAGCTGGCGCAGGTGGTAGCTGGTGGCGCCGGTGTTGACGCCCACGCGCGCGGCGAGCTGCGTGGCGGTGGCCGGGCCGTGGGCACGGAGCAGGCTGAGCAGGCGCATCCGCAGGGGGTGGGCCAGGGCCTTCATCGCCGAGGTGTCGAGGACGAGGTCCCGCTCAGGGTCGGGTTCGAAGCTGCGTGCCATGAGTCGAGGCTAGATCACAAAGAAATGTTTGCAAAGATCCCTTTGCGATTCCGATGCGGGATGGCGGCGGCGTCGGGAACGCTCAGCCCGCCGCTCGTGCCGGCACGGTCGCGACGGCGCAGCGCTGTCCGAGGCCGGTGGGGGAGCACATGGGCCCGACCCCGCAGGCGTCGATCTCGACGACCGCGTAACGCAGCGAGCCGGGAGGTGGGGCGGGGTCGACGTAGCGACGTGCGGCGCCGGCCGGGAGGCGGAGCTCCCCGACGCGGTCCCAGCGCGCCCCCGGTCCGCCACGCAGCACTCGGTAGGTCCGTGCCTCGGCCACGACCCGGGGGAGTCCCCAGGTGACGACCACGGCTCGGCCGCTGCGGCGCGCGGTCACACCGACCATCGACGGCCGGCCGTCGGCGCAGTGCTGCTCGAACGACTCGCCGCTCGCCCGCGCGGCGGGACGGCCCGCAGGGATGCCGGGGGAGCAGGAGGCCAGCGCGGCTGTGGCGAGCAGCCCCGCCAGCGCCGCCCGGGCATGGCCTCGGTGGCGCCGCGTGACATGTGGTGTGGAGCGCATGGCCACCATCCCCCGAAGGAACCGTGGCAGCACCGTACAAGTCACCCTCCGTGCCTGTCCCCGCCTCTGTGGACATTCGGCCCGGGCCCGCGGCAGGGACCGGGGTGGCCCGGTGCTGTGCGAGACTCGGCCGGTGCGGTTGAGCGACTTCTGGCGGCTGATGGACGACGAGTTCGGGGCGGGCTACGCCCGCTCGCTCGCGCGCGACCACGTGCTCGGGGCGCTGGGCAACCGCACGGCCGCCCAGGCGCTCGAGGCGGGCATCGGGCCCCGCGAGGTGTGGTTCGCCCTGTGCGACGACATGGACGTCCCGGAGTCGCGCCGGCTCGGCAAGGACCACAAGCCGCGGAAAACGGGTTGATCCCCTGTCGGTGTCCGGCACTAGCGTTGACGCCTGTGACGGGGACCGACGACGACATCCTCATCCGCGCGAGCGGGCTGACCAAGACCTTTGGCGACTTCACCGCCGTCGACGGCATCGACTTCGGCGTCCGGCGGGGGGAGGCCTTCGGCTTCCTGGGCCC
>NZ_DASVZH010000296.1:0-34464 GCF_036391795.1 Oryzihumus sp.
CGTCCGTCCGGGTCGGTCGCCGACGTGGCCGCGCTGGTCGGGCGTCGCGTCGCCGCGCCGGTGACCGCCGGTGAGGCGCTCACCCCGTCCCGGCTGCACGGCCCCGGCCTGCTCACCGGGCTGGCCGCCGGCCAGGTCGCAACCCACGTCAGCGTGCCCGACGCCCGGGTCGCGGCTCTGCTGCACCCGGGCGACCACGTGGACGTCATCGACAACGCCAGCGGATCGCGGCTCGGGCTCGACCTGCTCGTGCTGGCGACCGACCCCGCGGACGTCGGCACGGGCTCCTGGACCGGCGTCGGGTCGGGCGCGCCGGCTCCCGGAGTCGTCCTGGCGGTCATGCCGGAGCAGGCCTCGTCGCTGGCCCGCGCGAGCGGCGCTGGCGACCTGTCGGCCGGGGTGACGCTCACGCTCCGCCCCGCCCGCTGAGGCCGCAGGACCGCCCTACCTGGGCGCCCGGCGCCTTCGGTACGGTCGTGCGGGTCCGGCTCGCCAACCGAAGGGGCGCACGAATGATCAAGGGCTTCAAGGACTTCCTCATGCGCGGCAACGTCGTCGACCTCGCGGTCGCGGTGGTCGTCGGCGCAGCGTTCACCGCGGTCGTCCAGACCGTGGTCGGCAACGTGATCAAGCCCATGTTGAACGCCTTGGGCAGCCCCACGAGCAGCGGGCTGTCGTTCTCCCTCAAGCACGGCAGTCCCGCGATCGAGAAGGCCACGACCATCGACGTCTCGGCCATGATCAACGCGGTCCTCACGTTCGTCATCACGGCAGGGGTCGTCTACTTCCTCATCGTGGCGCCGATGAACGCCATCGCAGAGCGCCGCAAGCGCGGCCAGGAGCCCGAGCCGAAGGCCCCGGCCGAGGACATCCTGCTGTTGCAGGAGATCCGCGACCTGCTGCGCCAGCGCGACATGGTCTGAGCTCCATCGCCACCGTCACGACAGGGCCCTGACCGGGCCCAGCCCGCCACCAACCCCACAGGGCGGCTCCGCACATGCGGAGCCGCCCTGTTTCGCGTCAGGTCGGGTCACTCCCAGTGTGGGGGACGCTGCTCCTGCAGCCAGCGGTCGTGGGCGTCCTCGTCGCGGCGCTCACCCCAACCGGTGTCAGTGTCGTCGCGGGTCTGGTCCAGCGAGGAGCGGCGTACCGACACCTTCGGGCGCGCCTGCTCCTGCCCGGCCTCGCCGGCCGCGCTTTCACCCGCCTCGTCGTCGCCGGTATCGCGCGCCGCACCGTCCGCGGGCTCGTCCCCGCCGTCGCCCGCGTCCGCCCCGACGCGGGTGACCTCGCCCGTGTCCAGCAGCGCGGCCTGCCCCTCGACCGGCGGCACCTCCTCCGACGTGTCGGCGTCGGCCTCGACCGCCTCGGCTGCACCGGCCGCGTCAGCCCCGTCCGGCCGGTCGGTTAGGGTCTCGTCGGTCGGGTCGGGGGTGGGCACGTCGTCCTCCAGGCTCTCGTCGAAGCCGGGCAGCAGCGGTGCGAGGGTGTCGAACCCCGCCGTCGCAGCTCCCGGCTCGGCCACGCCTTCGTCCACGGCCGGGTCGGCCGGGCGGGGTGACACGGTGAGCCCATTGTCCCCCAGCACCGTGGCCTTCGACGCGGCGCGGACGGCGGCGGTCACCCGGGCCACGTCGCGTGCCGGGTCGCGGAAGAGGTCGGTGCTCCAGATCCGCACGTGCTGCCAGCCGAGCCGGCGCAGCTGCTCGATCCGCAGCCGGTCCCGGTCGCGGGTGCTGGTCATCGCGGCATAGGCCGGTCCGTCGGTCTCGACCGCGACCAGCACCCGGCCCCGGCGATGCGGGTCCTCGATGGCCAGGTCGAGCCGGTGCTCCGAGCTGCCGTAGCGCTCGTGCACGACCAGGCCCTCCCAGCGCAGCCGCTGCGCGAAGTCGGCCACCAGCGGGTCCAGCGCCCGGCCGGTCGCCTCGGACCGGACCCGGGCGCCGACCGGCAACGCCGGCGCCTGGTCGCTGCCCGCCTGCCCGGTTCCGGGCTGCGCCGCCTCGACCGCCGCCCCGGGCAGTGCCTCGGTGACCTTCGCCGGGGAGCCGCCGGCCGCGGCATACGCGAGGAAGTCCCGCAGCATGAGCGCGCCGCGGGCCTTGAGCCGGTTGGGGTCGAGGTCGGCCGCGCCGAAGGCGGCCACGACGGTCATCCGGCGACGCGCTCGGGTGACGGCCACGTTGAGCCGGCGCTCCCCGCCCTCGAGGTTGAGCGGCCCGAACCGGTGCAGCACCCGCCCGTGCGGGGTCTTGCCGTAGCCGATGGACAGGATGATCGCGTCGCGCTCGTCGCCCTGGACGCGTTCGAGGTTCTTGACGAAGAACCGCTCCGGCGCGGACTCGTCGAAGAACGAGCCCACCCCGTCGGCGTCGCCGAGCGCGGCGCGCAGGGCGTCCTCGATCCGCGCGGCGTGCCGCAGACCGAGCGCGATGACGCCGAGGGACTCGGTCGGCCGGCGCCGGGCGTGGTCGAGCACCAGCTGGACGACCCGGTCGACCTCGGCCTCGGTGCTCTCGATCGCCTCCTGCCCGGGCGGGGCCAGGGCGGAGCCGTCGACCAGCTCCAGCCGCACGACCGGGTCGGTGCTGGTGCCGGGGAAGGTCACCAGCGAGCCGTGGTAGACCTCCTTGTTGGCGAAGGCGATCAGCCGCTCGTCCAGCGAGCGGTAGTGCCAGGTGAGCCGCCGCACCGGCAGCGCCGCGGTGAGGACGTCGAGCACCGACTCGAAGCCCTCGGTCAGGGCGTCGGTCTCGGGCGCGCTGACGTCGTCGTCGGCCGAGGTGAAGAAGCTCGTCGGCGGCAGCTGCCGCTCGTCGCCGGCGACGACGACCTGGGTGGCCCGCGAGATCGCCGAGACCGCCTGCGCCGGCGGGATCTGCGAGGCCTCGTCGAAGACCACCACGTCGAACCAGCGCCCCGGCGGCAGCACCGAGGCCACGACCAGCGGGCTCATCGCCCAGCACGGCTTGACCGCGGTCAGCACGTCCCCGGCGCGGGGCAGCATCTCCCGCAGCGGGCGGTGCCGCCGCGACTTGGACGCCTCGGCGCGGACGAGGGCCTCCTGGTCGGGGTGGTCGGCCAGGACCTCCCGCAGGCGGCGGCCGACGGCGCCCCGGACCCGGTCGACGGAGCTGTCGAGGTGGGCGCGGTCGGCCTCGACGTACTCCGTGCCGATCCGCCGCAGGAACTCCCCGTCGTGGGCGCCGTAGGCGGGGTCGCGCACGGTGATGTCGTCCAGCAGCGAGGTCCACCAGACGAAGTCGACCTCCGGCCCCACGTCGTCGACGAGCACCCCGCGCGTGGCGAGGTCGTCGACGAGCGGGCCCATCCCGGCGGCGCGCAGCTCGTCCAGCACGGTGACCACCCGGGGCACCACGGACAGCCGGTCGGGCCGGGCGGCCAGGAGGGCGAGCCGCTCCTGCAGCTCGTCCAGCGGGGTGCCGACCAGGTCACCGCCGGCCGCGGTCGGCGCGAGCCGCTCCCCCAGCCAGGCCAGGTCACCGGCCAGCGCCTCATAGGTCCGCTCGACGTCCTCCAGGCCCAGCGGGACCTCGGGGCGGGCACCGGCACCGGCGAGCTCCTGCCAGCGCACGCGCTGCCGCTGGGCCGCCTGCAGCCGGGTGTGCAGGTCGGGCGGCACGGCACCGGGACGCAGCAGCCGCCGCGCCTGCCGGCGCAGGCGACGCCGGGCCCACCAGCCCAGCTTGATGCCGTGCTCGGAGCGGTATGCCGAGGTGCCGGTGGCCGCGACGAGGTCGACGAGGGGCACGTCGAAGACCTCGGGGCGGAAGACCTCCAGCGTCTGGCGGACCTGCTCCAGGACGGCGAGGGCGTCGGCCCAGGCGGAGGCCGTGCCGGCCTCGGGGATCCCGGCCTCGCGCAGCGTGGCGCCGATCCGTTCGCGCACCGCCACCAGGCCGCCGGAGCCCAGCCGGCTGCAGATCTCCAGCGCCTGGGCGGCCTCCTCGGGGGAGGTGACGCGCGCCGCATACCAGGGGTCGTCCTCGAGCCCGGGGGTCCAGGCGCCGAGCGAGGCGGCCTCGGTGAGCGAGCGGCTCAGCTCGGCCACCCGGTCGCGGGACAGCGAGCGCAGGGCCTCGCCGTGGATGCGCACGTGCGAGGTCGGCGAGTGCGGCCGGGAGGACAGCGCCGCCAGGGCGAGCTGGGCCTCCCAGGCGCTGACGCCCCAGGGTTCGCGCCTCTCGTGCAGGGCGCGGGAGTGCTCGACCAGCCGGGTCCGTCGCTCGACGAGGGTGCGGGCCACCTCGCCGGTGTCGGGCTCGCCGGCCTCGACCGCCCGGTCGAGGGTGTCCCCGACCTCCCGGGCCAGACGGCGCCGGTTGGTGGCGCCGTCGTAGGCGTCGAGCACGAGGTCGCCGAGGCCCAGGCGGTCCAGGCGGCTGACGACGGCGTCGATGGCGGCGCGCTTCTCGGCGACGAACAGCACCCGGCGGCCGTCGCTGGCCAGGGCGGCGATGAGGTTGGCGATGGTCTGGCTCTTGCCGGTGCCCGGCGGGCCCTTGACGACGAGGTTGGCCCCGGAGCGGACCGCCTCGATCACCGCGTGCTGGGAGGAGTCGGCGTCCAGGACCAGGTGTTCGCGCTCGGGGTCCTGGTCGACGGCGAGCGGCGGCACGCTGGTGCGCACCGCCCGCAGCGCGCCCGGGTCGCCGGCCAGCGCCGCGACCACGTCGTGGTCGGCAAGGGTGTCGAGCTGGGCCGCGAGGTCGGCGACCATGGGCAGCTTGGCGTAGGAGAAGGTGCCGAGGACCAGCCGCGGCGCGATGGTGAAGCCGGGCACCTGCTCGCACCCGGCGGCCAGCGCGGAGAACACCGGGGCCGCGTCGAAGGCGCCGGTGACCGTGGCCATGTCGGCGAGTGCGTCACCGTCGACCTCCAGGCCCTGCTCGGAGCGCAGGTAGTGCTCCAGCACCGGGTTGAGCTCGACGTCCGGGCCGAGGTCGAGGTCGAAGTCGTCCTGGCTGGCGCCGCGCGGCCGCAGCACGCACGAGCGCAGCAGCACCGGGGCAGCCGGCGGGCGGGAGGCGCCGGCGACCCGCCAGCTGGCCATGCCCACCGCGACGAACCCGGCGGCGATGCCCCGCTCCTCGTGCAGCTCGGTGGTCTTGGCGCGGATGACCCGGGCCCGGCGCCGGGCCTCGGCCAGGGCGTCCGGCTCGCGGAACAGGTCGGACAGCCGGGTCGGGCGCCCGGCCAGCAGCATCGCCAGGCCGCCGGGATGGGCGTTGGTCAGGTCGAGCGTGCCGGAGGGCAGGTCGCGGTACCAGAGGAGGGTGTTGCGGCCGCCGAGGTCGACCAGGTGGCGCTGCCAGGCCTGGACCGCCGCCGCCACGCGCTCCCCGCGCGGGTCGGCCGACCCCTCGAGCTGGTCCGGGTCCGGCGTCGCGTCCTGGCTCTGGGTCATCCCCGCAGGCTAGCCAACCGGTGTGCCGTGCCCCCGGACGCGCGCCGAGGTCACCCCGAGCCGGTGCCCGGCCGAGTCCCTTTCACAGTCCGCTCCCAGACTCCTTGCACCCTGGTGACAGTCGGCGGGTCGACGCTCTGCTCGGCGCGGGGAGCCGTTCCCCGTCAAGGGGAGGAGCGACGGGTGCGGCCCAGACCTCGCAGGTGGTTCGCCCGGCGGCCGGTGCTCGCCGGCCTCGCAACGTTGCTGCTGGCCCTCGCGGGTGTGGGTGCCTGGGCGGCCACCCGCACCCCGGCCAGCGCCGCGGCCGCCCCCGTGCTCGTCACGGCGACGACGGGCACGATCCGCCAGACGGTCTCGGCCACCGGCACGATCGAGCCGGGCAGCCAGGCCAACCTCAGCTTCGCCGTCTCCGGCACCGTGCGCTCGGTTGATGTGGCAGCCGGTGACACCGTCAAGGCCGGCCAGGTCCTCGCTTCGGTGGACGCCACCGACCTGCAGAGCGCGGTCGACCTCGCCCAGGCCAACCTGACCGCCGCCGAGAGCCAGCAGACCAGCGAGCAGGCGGCGGGCGCCTCGAGCACCCAGCTCGCGGCGGCCGGCGCGCAGGTGGCCGCGGCCTCGAGCAAGCTCGCCGACGCGAGGTCGGCGCTGGCGCAGGCCACGATGACCTCCCCGATCAGCGGCACGGTGGCCTCGGTGTCGATCGCGGTGGGCGACCGGCTCGGCTCCGGTTCCAGCGGATCCGGCTCCGGTGGGTCCTCGTCCGGCGCCGGAGCCGGGGGCTCTGGTTCGGGTGCCACGGGATCAGGCTCGAGCTCCTCCGCGACGGCGCAGGTCGTGGTCATCTCCACCCGGTCGTGGGTGGTCGACGCCCAGGTGGGCAGCGCCGACCTTGCCTCCGTGCGCAAGGGCCTGCAGGCCGAGGTGACCCCGACCGGCAGCACCACCCGCGTCTTCGGCACGGTGAAGTCGGTCGGCATCATCGCCTCCTCCTCCAGCGGCACGGCCACCTTCCCGGTCACCGTCGCGGTCACCGGCTCCCCCACCGGCCTGTATGCCGGGGGCACCGCAGACGTCCTCATCGTCACCCGGCAGGTGTCCGGGGTCCTGGCCGTGCCCACGGCGGCCCTGCACAGCGAGGGCGGCCGCACCGTCGTGCACCAGCTGAAGGGCGGCCACCAGGTCAGCACGCCGGTCACCACCGGCACCGTCTACGGCCCCAGCACACAGGTCCTCAGCGGTCTCAAGGACGGCGACCAGGTCGTGCTCGCGACCGCCCGCGCCGGCCTCGGGGGCAGCGGGCGAACCCGCCAGGGCGGCTTCGGCGGTGGGTTCGGCGGGGGCGGTTTCGGCGGCGGTGGGTTCGGCGGCGGCTTCACCGGGAACGGCGGAGGAGCTGGAGCAGGACAGGGGTCGGGCGGCGCGGCGGGCGCCGGCGGCGGAGCGGGCCGATGAGCTGGGCGGTGGTCCCGGGAGCGGACGAGAGCGCGCCGAACCCGGGCGGTGCCGGGCCGATCCTCGACCTGGCCGACGTGCGCAAGGTCTATGCCACGGGTGCGGCGCAGGTCGAGGCGCTGCGCGGGGTGTCCCTGACCGTGGACCCCGGCGAGTACGTCGCGGTGATGGGCCCCTCGGGCTCGGGCAAGTCGACGCTGATGCACATCCTCGGCTGCCTGGACATCCCGTCCGAGGGCAGCTACCGCCTCGCCGGTGAGGACGTCGGCGCCATGACCGAGGCGCAGTTGGCGGACGTGCGCAACCGGCGGATCGGGTTCGTGTTCCAACAGTTCAACCTCCTGCCCTCCCTCTCGGCGTGGCGCAACGTCGAGCTGCCGCTGTGCTACGCGGGGGTGCCGCGGCAGGAGCGGCGAGCCCGCGCGATACAGGCCCTGGAGCGGGTCGGCCTGGCCGACCGGGTCGACCACCGCCCCGGCGAGCTGTCCGGCGGCCAGCAGCAGCGCGTCGCGGTCGCGCGCGCCCTGGTGACCGACCCCGCACTCCTCCTCGCCGACGAGCCCACCGGCAACCTGGACTCGCACTCCACGGCCGACGTGCTGGGGCTGTTCGCCGAGCTCCACGTGCAGGGCCGCACCATCGTGTTGATCACCCACGAGCACGACGTCGCGGCCCGGGCCGGCCGGGTGGTGCACATCCTCGACGGGCAGGTCGCCGAGGACGAGCCGGCTGCGGCGGTGTCCCGATGACCTGGACCGAGACGCTGCGCACGGCGCTGGAGGCGATCCGCACCCGCCGGCTGCGTTCGGCCCTGACCATGCTGGGCATCCTCATCGGCATCGCGGCGGTCATCCTCACCGTCGGCCTCGGCCAGGGGGCCCAGGCGCAGGTGCGCGACCAGATCAGCAAGCTCGGCAGCAACCTGCTCATCGTCTCCCCCGGCAGCTCGACCAGCAGCGCCGGCGTGCGCGGTGGACGGGGTTCGGCCTCCACCCTGACCACCCGCGACGCGCAGGCGCTGGCCGACCACCGCGTCGCGCCCGACATCGCCCGGCTGGCACCGGTCTCCAGCGGCCAGCAGTCCCTCAGCGTGGGCTCGGCGAACTGGACCACCAGCGTCGTCGGCACCACCCCGGACTGGCCGCAGGTGCGCGCCCGGTCGGTGACCACCGGCCGGTTCTTCACCGCGGCGGAGCTGGCCGCCGGGGCACCGGTGACGGTGCTGGGTCAGACCACCGCCTCGGAGCTGTTCGGCGGTCGCGACCCGGTCGGCCAGACGGTCACGGTCAACGGGACCGCCCTGACCGTCATCGGCCTGCTCGACACCGCCGGGTCCACCACCGCGGTCGACGAGGACGACCAGGCGGTCGTGCCCGAGACGACCTACGCCGCGCGAATCTCCAGCAGCCCCAACGCCCAGGCGATCTCGACCCTCTACCTCGAGGCGACCTCCCCGCAGACCCTGTCCGCCGCCTACCAGGAGGCGAACGCGGTCCTGCTCTCGCTGCACGGGGTGACCCCCGCGACCGCCGACTTCACCCTGAGCAGCCAGGAGTCGCTGCTGCAGACGGTGACCTCGACCGACCGCACACTGACCGTCCTGCTGGCCGGCATCGCCGCAATCTCATTGCTGGTCGGGGGAATCGGCGTCATGAACATCATGCTCGTCTCGGTCACCGAGCGGATCCGCGAGATCGGCCTGCGCAAGGCGCTCGGGGCCACGCCGCGAGCGGTGCGGCGGCAGTTCCTCGTCGAGGCGAGCAGCCTGGGCCTGGCCGGCGGCGTCCTGGGCCTCGCCCTCGGCATCGCGGGGGCACTGCTGCTGCCCCGTTGGCTCGGGCAGCCGGTGACCATCTCGCCGGTGGCGGCCGGGGGCGCGCTGGTCGTGGCCCTCGTGGTCGGCGTCGTCGCCGGGGTCTACCCCGCCGGCCGCGCCGCCCGCCTCGCCCCCATCGACGCCCTGCGCAGCGAGTGACCCGATGACCCTTTCCGCCCCTCCAGCAAGGAGCACCTCCATGTCCCACCCCGGTATGCCGTGCCCCTCCGCCCGCACGCCCCGCACGGCGCGCCTGCGGTCGGGTGCCGGCGCGTTCGGCGTCCTGCTTGCCGGGGCGCTCGTGCTCACCGGCTGCGGGCCGGCCAGCAGCAGCCAGCCCACGGTCGCCGCGACGGGCGCGGGCGGCTCCGGGGCCAGGGGCTTCGGGGGCGGCGGCCGGATGCCGGGGGTCTCGGGCCTGGTCGCCGCGGTGGACGGCCACACGATGCAGGTGCAGGACAGCTCCAGCCAGACCGCGGTGACCTGGACGTCGGCGACCAGGTTCACCGACACGGTGGCCGCCTCGCTGGCGGACGTGAAGCCCGGCGTCTGCGTCGTGGCTCGCTCGGCGGCCCAGGGCGCTCGTCCCGGGGCAACCGGCGGCGGAGGGACCGGAGGGGCGTCGAGCGGCGGATCCGCCGGCGCGTCGACGGTGGCGGCCACCATGGTCACCATCTCGGCGCCCACCCGGGGCGGCTGCGACCTCGGCGGACCGGGAGGCTTCGGCGGTCGCGGGGGCAGGGCACCGGGTGGCTCCGGCGCGACGGCGACGCCGGGTGAACGGCCCTCCGGGGCACGGACCGGTGCGCCCGGGGCCGGCCGGGGCTTCTTCGGCGGCGCGTTCGGCACCGTGGTCTCGGTGTCGGGATCGACCTTCCAGGTGAGGGAGCAGGCCCGGGCCTTCGCCGGGTCGTCCGCGACCGCGACGGCGGCACCCCGCACGGTGACCGTGACGGTGGACCCGACGACGACGTGGGTGCGCACCACCCGGTCGACGGCGGCCTCGGTCAAGGTGGGACGGTGCGTGACGGCGCTGGGCAAGGCGGACGACACCGGAGCGGTGACCGCCACGGCCGTCGCGGTGCGCCCCGCGGTCAACGGCAGCTGCAGCTTCGGGCGTGGCCAGCGCGACGGTGGGTCCGGGACCGGTGGCGGCGCGAGCACGAGCGGCGGTGCCGCCGGTGCGTGAGGCGGCCCGAGTCGCGGTTCACCGGCGCTGGGTGCGCCGGGCGGTGCCCGTCGCCGCCGGCGTGGTGCTCCTGGGCGGGGGCACGCTTGCCGCACGGGCAGCCACCGCCGGTGACCCGGTCGACCGCTACCGCACCGCGACCGTCACCCGCGGGGACGTGGAGCAGCACCTGGACCTGACCGGCTCGGTGCAGCAGGTGAACCAGCAGCAGGCGGTGTTCGCGGTCGGCGGCACGGTCTCGGCCGTGAGGGTCTCGGTCGGCGACACCGTGGCCGCCGGCCAGGTGCTGGCGACGCTGGACGCCCGGCCCCTGGCCGCGGCGGTGACCGACGCCGAGGCGACCCTGGCCCAGGCGAACGCCACCGTGGAGAGCGACAGCGCCTCGTCCTCGACGTCAACCGTGTCGGCTCTTCCGGCGTCCACCTCGACGGGGCGCAGCAGCTCGACCGGCTCGGGCTCGGCTGCCACGCGCCAGGCCTCGCAGGCGGTGGCCGCGGCCCAGCGCGCGGTCCAGTCCGACCTGCGCGCCGCGTCGACGGCCTCGACGGCGGAGGCCGCTGCCTGCGCACCGGTGCTCGGTCGTGGCTCCGCCAGTGGTCCCGGCGGCGGGCGCCCCTCGCCGTCCCGATCCGCCGCCCCTACCTCGACCCCGGCTCCGACGTCCTCGCCCACCTCGTCCCCGACGTCCTCGCCGACGCCGAGACCCTCGCCCTCCTCGGCGTCGGGACCCTCCTCGGCGGAGGTGGCCCGGTGCGTCGCCGCCCTGCAGCAGGTGCAGTCCGCGCAGGAGCGCACCGCCCGGGACCAGCAGGCCCTCGCCCGGGCCCAGGCCCAGCTCAGCCGCGCCGCTGCGTCAGCGGGCGCATCGACCAGCGCGTCGCCAGCCACGTCCTCGGGCTCGGCGTCCCGCACCAGCGGCGGTGCCGGGGTCTCGTCGACCGGCGGCGGGTCTGCGGCGGGCTCCTCGGTGACGCGGCTGATCACCGACCAGGCCGCCGCCAACAGCGCCGCCCAGGCCCTGACCGAGGCCCGGGCCAACCTGGCGGCGGCGACGTTGAAGGCCCCCGTCGGCGGGACGGTCGCGGCCGTGGACCTGGGTGTCGGCTCCACGGCGGGCACCGGCGCGGGGATCGTCATCGCCCGGCCGGGCTCGGCCGAGGTGACCGTCGACGTCCCCCTGGCCCAGCTGCCTCTCGTCAAGATCGGGCAGGACGCCACGGTGACGCCGGCCGGCGCGACCGCCGCGGTGGACGGCGCCGTGAGCGCGATCGGGATGCTGCCGGCGTCGGGCACGGCTGGGAGCAGCAGCGGCACGGCATACCCGGTGACGGTGCAGGTGCCGCAGGCGCCTGCCTCACTGGCCACCGGCTCGCGGGCCCAGGTGAGCATCGTCGTGGCGACCGCCAGTGGTGTGCTCACCGTGCCGAGCTCGGCGGTGACCCGGCTCGGCCCGGGGCGCGCGGTGGTGACCACCCTGCGCAGCGGGGTGCCGTCGCGGACCGTGGTGACCGTCGGCGCGGTCGGCCTGACCTCCACGCAGGTCACCGGCCTGACGCTGGGGCAGACGGTGGTGCTGGCTGACCTCGACACTCCGCTTCCCAGCAACGCCAACGGCCTTCGCGGCGTCCGCGGGTTCGGTGGTGGAGGCGGGTTCGGCGGTGGCAGCGGCTTCGGGGCCGGCGCCGGCGGTGGTGCCGTGGGTGGCGGAGGCCGGGCCGCCCAGCGCGGCTGACGGGAGCCGCCCGGACGCCGCGGCACACACGAGGACTAGTCAACGCACGAATGGGGCTCCCCACGGCCCGCGATCCGCCATACTTCACCGCGCCGCCTCCGGTGCCCACGGCTCCGACGGGAGAGCTCACCGGCGGCCGACGGGGGTTGACGGGGATGTTCTTGATCTGGGGTTGGCGCAGCCTGCTCAAGGTGCTCGGTGTCGGGGAGTTCCAGTGCCCGCGCTGCCAGGTGGACCGGTCCTACCGGCTGGTGCGGCCGCGCCGGTGGTTCACGGTGTTCTTCATCCCGGTGATCCCGCTGAAGTGGGGCGAGCCGTTCGTCGAGTGCGACGCGTGCAAGGGCACGTATCGCGAGCAGGTCCTGTCCGCGCCGACCAACAAGCAGTTCGCGTACATGCTCGCCCTCGGGGCGCGGGCGATGTACGCCAAGGCGGTCGCCGCCGGGTTCCGGCACTCCGAGCGGATGATCGACCGGGCCGTCGCGCGGCTGCTGCCTGTCGTCGGCGGCGCCTACACCGCGGCCAACCTGGTCGCCGACGTCGAGGCCTTCGGTGACCAGGATCTGGTGCAGTACCTCGCCCCGGTGGCCGCGAGCATGAGCCCTCAGGGCCGCGAGACGCTCGTGGGCGGGCTGGTCGAGTTCGTCCATGAGGACGGCCCGACTCCGGCCGAGGTCTCCTCGGTGGTCTCCGAGGCAGCCGCGGCCCTCGAGCTGTCGGCAGCCCACCTCGCCGGGATCGTCTCGTCGGTGACCTCCGCCCAGCAGGGGCAGTCGTGACCACCATCCCGGCGGCCCCGGACCCGACCTGGCAGTTCGCGGCGCCGCCGGCCTGGCCGGCACCTCCGGGGTTCGACCCCCGCAAGGGGCACGTGGTCGACCCGACCTGGGCCGCCGCCCCGGAGGGCTGGCAGTTCTGGGTCCGGCCGGTCATCCCGGCGGAGGCGCGTCGGCGCAACTGGTCCGGGGTGCCGTGGTGGCGCGTGGCCCTCGGCGCGGCCGCCCTGCTGCTGGCGGTGTCCCGGTTCTTCACCGGTGGCTCGAGCGGCGCCGACACCGGCGTGGGCTCGTGCTGGTCGCAGGACAGCGGCTCGAAGTACGTCCCGGTGAGCTGCTCGGACTCCTCCGCGACCTACCGCGTGGTCTCCCAGGTCGGCAGCCCGGACTCCTGCCCGCAGACGTCGGACAGCTACCTGGACTCCGCGGTCGACGGCGACTCCCGCTACGAGTGCCTGGTGCCGATCACCCACTGACCCGCGCTGACCGGCGCCGGCGTGGCCGGCATCAGGTCGACGGCGTCGTCGACATCCCGCGCCGTGCTGGCGGCGGCGTAGCGTGGGCCCCGCTCGACATCGCCGGGCTGTCCACGGCTCTGGGCTGTGGTTCCTGGCCTTTCGGGTCCTGGTGCTGCAGTGGCCGCGCCGGTACAGCACGCGGACACCCTCGACCTGACGGTGCCCACAGGGAGAGGGAGCACATGCCTGGGACCGTGGGGAATCGCCACGCCGACGAAGCCGTCGAGCCGGTGTCGCTCGTCGCGGCCGGGGTGGGCAAGGCGATCGACGGCAGTGTCCTGCTGCGCCCGATCGACCTGGAGGTCGGCTCGGGGCAGTGCGTGGTCCTGCGCGGGGAGAACGGCAGCGGCAAGACCACGCTCCTGCGGATCCTCGCCGGCACGATGGACCCCAGCGAGGGCAAGGCCACCGTCGACGGCGCCGTCGCCGACGAGCGGGACCTGGCCATCCGCCGCACTGTTGCCGCCCTCATCGGTGCGCCCACGGCATACCGGGACCTGACCCTGGGCGACCACCTCGTCCTCCTGGACGCCACCTGGGGACGCGGGGCGGGCGCCGACGAGCGCGCCCTCGCGATGCTCGACGCCCTCGAGATCGGCCACCTCGCCGAACGCTTCCCCCACGAGCTCTCCTCGGGTCAGCAACAGCTCTTCCACCTCTCGCTGGTGCTCACCCGCCCCGCCCGGGTCCTGCTGCTGGACGAGCCGGAGCAGCGCCTCGACACGCACAAGCGCCAACTCCTGGGCGACCTGCTCCTGGCCCGCAAGGAGTCCGGTGTGGCGATGGTCGTCGCCTGCCACGACCCGGGCCTGACCCGGCAGATCGCCGACCAGGTCATCGACGTCGTGCCGGCATGAGCCGCGACGCGGACCGGCTGCGCGACGCCCGCGGCATCATCAGCGGCGAGCAGGACCCCGGTCAGCGCAACGCCGCGTATGCCGTCTACGTCGCGATCATCGCCGCAGCCACGTACGGCGTCCCGGCTGCTCAGGCGTTCTTCCGGTTCGTCGACCCGCAGTGGCTGGCCGCCCACCTGGGCGGGAGCGGAGCGCTGGTCGTCGGGGTCGTGGTGCTGGTGCTCACCCTGGCCTTCGCCTACCGCGCCGGCCGGGTCCGCGGGCCGGTTGTGCCCGAGCTGCCCTATCTCGACCACGTCGCGACCAGCCCCCTGGACCGCGCGGTCGTGCTGCGCCGCTGGTGGCGGCTGGGGCTGCTCGGCTGCGCTGTCGGCGGGGTCCTCCTCGGGGTCGTCACAGGAGCCGGTATGGCGCTCGCCTCCCTCACGGGGGCCGTCGCCATCGCGCCGGATGGGCTGGCGGGGGCGCTGGTGGGCGTGCTCGTCGCCGGGACGTGGCTGCACGGGCAGGTCCGCGCGTGGCCGGTCGGCAACCGTGGGCTCGGGGTCGCGCTCGGGCCCGGGCGGTCCCTGCGCGCGCTGCACCTCACCCTGCTGCGGACCCAGTCCGCCCGCTCGGTGACCGTCGGCGGAGCGGTGCTCGCCGGTGACCTCCGGGCTGCGCGCCTGGACGTGGCGGCACCGACCACACGCGGCCGCGCGATCCACCTGCGGGCCCGGGGCCCGGTCGGGACCGTGCTGTCCCGGGACTGGCTCGGCCTGCGACGGGCCCCCGGCAGGGGCGTGGCGGGGCTCGTCCTGACTGCCGCCGCGGCATACGGGCTGGTCCACGCAGCCGCCGGAGTGCCCAGCCTCATCACCGTGGTCAGCCTCCTGCTGGCGTACTTCGGGCTCGGCGCGTGGTCGGAGGGCCTGCGGCTGCACGGCGACAACGCCGGCACCCCACCCCTGCTCGGCCTCAGCCCGCTGGTCGAGGCACGGGCCCACCTGGTGATGCCCGGCCTGCTCTACGTCCTGACCGTCTCGGGGGTCGGGCTGGCGACGCTGGCTTCGGGCCACGGATCGCTGCCCGGCCTGCTCTGGGCCCTGGCGCTGGGCGGCATCGTCATGGCCGGCCAGGTGATGGCCTCGTTCCGGGGGCTGCCGCCGATCTCCGCCTTCTCGCCCCGCGGGGGCATGTCGACCATGCTGCTCTGGCAGTCCGTCCCGCTGCTGGTGCCGGTCATCTGCGGCGCCGCGGCCACCGCGGCCCTGGCGGCGGGGTCGCCGCTGGACGGCGCGCTCGTCCTGGGCGCGACCACCTGGGGGTCCGCGCTGTACGGCGCCAGGCGGGTCCACCGGCTGTTCGACGCCCACCGCGGCTGAGCGGCCCCCCTGTCCGGCCGTCGCGCGCGGTCGGTGGCTGGCCGGCACCGGGTCAGCGCGCGGCGTCGGTCACGCAGAGGACCGCCCACGGGAGGGCCTCGAGCCGATCCTGACCAATCGGCTCGCCACACACATCACATCGTCCGTAACTGCCCTCGTCCAGCTTCTCCAGCGCACGGGTCACGTCGGCGAGCGTCACCTGCAGCTGGTCGTGAACCGCGACCTGGGAGAGCCGGTCCACCGCCATCGAGGTCCCCTCCCCCACCCGCTTGCCGAAGGAGATCGAGCCCTGCTCCCCCGGCCGGGTCTCCATGAGCGCCATCTGGGCATCGAGCTCGGCCTTCTTGGCGTGCAACCTCGCGGCAACGTCTTCCATCCACCCATAGTGAGGTCGCGCGGCGCAAACCGACAGCGAGCGCAGCCATCGCGCCGCAACCGGCCTGGGCGACGGTGTTGAACGCGGTGGGGCAGGCCGCCGGCGCATCACGGCGAAACGCGGCGGCCGGCCGGACTGCTGGGGACAGGCACCGACATGACGCCGGGGGCTTGGCTGACTGGCCCCGCAGGCGCCCCCGTCAGCTCACGCTGTCCGGGCCGCCTTGGAGCTCCTGCCCGCAGTGGCAGCCTCGATCGAGGCCGCCCAATGGGAGACGACCGCATGCTCGAGGCCACGCTCGTGGCGCTCGGCGCGCGACCGGCTTCCCCACCCGTTCTCGTTTGCGAGGACCCACCCCGCGCACGCCACGGACACCGCCAGCGCCGCGATCAGGGCGGCGCCGCGGCGACGCGCCCCAGGGACCGACGGCCGCGTCGTCCTCGTCAGCTGCCACGCGGGCCAGATCCTTGCCAGCACGTGCAGGCCGGTGACGCCGGCCCACACGACGAACGCGCCCTGGTGCAGCGTGAGCGTGTCGACACGCAGTCCCGGCAGGGACACCAGCGCCTGCCGGCTTGCGGGCTCGCCCAGCAGCACCAGGGCCAGACCGGTGGCCAGCAGACCGAGCGTCGCCGCCACCACCAGCGGGCCCAGGACCCGCAACAGCAGCGGCGGCGGGCCGGCCTGCCGGTATGGCGCGCGGCCGGCGTAGTAGCGCACGAAGCGCCACCCGGTGGTCGCGGTCTTCAGGAGCGCCGGCGGCACCAGGATGACCCCGAGGGCCAGGTGCCAGCTGATCAGGCCGCGCACGTCCAGCAGCGTGACGAGCTCGGCCACGAACAACACCAGCAGCACCAAGCCGGTCCACGCCGTGAGCCGTGCGTTCCCCGCCGGGCCGCCAGAAGCGCCCATCACGGGGTCCGCCCGATGGGCCCGGCCAACGGCCGCTTGCCACGCCTCGGTTCCTGCCTGCTCCAGCCGCGAACGCCCGCTCACCGGGCCAGCCAAGCACACTCCAGGCCCACGAGCGGGGACCCCACACGGAGCGCGGCCAACGCGAGTTCCAGCGGTCCCCGGTCGGGGTCCGCCTCGGCAGCAACGGCCTGCGTAGGGTGAGGTTCGTGGACATCGCCCCCGCGGACCAGGCGGCAGTGGACGCCATGTGGGCCTCGTACGTCGCGGACAGCGGCTACGACGGACCGCTGGTGACGGCGTACGCGTTCGGCGACTCCGCCGAGCTCGCCGACGAGCTCGGGCTCTTGGTGTTGCACGGTCCCAAGAGGGCGACGGCGGGCCTCCTGCAGGCGTTGGAGGCAGAGGACGAGCCGTTGCCTCGTGTGGGTGACCGGTGCCTCGTGCTCCGTGGCGACGGCCGGCCCCTGGCCGTGGTGCGCACGACGGACGTGCGAGTCGGCCCACTCTCCTCGGTTGACGACTCCTTCGCGTGGGACGAGGGCGAGGGTGACCGAACGCGGGACTGGTGGCTGGCCGCGCATACACGCTTCTTCACCCGTCAGTGCGCGGCGATGGGCCTGACGTTCTCCGACGACGCAGATGTCGTCTTCGAGCGGTTCGAGCTGGTGTGGCCGGCGATCCGACCCTGAACGGACCAACCGGCGGAGGCTGATCGGTTCGCGGGATGGCCGGAATGCGAGCAGGCTGACCTCATGAGCACCACCGGTCACTCCAACATCACGCGGGTGGTGGTGATGGTTCAGGAGAACCACACCACCGACAACTACTTCCGCGGCCTGGCGCCGTGGGGGGTGAACGTGGCCACCGACTGGCCCACCCAGACCAACCCGCCGGCCAAGGACCAGCCGCACGACCGCCGGGCCTACGGCGCGTGGCTCAAGGGAACCGGCACGGCGACCCGCACCCAGTTCGACACCCACGCGGTGCTGCCGTACTACACGTGGCTGGCGCTGAACGGGGCGTTCCTGGAGAACCACTGCTCCGGGTTCGGCACCAACTCCACCCCCAACCACCTGCTGCTGGTCGGCGGGCAGACCCCGACCCTGCGCAACCCGCCGCGCAACCAGCCGCCCCCGGTGTGGGACATGCCTTCGGTCCCCGGGCTGGCCCAGGACCACGGGGTGTCCTGGCGCTGCTACACCGCCGACCAGGACTACCCGGTCGGGTTCTACACCCAGCTCAAGGGCTCACCCAACCTGGTTCCGTCCTCCCAGTTCGTGGCCGACGCCAAGGCCGGGACGCTGCCGGCGCTGTGCTACCTGTGGCACAACTCTCCCCAGGATGAGCACCCGCCGGCCGACGTGACCGCGGGGATGGGCGCGGTCCAGCAGGCGGTCGACGCGGTCGTCCAGGCCGGCGGGTGGGAGGAGACGGTGTTCCTGCTGACCTGGGACGACTGGGGCGGCTGGGACGACCACGTGGCCACCCCGAACGTCGAGCAGACCGCTGACGGGGTGCAGGTCGCCTACGGGCCCCGGGTCCCGCTGCTGATGTTCGGCGGCGCCGTGCCCGCGGTGGTCGACTCCCGCTGGTGCTCGCACGCCTCGGTGCCCAGGACCGTCCTGCAGCTGCTCGGCCTGCCCGCGCTGGGGGTGCCGCGGGTCGATGACGACCCCGGACTGGCCGACCTGGTCGCGGACACCGCCACCGTGCCCCCGCCTCCGGCGCCCGGTGCACCCATCGAGCTGCCCGCGCCGCCGGTCCCGCCCCGCGAGCTCAACCCGACCCCGCCCTCGCCCGGGCGGCGCAAGCCCACCCCGGACGTTGTGCTCCGCGACGGCGGGACGCTCCCCGCACCGAACGACGTCACCCTCAAGCCTTGAGATCGGACCACGGTCGAGGGCGTCAGGGCGGCCCCGTGGGCACCGGGGAAAGCCGGCATGCCGGAGGCGGGCTGGACCAACGACCATCCAAACCTGGCGTCCGTGCCGAGGTCTGGGCATCCGCCGGGTCTGGATAACCACGTTGGGGTAGCTTGCCCGCCATGTGCCAGTGCCGACGCTAGCCCCACCAGGGGGCGGCGACCGTTGGATGGGATGGACCTTCCATGCGTAGTGCACTGTGCGATGCCCTCTTTCGTGTCTTCGGACACCGCGTGTGTTGCGGCCGCATCCCCGGCTGGACCGCGCGTGTCGGTCTGGGCGAGTGGGACAGCTACGACGTCAAGCCCTGGAATCTCTACAACGTCATCTGGCGGGCACAGGCTTGGATTCGCAGCGGCATGAGCGGGTAGCCCGGTCCGGAGGTGTCGCCGGGTGGTGCCCTCCGTGGGGCGCCACCCAAAATCGACAGAGCAGCCCCCGGGAGCCAGCTGCGGCATACCGACTTGGCCTTGTGCGGCCGCACCAGGCACGACAGCTTCAGCGGGCCCGCAGACCGGAACTAAGCGATCGTCACGTAGGTCATCAGCACGTACTTGGCCAGGGCGACCGTCAGCGACAGCACGAGGCAAACGGCCACGGTCACCACGACCTGCCGTCGCGTCCGCGGACCGGGAACATCGAGCCTGAGCGGGAGCAGTGAGCACAGGAGCACCAGAGCAAGGAGGGCGAGCGGGATGAAGTACCGGCCCTGGACCCCGATGACCTCGTAAAGACCCACCGGGTTGAAGCCGAGGTACAAGGCACCGAAGACGGCCCCGACACCAGACACGAGAACCACCGAGACCAGGACCAAGGGCCAGCGCCCGGGTCTGAGCCGCTCGGTGATCCCCACCACCAGCAGGAGGGCCACGACACTGAGGCAGGCGGCAACGGCCGACCCCTGGACGTTGTAGCCGGTCTGCGACAGCAACTCCTCGATCAGGCGCCACCCGTGGTCCGCTGCCGTCCGGGCCAAGACGCGGACCATGTACCACGGGTGGTGCACCACGAAGCTCGCCTGCTCGGCCGGCCGGACGGTGTTCTCTCGACCCGCCCCGCGCACCCAGCCCATGCCGTTGCCCGTGGGAGCCGATACGCGTGCCCACCACGCGGTGAGGGCCAGGCCAGCCAGCGTTGCCGAGGCGAGCACAGCCCGCGAGAGCAACAGGTGCCGTCCCGGCGCGGGACTCGGTTTCCGCCCGGCCTCCTCTTCGCGGTCGCCAACCGCGACGCCTGGTCGCAGGGTCAGCATGCGGGCACGAACCAGCAACAGGAGTGGCAGCAGGACGACGGAGGTGGGTTTCAGCACCGGCAGCGTGATCGCGGCCGCGAGCAGGCTCCACGTCTGCCACGCGGTGAGGCGTCGGTGGAGGAAGGCAACTCGTGTCACGAGCGCCAGGAACAGGATGCTGACCCCGTTGGTCAAGGTGTCGGCGGAGATGACGGCCGCCTGGAACACCGCCGGCGGGAGCAGGCCGACGACCACGGCCAGCCATTGGGTGGTCGACGACCGTAGGGCGTAGACCGCGAGCCCCACCAGGAGCGTGTATGCCGCCAGCCCGGCGAGCCGCATGGCCGCGATCGCGTCACCGATCGACCCGCCGAAGGCTTCGACGGCTCTGAGCGCCAACGCCTGGGGCAGGTAGCACAGCGGAGCGTAGGCAGCGGTGTTCGTGAACCACTGTGTCTCCGTTGGGCCGCTCAGTGAGCCGGCCTCGGCTCGGCGGTGGCCGGCTGGATCGCCGTAGACGGGGCTGCGCACCGGCTTGTCCCACAGCCGCCACGGGCCAACAGCTTTCAGGGCCTCCACCGACCGAGGCACCTGACCGCCGAACATCGGCGCGCCATGCACCGTGGCAACGTGCAGCGGCAAGAAGCCGCCGTGAGCGACCTGGTAGGCGCGGTAGAACTGCTGCGGCTCGTCGGGCCCCCATACCTGAGGGACCGCAACCGAGAACACCCCACCGAAGAGCAGAGCGAGGACCACGAACAACAGCGTGGCGGGATCCGCTCGCCGCGTGGTCCGGATCCGTTCCCACGCCGATTGCTGCCCCAGGAAGCCGTCCCGGTCAGTGCCCCGCAGCGCCTCCGTGAGCAAGCCAGTCATGGTGCACGATTCTCTCACGCAGGCTTCCACGCAGGCCAAGGCGGCGCGCCCGGAGTCACGTGATGCCCGCCCCAGTCCCGAAGGCGCTGACCGCGGCAACCGCCGGCGGGTACCGGCTCAGGCACGGGCGACGGCAGCCACGGCGGGCGACCACGTGGGCCACGTTCTGGACGTATGGGTTGCCGCACCAGGTCGGGGTGATCTGGGCCGTGCTGCGGGACGCCCCGTGGGAGCCGTTACGGACGGGGCTGCCGTCGCCACGGCCGGGGACACCGGCTACCGGGTCCATTCGAATCTGGTGCGGCGCCGTTCGGCACGGGCGGTGGGAGTGCCTCGGCTGGGCGGGGGGACCATGTTCGTGCTGACCACGTTCCTGCTGAGCCCGTTGCTCACCGCCGGGGTGCACTTCGGGGTCGGGGCGTTGACCGCCGGGCCGGGGCTGGCGAACGCCCTGTGGCAGCTCCCCGCGTCTGTTACCCCTGGCTGATCTCGTATTCCTGGCTGATCTCGAGCGCCCCCGGCATCCTGGCCCGCGAAACCCCCGTTGCGACTCCCGGAGATGGTCACCGCGGCTCCGGGGATACGCCGCAGCTTGGTGTGTCCCATTTCCTCGAGACGAGGGAGTCTGGGTGCCATGCACGCTCATGCCGATGGTCAGATGTATCCCAGCTGGTTCGCGCCTGGGCGGCGTCGGGGCTGAGCAACCCCTCGTGGCCGCGTCCCCGACCGGTCAACGTCCTGCCGAACCCGGACACGACATTCACCATGAAGGGTGAACGCACCATGGAACACAACCCGCCCACCCCGACCGCGGCCGACCCCGACCGATCCGCCAACATCGGCGTCGTCGGCCTGGCCGTCATGGGGTCCAACCTGGCCCGCAACCTCGCCTCCCGCGAGGGCAACACGGTCGCGGTCTACAACCGCACCTACGCCCGCACCCAGGAGCTGCTTGACGAGCACGGCGACGTCGGCTTCGTAGCCTCGGAGTCGATCGACGACTTCGTCGCCTCGCTGGCCAAGCCGCGCACCGCGGTCATCATGGTCCAGGCAGGCGCGGGCACCGACGCGGTGATCTCCCAGCTCGCCGACCGGTTCGAGCCGGGCGACATCATCGTCGACGGCGGCAACGCGAACTTCCACGACACCATCCGCCGCGAGCGCGAGCTGCGCGAGCGCGGGCTCAACTTCGTCGGCACCGGCATCTCCGGCGGCGAGGAGGGCGCCCTGCACGGCCCGTCGATCATGCCCGGCGGGTCCGCGGAGGCGTGGGAGACCCTCGGTCCGATCCTGCGCTCGATCGCCGCGGTCGCCGAGGGCGAGCCGTGCGTGACGCATGTCGGCACCGACGGCGCCGGTCACTTCGTCAAGATGGTCCACAACGGCATCGAGTACGCCGACATGCAGCTCATCGCGGAGGCCTACGACCTGCTCCGCCGGGTCGGCGGCCTCGAGGTGGGGCAGCTTGTCGAGGTCTTCCGCGCCTGGAACGAGGGCGACCTGGAGTCCTACCTCATCGAGATCACCGCCGAGGTGCTCGCCCAGACCGACGCGGCGACCGGCCAGCCGCTGGTCGACGTCATCCTCGACGAGGCCGGCTCCAAGGGCACCGGCGTGTGGACGGTGCAGAACGCCGTCGGGCTCGGCATCCCGGTCTCCGGGATAGGGGAGGCGGTCTTCGCCCGGGCGGTCTCGAGCAAGCCCGAGCAACGGGCTGCGGTACGGAAGACGATGCAGGAGCGCCCGACCGCACCCCGGCTCCCCGACGGCTTCGCCGACGACGTGCGCGCCGCGCTCTACGCCTCGAAGGTGGTCGCCTACGCGCAGGGCTTCGACCTGATCGTGGCCGGCGCGAAGGAGTACGGCTGGGACATCGATCTCGGTGCGATCGCGAAGATCTGGCGGGCCGGCTGCATCATCCGGGCCCGGTTCCTCAACCGGATCGTCGACGCCTACGCGAACGACCCGGCGCTGGCCTCGCTGCTCGCCGATCCCTACTTCGCCGGCGCGGTGGCCTCCGGGCAGCAGGCCTGGCGCCGTGTCGTCGCCACCGCCGCGACCGCCGGCGTCCCGGCGCCGGGCTTCTCCTCCGCGCTCGCCTACTTCGACTCGCTCGCCTCCGAGCGGTTGCCTGCCTCGCTGATCCAGGGGCAGCGGGACTTCTTCGGGGCGCACACCTACCGACGGGTCGACAAGGAGGGCGTGTTCCACACGCTGTGGTCCGACGACCGGCGCGAGGTGGAGACCGAGCCGTCCACCCACTGATTCGGCCCCACGCGAAGCGCGGACCTGACCTGTCGCTGGGCGCGCATCAGGACGGAGGCGCCCAGCTGCCGGCCGTGCTGCGCTCGACCTGGCCGGGACGTAGGTCCCTGCCAGGAGCCAGGCGCGCAGCCGTGCCCTTGTGACGTGGACAGCTCGCGCGCCTCGATGCGAGGCCGGTCTTGCCAACACTCAGCGGGCCCACGGCATACCTGCAGCTGCATGCGCAACCGGGACAGAAGCGGTGACGGCTGAGGGTCCGGTCCGCGCGGCGCCCGAACCCGTGGGGGCGCGGACGATTGCGCGAGGTCTGGCATGGGACGTGGGACTTCCGCTCGTCACCTTCTACGTCCTGCATCTCGCGGGCGCGAGCGACTGGTCCGCCCTCGTGGGCGGCATGGTGGTGGCCGGGGCACGCATCGGCGTCGGGGCGGTACGGACCCGCAGTCCCAACCCCTTCGCCATGGTCATGGTTGTGGCGTTCGGGATGGGCCTGGTCCTGGCGACAGTCACCGGGGACGTCAGGTTCCTCCTCCTGAAGGACTCGATGACCACAGCCGTCGTCGGGTTGATGTTCCTCGTCCTCGCCGCCGTGGGACAGCCACTGACGCTCGCGGCCGCCAGGACGTGGGAGCCCGCGAGGGCCGAGATGCTTGCCGAGCAGTATCGCGCCAGCCCGGCAGTGCGCCACTGGCACCTGACCGCCTCGGTCGTCTGGGGTTTCGGGCTACTGCTCGAGGCGGCGCTGCGGGTCCCGCTCGTCTACCTGTTGCCGGTGGAGGTCATGGTTGCGGTGTCCGCGGGCATGATGGTGCTCGCCTACGCGTCGTTGATCGTCTGGACCGGGTGGTACCTGCGGCGGGCGCGGGGATCGCGCGCCCCCACCACGTGAGCGCACGTGGTCGGAGGGCATACCTGCAGGGGGGGCGTGGGAAAGGCTCGATCCTTACGGACTCGACGCCGGGCCCCCTGCGCGCACCTCTCGGGGGCATAGCATCGCGGCGTGGCCGCCTCAGAGCTGCCCGCCGCCGACCCGCGTGAGCGGCCGCGGGCGGAGTCAACGCGATCCCTCGCCGTGCGCACGCTCGACCGACTCGGCGAACTCGGCGCACGACCCGAGGACTCCCGTGACGAGCGCCTCCGCCAAGGGACGTTGATCTTCGCCTCCGTCCTCATCGCGGTGATCTCCGCCGTCTGGGTGGCGACCTACTTCGCTTTCGGCTACCCCACGTCGGCAGCGATCCCCGCGCTGTACCAGCTGCTGACCGTCGTGGGCCTGTGGGTGCTCTCCCGGACCCGGCGGTTCGACTGGTTCCGCACCGCGCAGCTGGTGGCCTTCCTCGTGCTCCCCGCGCTGCTGCAAGCCTCTCTGGGCGGCTTTGTCGCCTCGAGCGGGATGATCCTGTGGGCGATCTTCACCCCGTTGGTGGCCCTCGCCCTCCTGGGCGTCCGGCGCTCCGTCGGATGGCTGGTCGCGTTCTGCGTCGAGGTCGTGGTGCTCGCCGCACTCGACCCGCGCCTTTCCCAGACCCCTGCGGCGCTCCCCACGGCATTCGTGGTCACCTTCTTCGTGCTCAACGTCATCGGCACGTCGTTGAGCTCCTACGTGATGCTCGGCTACTTCGTCGAGCAGCGCGAGAGAGCACACGACGCGCTTGTGGCCGAGCGGGCACGGTCCGAACGCCTGCTGCTCAACGTCCTCCCAGCGCCGATTGCCGATCGCCTCAAGGCGGGGGCCACCGGCATCGCGGAGCACTACGACGACGTGAGCGTGTGCTTCGCCGACCTGGTCGGGTTCACCGAGCACTCATCGGTCATGGCAGCGGATGAGCTCGTGGCCCTCCTGGACCAGATATTCACCGCGTTCGACCACGTCGCCGGGGCCGAGGGGGTGGAGAAGATCAAGACCATCGGCGACGCGTACATGGTCGCGGGCGGGTTGCCCGACCCCCGGCCAGACCACCTCGAGGCCGTCGCCCGCACGGCGTTTGCGATGCGCGACGAGGTCGCGGCAATCGCTCGGCAGACTGGCCAGGACTGGCTTGCCCTGCGGATCGGTATCGACTCCGGTCCGGCTGTCGCCGGGGTGATCGGCCAACGCAAGTTCATCTACGACCTCTGGGGCGACACCGTGAACACGGCGAGTCGGATGGAGTCCCATGGGCTCCCCGGAGAGATCCAGGTCACCGAGCGGGTCGCCGCGGCGCTCGCGTCGGCTTTCGCGGTGCGTGCCCGGGGCGTGATCGACGTGAAGGGGAAAGGACCGATGGCCACCTACCTGCTCGAGCGCGCCGAGCCCCCGGATAGCTGAGCCGTCGATGCCGACGAGTGGAGGGCAAGGGCCAGAGGGGTCTGCACGTATCCGCGGACCAGTCGCCGATCAGCGCCACCGGTCTCCGGCGCGGCGGACCCTTCGCCTGGGTTGAAGTTGTCTTTGCGCAGCACGAGAGGCCACGCCACGATAGCCATGGTCCATGCGGGCCGGGCAGACACCTGCGTGGCCACGGGCGGGAGCCCCCTCTCAGCGGCGACTGGGCCTCACCATGGCCGCGGCGGCCCGCATCATCGACATGTGCCAAGGCACCACTCCGCGCAACCGCTGACACGGCGATGCGTCTCGCGGCCGCCAGCGGAGCCAGCCCCGGACGTGGGCTACCCTTCTCACGGCGTCACCGTCGGTGCAAGGTTGCAGCGTTCTTTGCAGCGGAGGTTTCAGCCATGCCCCGCCCTCGTGGCGTATGGCTGAAACCCCCTGACCTGCGGAAATGCCTGAGTGCTTGGGGTCTGAAGCGGCTGAGTTTGGGTCGCCACCGGGCTGTTTCTGGAACGTCGTACTCGGGCTGCAGGCCCAGGGCGCTTGATGGACGACAGGCGTGCGCCGCTCGACCGACCGCGTCTCCCGAGTTGTTTGACCGAGCATTCGAGCTGACTTCCCGTCCGGTCGATCGGTCATCACCGGCCGATGAGGGAGCTTGGCCCTGCAGTCGCGGCGAACCCACCGTGACGCTTCACGCCCGGGATCGATGCCCGACGGCTGGCGTGCTGGCCGGGCCCTCCTAACTGCCACTGATCGATGTGGGCCACCGGCACGGATGGCGACCTGTAAATGCCGGTGATACGTTCCGCGCGGGTCGGGGGGCTTGTGACCTTTCAGGGGGCTTTCCATGCGGATCAGATCTCGCGTCGCAATTGCCTTGTTCGCCCTGGCCTTGCCGGCCATGACTCTGGGGCCGGCGGTTATCAGCCACGCGGCGCCCGCAACACACCCGACGTTGTCCGGCCCAGAAGCAGCAGCCGCAGCCCAGATGGCCCAGGACTGGCATTTGTCCTGGGCCGAAGCGATGCGCCGCACCCAACGGCAGGGGGCGGAAGAGAAGCTCGCCGGTGAACTGGCAGAACACTATCCGGACCGGTTCGCCGGAGCTTACGTCGACCACCGCAACGGCGGCCGCCTCGTGGTGCTGTCTACCTCCGCCATTCCAGTACGGGCGCAGGCGCCGCAGGAAGGACTGGACCCCGCCACAGTGGCCGAGGCACCGGCGCGGTTTCTCCCTGTCACACCTGGCCGCTGACAACGCCAAGCTCGCGCGGCGTGCTCAACAACAGCGCGCCGGGCTGGGCTCGGCGCACACCTACCTGGACGTCCCGGCGAACCGCGTCACGGTGGTGCTGCCCTCCCACAGCCCCAACGCCACGGCCCGGAAGTCATTCCTCGCGGACGCGGCCAGCTACCCGGATGCGGTGGTCTCCAACGGCTCAACCGGGACGACCCAGGCCGCAGGATGCGATCAGTGGACCTGCCCGCCGCCGCTTCGCGGGGGCGTCGAGGACGACTACTTTGACGCCGCCAACCAGGGCTACCTGTGCTCCCTCGGCTTCATCGGGGTCGACCTGTTCACCAACAAGGAGGTCGCGATCTCGGCCGGGCACTGTCAGACCTACAACGGTCCCTACTCCTCCCCGAGCGCCGGGGACCAGTTCGACCTTGGCCCCACTATCGGCAACATGCTCCGCTACCAAAACGGCGGGAACGATGACGCTGAGGCCATCGACCTCGCCAGCGGCTTCTACACCCCGGACCAGACCAACTACGTCTACCAGCGCAACCAGCCCAGTTACATCGACCTCAACGGGCAAATCCAGAACGAGCAGTTCCAGATCACGGCCGTCGCATCCAACGCCCAGGTCATCAACGGTGTGTACGTGTGCAAGTCCGGGCGGACCAGCGGGTTCACCTGTGGCGACATCAACCAGACCGGCGTGTCCTCCACCGCATGTGAGAGCGGCACGAACAACTGCACCAGCTACACCAACTTCTTCGGCTTCACCGGGTGTGCCGCCGGCGGAGACAGCGGGGCCCCCATCTACGACCCGTCCGCCCACAAGGCCTACGGGCTCGTGTCCTTCGTCCCCACCAGCCAGTACTCGGGGTGCGGCGGAAGCACGAGCGGCGAGACCTGGGGCCCCATGATCGGCAACGTGACCTACGGCCTGCACGTCAGCGTCAACACCATCGACGGGTCCGCCTTGGTGTGACCACCACCGGGACCAGGGGACGGCCGCAACACCCGGCGGTCGCCCCCGGTCCCGGCCCGGTCTCATCCCTGCTTCGGTAGCCCGGGATTGAGTTGAACGTCGCCCACCACGGCCGCCGCCTTGACCTCACCAGGGCAACCGGCAGTCGGTTGCGTCGGCGAGAGCACATGAGCACCCACCAAGGCACCCTCATGCGCGAAGACGACGCCATCTCGCACTAGGTCAACACCGGGCCGGAACCGGGCCGTGACACCCTTCGGCCAGACCACCTGGGTGGGCGGCCCCGGGTCAGCAAGCCAGACACACCCCGAGCGCGCATCGCCGTGCAGCCGCCCCTCCACATACATCCCGACCGGATGCACACGCGCCGGCAGGTGCGTCACCGCCGCCGCACTCACGGCAAGTAGCGCCGCCCCACCGAGGGTGAAGGCCAACCCACGTCGCATATCTCCCCCAAAAGGTTCGCCCCGCATGGAGTTCGACGCCCGCCCGGCCGGGACGTGCCCACGGTACCGACGCCCGGCACGTCGCGGGCGATCAGCCACATCACACTTTGGTCGAGTCCGGCGGGCGGCACTTGTCGACCGAGGCAAGAGGGAAGGGGATCCACCCGGACGTCGCAGCGCGCGTCCCTGCGCGGCCCGGCCGGAGCCGCGGAGTCGGGGTCGTCCCTGCACCCGACCTAGACGTCGCCCGACATGGCTCTGCGTCGGAAGGACTCACGGGCGCCCCGGTTATGACCCACAGCCAGCTCTGGGCCGGCCCCACGACGGCGCCACCCCCAATGGGCTGGTCTACTGACCCGCGACACACCCAACGGATTCGGGCCGCCGACGCCAGCCCGATGACACTGTGGACGCAGGCGCTGCGGGCCTGCCCAGCTAGGCTGGGGAGGGGACGGGGCATGCCGTTGCTGCGTGAGGTGGAGGCGGCCTACCCGGCGACCAGGTTCCCCGACCGGGCGTGGGACCCCGATGTCGACAAGGCCGCGTTCCTGGCCCGGTCGCGTGGCGTCTTCGAGCTCTACTGCCGAGGCCTGCCGGCGGCCATGATCCCGGCCCGGCGCTCGATGGTGCGGTTCTTCCTGGACGAGGACAAGCCCGCCGGCTTCCACGTGCGACTACCGCCCAAGCCGTTGGAGGCGTTCGAGTCGGCCAACATCGCGGTCCCGGACAGGTTCGCCACCTGGGCCGAAGAGGACCAACTGAGAGCATGCCTGGAGGTGATCCATCAGGGGCTGCTCGGCCTCGGCCGGGCCCGGGGCTGGCCCCTGGCGCCGCTGGAGGCGCTGGAGGCGCTGCGCGACCAGGTGGCCGAGCAGGGCCTACGGCTATGGTGGGCCTCGGCGTGGAAGCTCAGCCCCAACCGGAGGCACAAGGCGCGCGGCGTGTACCGGATCTCCCCCGACGGCTACGGGCGAGTGCAGCTGGAGGTGCGTGCCGCCACCGGCCGAGACGAGATCCTCGCGCGCACCGAGGTGGACGCGTTGTGCGAGCTCGCCCTCGCCGACGTGCAGCAGGCACTGGTCAACGTCGCCGCCAAGCGGCGCCTCCCACCACCCCCACGATTGCCGGACAACGTCTACCGCAGTCGGCGTCGCACCAACGGGAGCTGAGTGTGAGCGACTGGGACCCCGAAGCCGTCGCGGAGCAGATGCGACAGCTCGGCCGTGACTGGGCCGAACGCTGGCCGCAGCTGATCACCTGCCACGTCGAGCGGCCCGCCCGCCTGCGCGGGTACATCGCGACGCTCTCCACCCGCCGGGACGTGGAGGACAGGCCGTTCCTGTACCTCATCGACGAGGGGCAGTGGGTCACCGCCGACAACGGGCATGGCTATCGGGACGAGATCGGCGATGCGGACTGGCCGCAGCAGGTCGACGACCTGGTCACCGCCCTGGTCGAGCACGGCTGCTACGTGCGCCGACTGTTCCGCCTGGTCCTCACCAACAGCCTGACCCCACTGCGCCCGTTCCCCGGCACATCGGTCACCCACGTGCCACCCCTGCGCGGCAGCTCGGATAGCCCTGCGCCGGCGCGGAGAGGGGCGTGGGCAACACCCGCAGCCGCGACACGCCAGCCATCCCAGGGACGATCGGGTGCGGGGAGCTAACCGTCCAGCACGATGACCTCGTGGTGCAACAACTGGTGCGGATCCTGGGGCGGGTCCTCGGACCGTGGGCGTGGTGGAACGTCGCCGCGTGGGCGGTCGGCCTGGCCGCGGTTGTTGGATATGCGCTCGGTCGGGTGCCGTTCCTTCCGGCGATGGCGATGTCGATCGCGGCGGGTGCTGCACGCAAGTGGCGGCTGCGCCACCACGCGCCCCACCCCCAAGGGGACCGGAGGTGAACCAGATGCGTCGTCTCCCGGCGACCCACGCGATCACGGTGAACGGCCGCGCCACCGGCGAGCTCCAAGGCGATCGCGGCCTGACGCCACAGCAGCACCTGCGGGAAGTGGTGTCTCGTCTCGAGGGGGTCGCCTTCTACGCCCTGTGCCTGTGGGCGATGCCGCCGGGCCAGAGGCTGGCTGACGTCGACCTTCGCCGCTGGCCGCAGGAGTACCTGCAGGCCGCCGGGTCCCAGGAACGGATGACCCTGGAAGTGCGCCGCCTCGTCGACGACGAACCCTTCCAGTACGTGCTCGGACATCGGATGTGGGGCGGCGCCGCGGCGGCACCGGATGAGGTCATCCGCTGGAACGGCCACACGACGGCGGTGCGGCGCTTTGAGGTGTTCACCGGGGTGGAGGCCGCGGACGTCTTCAGCCACTACCTGGCCACCGGCTGGGTTCCCGAGTCGGTCGGGCTGCGCCACCTGCCGCTGTAGCCAAGGCGGGCCATTGGATCCGCCGGGGGTGCCGTCGCTGGGGTCAGGAGGCGACCGTGCAGCAGTGGAGCGAGGGCCGGGTCGCCTCCCTGCCGAGCGGATCGACTCGCAGATGGGCTTGTGGTCACCCCGCGTCAGTCAGCGCGTGATGGCCAGTGCGTCGATGAGCGACCTGGCCGGGGTGGCGGACCGCAGGGTGATGGTGGCGTTGGTGAAGGCTCCCGTGGGCAGGGTGATGACGTCTCGGTGCCAGTTCGCGGAGGACAGGTAGATCCGCGTGACTCGACGGCTGCCGACGTACAGGTCAATCGCGCCCTGGTGCGGGCCGCGCAGGACGACGACGGCCACGCCGGCGCCGCTTTGGTGGTACGCACGCAGGGTGGCCCCGGTGAGGTTCAGGCGGGAGACCGTGCCGCTGAGCGCGAGGGTGCTGCTGGTGCGGGTCACTGAGGAGCCGGTCATGGCCCGGTCGTCGTACGGCACGGTGGCGCAGCGGTAGCTGGCCCACGGGGACACCAGTCCCACCCGGTCGCGGGCGCGAACGGTGTAGCAGACCTCGCCGCCGGCGGGGAGAGTGACGTGTTGCGCGGTGCTCGTCGTGGCCTGCCAGGCTGCCGGGTGCTGGAGCGCGCCCAAGGTCCCACCGGGAGGGGCGTACCGGTAGCCGACGTCATAGTTCGCGACCGCGACGTTGTCGCTGGCCCGGTACGAGAAGGGCGCTGACGTGGCACTCGTCCGGCCGATGACCAACGGTCCGGCGCTGGCCACCGTGATCACCGGACTGGTGCCGTCCACCGCGGAGCAGCGGCTGGCTGACCATCCGGCGAGGTTGCCGGCCTTGTCCCGGGCGCGGACCTGGAAGCAGGCGCCCTGCCCCGGGCTCAGGGGCTGCAGCGTGGCGCTGGTGCTGGTGGTGTGGTCCCAGACGGGCGGGTACACCCATGGCCCGTACGGCGCGCCGGTCGTGCCCACGTCCTGGTAGCGCACGTCATACGAAGCCAGGCCCGAGCCGGGCAGACCGCCGCCGGCCGAGGGGTCGGTGAAGGACCAGGAGAAGCTCACCTGGCGGGCGCCGTTGACCCGCGGAGTGCCCCCGGTCGACTGCAGCGCCGGCGCCGTCGGGTCCGCGGCCGAGCAGCGGCTCGCGGACCAGTCGCTGACGTTGCCCGCGTGGTCGCGCGCCCGCACCGAGAAGCAGGTATCCGCTCCGGGCGTCGCGGTCAGCTGCGCCGTGGTGGCTGTCGTCCCCTGCAGCTCCGCCGGCTGCACCCAGTCGCCGTAAGCGCCCCCGATCGGGCCCTGCTGGTAGCGCACGTCGTAGGAGGCGACCTGGCTGGGCAGCTCACCGGGCACGTCGGTGCTGTCGGTGTCGGACCAGTTGACCGAGACGCTGGTCCCGCCGACGCGAGGGGTGCCGGTCAGCGAGGTCAGGGTGGGAGCGGCCTGGTCCTGCCACGTGGCAGGAGCCGTGGTCAGCCAGTCCAGACCGACCACCCGCGGCAGCAGCGTGGTGTCGGCGTAGACCAGGCGGGGGCTGTCGCCGTCGTCGACGGTCATCATCGAGTTCGGCAACGAGTAGTAGCCGTGCAGCGGTCCGTACAGGCGGGTGCCGCCGCCGGGGCCCAGGTTCTGCACCTGCGCCACGACGTAGATGGTGCCGGCGGCGTCGGTGGTCTGGTGGACCCAGGCCACGAACCCGTTGCCGAGCTGGGGCAGCTGGGTGCCCATCGCCGGCGACCAGGGGATGTGCTGTGGGGCCAGGACCGCGTCCAGGTCCACGACGGTGTAGGAGGAGCCGCAGGCCACCAGGGCGAAGCGTCCGGCAACCTGCAGGTCGGGGTAGCTGAACCCGTTATTCGGGTAGGGGCACGCTGCCAGGCCGCTGGCCACGGTGCGCACAGTTCCCGTACCCGAGAGGTCGGTGGCCACCAGGTTCCCGTTGGCGTCTGGCCCTCGCCACAACGTCCACCCGTCGACGGCGATGGGCAGGGTGGAGTCGATGGTCTTGAGTCGGTCTCCGGTGCGCACGTCATCGAGGGCAACGGTGCTGCTGTCCGGGGCGCTGACGAGCACCCTGCCGCCTCGGCCCAGGACCAGGGTCGAGTCCTGGCCGACGTCGCGGTGCCCTCCCGGCCATCGGGCGGTGAACGTGTGCGGGCTGTAGTTGTACGGGCCGGCGGCGTCGGTCAGGACCACGTCGCCCCGGGCCGCCACGAGGGAGCCGGTCATCGGGTCATCGCCGGTTGCCGGCGCCGGGTTCCACCCCGTCGAGCCGTCCGCCGCTGTGACCAGGACCGAACCCGACCCCGGGGCGTAGGCGTCGCCAAACCAGGCCGCGACCTGGTTGTTGCTCAAGCTCAGGGCGCTGACCTGCTTGCCCAGGACCGGCAGCTCCGCAACCTGGTGCACCGGTTGGCCGTCGTCGGCGAGGGTGACGACCCGCCCGGTCGGGGTGTCGTGCAGGAACAGCGCCACGGTGCCGTCGCCCATGGACCGGGCGGTCCCCACGTCAGAGGCGACCGCCGGCTGGAACGCTCCGGCGCTCGGGTCCAGCGGCTCCAGGTGGGAGCTGTAGATGGTGTCGCCGTCCTCCAACCTGATGGCCGCCAAGCGGTCACCGAAGGCCAGCCACTGGCGGACGATGCTGGTGCCGGAGACCGTGACAACCCCGGGATTGGAACCGTCGAGGTCACTCCAGTGGACATCGTCGGTATCGCGCACGCCCTCATCGATCCAGAAGATCCGGTGCGGGGTCACGATCATCGGGTCGTACCACCCGGCAGCAGCCGTGATCTGGTGCGCCGCGCCCGTGCTGAGGTCGACCGTCCAGATCTTGCCGGTGTCACGGATGGCCAGGGTGGTGGCGGTTGAGGCCGTGGCCATCTCGGAGGAGGGCACGCTGAGAGTCACACCCGCGACCGAGACCGGGTCGGTGCCGGGCCTACGGAGAATCGCCTGCCCGCCGCCGGCACCACCAAGCCGGCTCAGCACCCACGTGCCTGCTTCGTTGATGAGGGACTCAGCTGCAGGGACGTCGGTCGTCCACGTCGTGGCCCCGGACTCCGGGTCCGTCACTGTCACCCGGGAGGCGCCGGGCTGCCCCGGCACCGATCCCAGGGTCACCACCCCGCCTGGCGTCAGCGGGGGCTGGTTCTCGTTGGGAGGCCACGTCAGTGTCCTGACGGGGGCGCCGTCGCTGACGCGGCGGATCACCGTCTGCGGGGGGTCGTACTCGTCGTGCTGCCGCATGTCGTAGGCGACGTAACCCGGAGCTGCCTCGATCCACAGGGACCCGGCGCTGCTGGCCGGGTTGATGGGCAACTCGCGGCCAGCCTGCACGGAAGGATCCACCTCCAGCGCGGCGACCGTGGGCGACCCAGCCAACGCGGGCGCCGCCAGCAACGCCAGAACACACGGTGCCACAGCCCAACGCGCGCGACCCCGCCCCACTCCAGCCACAACAGCCCCCTGATCCCACCGGAGCACAATGCTCACGGGCACGGCGCGCAGACTACAGCCCGCTGCGGCCAGAAATGCCCGCTTGATCACATTGACGGCCCTCTGCAGACGAAAGCTGATTCTGACCGCCGACGCCCAAGTCGCGGGCCAGGAGGCCGACGCCGGGGGGCTCACCCGTCTTCTCACCCGAGTCGGACCTCGCCCAGCCCACCTTGACCGCCCTCACTGAGCCGTTGGGATTGCTGAGCGCACACGTCCTGAAGGCCTGGGAAACCGGTTCGTGCCCGTCTTGAACCGGGCTCGCCGGACCGTCGCAGGCTCGCGATCTGCCTGTTGATCAACTCGAAGACCGCATCGAGAACCGGCTCTCAGCACCTAACCCGTGGTCGCGACCGAGAATCGCGACGGCAGTCCGACCACTACTACTACGGCCTCGACTTCGAAATCGTCCAGGCAGGGCGACGATTCGCCCCATTGGGCGGGGATGTCCCGAACGAGGTCTAACTCTCCCGCGCAGAGGCGTTGTCTCCAAGGTGCCGCTCGTGCAGCATGGCCTTCGCTGCCCACGTCCGGGGCACACGGGGGATCAGGGGGAAGCTCATGCGTGCTTCAGGGTGGGTTGTCGCCGCGGCCGCGGCGTGTGCGTTCATCGGTGGAGGTCCGTTTGCCTCCCTGGCCTCGGCGGCGACGGCGCCACCGAGCATCAACAACACCAGCATGGTCAACGGCGGCAAGCCCTGCGCCACGAGCACACCGCTGCCGACGGTCGGAGGGCTCGGGAACATCCTCGAGGCGGCCCGGACCGACACCGGCAACAATGACCCCGTCTACACATTCACATTCGAGGTGTGGCCCACCTCCGACCCCACTGCCGTCACCGACGTGTCGGCCAACACGTACGCCTCCCGACTCCTGGCCA
>NZ_DASVZH010000297.1:0-10609 GCF_036391795.1 Oryzihumus sp.
GGTGGCTCTACGTCGCGACGCTGCTCATCGAGTGCGTCGGCCTGTTCTGGGCGCCCGCCAAGGAGGCGGCGATGCCCAACTTCGTGCCCCGCGACAAGCTCGAGACGGCCAACCAGCTCAGCCTCGTCGCGGACTACGGCACCGCCCCCGTGGCCGCTCTGCTGTTCTCCGGCCTCGCCCTGGTCAACACCCCGCTGCACGCGGTCATCCCCGGTCTCGACGCCTCGGGGGACTACCTCGCGCTCTGGGTCGATGCCCTGACGTTCCTGGTGAGCGCGATCGTCGTCTGGTCGATCACCTTCCCCCCGGTGGCCCACGAGGTCAGCGCTCGCGCCGAGACGCTGTGGCGCACCATCGTCGACGGCTGGCAGTTCGTCGTGCGCACCCCGCTGGTGCGCGGCCTGGTCGCCGGGATGCTCGGCGCCTTCGCCGCGGGCGGCCTGGTCATCGGCCTGGCCCAGCGCTTCGTCAAGGACCTCGGCGGCGGCGCCGCCGCCTACGGCGTGCTCTTCGCCATGGTCTTCCTCGGGATGGCGCTGGGCATGGCGCTCGGCCCGCGGTTCCTGGCCGGCTTCTCCCGGCGGCGCCTGTTCGGCCTGTCGCTGACCGTCGCCGGCGCGGTGATGGTCGTGCTCTCGCTGATCCCCAACATCGTCATCGTCGCCCTGGTGACCGTGGTCCTCGGAGCTGCCGGCGGGGTGTCCTGGGTCTGCGGCTACACCCTGCTCGGGCTGGAGGTCGAGGACGAGGTCCGCGGCCGGACCTTCGCCTTCGTGCAGTCCCTCGTGCGGGTCGTCCTCGTCGGCGTCCTGGCGGCGGCGCCGCTGCTCGCCGCCGGCTTCGACGGCCTGTTCAACCTGCCCGTCACCGTCCACATCGGCACCGTCAGCCTCACCTACACCGGCGCCATGGTCACGTTCTTCGTGGCCGGCATCGCCACGATCATCACCGGCGTCCTCGCCTACCGGCAGATGGACGACCGCAAGGGAGTCCCGCTCTTGAGCGACCTCAGCGACGCGCTGCGCACCAACACCCACCACGACGGCGGACCCGGGGCCCGCCGCCACCCCGTCCCCGGTATGCCGGGTGCCACGGTCCCGTTCGCGGCCCCCGGCGGTGAGCACCCGGCATACGACGGGCTGCCCGGGGTGTTCATCGCGCTCGAGGGCGGCGACGGGGCCGGCAAGTCGACCCAGGGTGCGCTGCTGAAGGAGTGGCTGGAGTCGCTGGGCCGGCACGTGGTCGTGACCCGGGAGCCGGGCGGCACCGACGCCGGGCGGCAGATCCGCGAGATCGTCCTGCACGGCGCGCACATCTCCCCGCGGGCCGAGGCGCTGCTCTACGCCGCCGACCGGGCCCACCACGTGGAGTCCGTCGTCGTGCCCGCGCTGCGCCGCGGCGACGTGGTCATCACCGACCGCTACATCGACTCCTCCGTGGCCTACCAGGGCGCCGGGCGCGACCTCGGCACCAACGAGGTGCTGCAGCTGTCCCGCTGGGCGACGTGCGGGCTCGTGCCGACGCTGACCGTGCTGCTGGACGTGACCCCCGAGGTCGGGCGGGCGCGGCGCGGCGACGTGCACGACCGGCTCGAGTCCGAGCCCGACGACTTCCACGCCCGGGTGCGCGAGCACTACCTGGAGCTGGCCGCCGCCGACCCCGGCCGCTACCTCGTCGTGGATGCGGCGCTGCCGCCGGAGGAGATCCACCGCCGGGTGCGCGAGCGTCTGACCCCACTGGTAGAAGTGGCCCCATGAGCGTCTGGGAGCAGGTCGTCGGGCAGGACACCGCGGTCGAGACGCTGAGCCGTGCGGTCAACGACCCCGGCGCGATGACGCACGCGTGGCTGCTCACCGGCCCGCCGGGGTCGGGGCGCTCGGTGGCGGCGCGGGCGTTCGCCGGCGCGTTGCAGTGCCCCGAGGGCGGCTGCGGCACCTGCCGTGAGTGCCGCACGGCGGTCGAGGGCACCCACTCCGACGTCGACATCATCGCCACCGAGGGCCTCACGCTGACGGTGGCCCTGGCGCGAGACCTCGTCCAGCTGGCGGCGCTGCGGCCCTCGCTCGGGCGCTGGCGCGTGATCATCATCGAGGACGCCGACCGGCTCCACGAGCGGGCCGCCGACGCCCTGCTGAAGTCCCTGGAGGAGCCGGTCGCGCGCACCGTGTGGGTGCTCTGCGCGCCCTCCCTGGAGGACGTCATCATCACCATCCGCAGCCGCTCCCGGCACGTGCGGCTGCGCACCCCTCCCGTGGACGCCGTGGCCGAGCTGCTCATGCGGCGGGACGGGGTCGACGAGCCGATGGCCCTGTACGCCGCCCGCGCGGCCCAGAGCCACGTGGGGGTGGCCCGGCGCCTGGCGCATGACGAGGGTGCGCGCATCCGGCGGCGCAACGTCATCCAGCTCGCCGGCCAGATCCGCACCGTGGGCGACGCGATCGGCGCCGCGGCCGACCTGGCCAAGATCGCCGACGAGGAGTCCGGCGCCGCCTCCACCGAGCGGGATGCCGCCGAGAAGGCCCGGCTCATGGAGCTCCTGGGTGCCGACCCCGCTGCGCGCACCCAGCCACCGCACGTGCGCTCGCAGATCGCGGCGCTGGAGAAGGAGCAGAAGACCCGGGCGACCCGGCACACGCGGGACGTCGTCGACCGGTCGCTGGTCGACCTGCTGTCGGTCTATCGCGACGCGCTCATCGTGCGGTGCGGCACGCCGGTGGCGCTGGTCAACCAAGACATGGGCGACCACGTGCAGCGACTGGCGCAGGCGATGACCTCCGAGCAGCTGCTGGGCGCGATGGACGCGATCGGCCTGGCCCGGGAGCGGATCGGCGCCAACGTGCCGCCACTGCTGGCGCTCGAGGCCATGGCGATCTCGCTGCAGCTCCCGCGCTGACCTGCGGCTGTTTCGCTCGTGGACCGCGTGTCCACGCGGCCGACTTTCGGGATAGCGTCGAGGCCGTGACCGCCGAGACGAGGGAGTGGCAGACGTGAGGTTCACCGGGGCGATCGGGGCCGCGCTGGCGGTGGTGCTGACGACGTCGGCGTGTGCGGTGATTCCGTTCGTCAACCACGGCGCCGACAAGGGGTCCGCGACCTCGTCGTCCACGGCGGCGTCCCCGCAGCCGCCGCCCAAGGGTGAGGAGTCGCTGGCGAAGTTCTACGGCCAGCACCTGTCCTGGCGCAGCTGTGCCGACTTCCAGTGCGCCAAGCTGACGGTGCCCGTCGACTACGCCAAGCCCGACGGCGACACGATCAAGATCGCCGTGCTGAAGGTCCCCGCGCGCGGCGCCTCCAAGGGTGCTCTCGTGGTGAACCCGGGGGGACCGGGCGGCTCCGGCGTGCAGTATGCCGCGGCCGCCGACAACATCGTCAGCCCCGCCGTGCGCCGCTCCTACGACGTGGTCGGCTTCGACCCGCGCGGGGTGGGCTCCTCCTCGCCGGTCCGCTGCCTCGACGACAAGGAGCTCGACGCCTTCCTCGGCGCCGACCCGACCCCGGACAACAAGGCCGAGGAGCAGCAGTTCGTCCAGGGCGCCAAGGACTTCGCGGCCAAGTGCGCCCAGAACGGCGGCCCACTGCTCGGCCACGTCTCCACGATCGAGGCGGCCAAGGACATGGACGTCCTGCGGGCCGCGCTGGGGCAGAAGAAGCTCAACTACCTCGGCAAGTCCTACGGCACCTTCCTCGGGGCGACCTACGCCGACCTGTTCCCCACACTCGTCGGGCGGTTCGTCCTCGACGGCGTCGTCGCCCCCGACCTGACCTCCAGCGAGGTCAACGCCGGCCAGGCCGAGGGCTTCGAGACGGCCACCCGGGCCTACGTCAAGGACTGCGTCAGCCAGGGCAGCTGCCCGCTGGGCAGCTCGGTGGACGCCGGGGTCAAGCGGCTGCAGGACTTCCTCAAGCAGATGGACGCCAAGCCGCTGCCCATCCGTGACGCCGACGTCAAGCAGCTCACCGAGGGCTGGGCCTCGCTGGGCATCGCCGCGGCGATGTACGACCAAGGGTCGTGGAGCCAGCTGACCGACGCCCTGAGCTCCGCCTTCGACGGCGACGGCAACCCGCTGATGCGGCTGGCCAACTCCTACGCCGACCGCAACAGCGACGGGTCCTACAACGGCAACCTGATGCAGGTCATCTACGCCGTGAACTGCCTGGACCGCAAGGACAGCTCCGACATCACGCACTACGAGGACGAGGCGCGCAAGGACTCGGTCAACGCGCCGACCTGGGGCTCGTTCCTGGCCTGGAGCTCGGTGCCGTGCGGCTTCTGGCCGGTCAAGGCCAACAACGCGCCCAAGAGGATCACCGCCACCGGCAGCGGCCCGATCGTCGTGGTCGGCACCACCCGTGACCCCGCCACCCCCTACGCCTGGTCCCAGCGCCTGGCCGCGGAGCTGGCCAACGGACACCTGGTGACGTTCAACGGCGACGGCCACACGGCATACATGCGGGCGAACTCCTGCCTCGACAACTCCATCGACGCCTACCTGATCAAGGGCACCGTGCCCCGGGCCGGGCTGCGCTGCTAGGCCGGTGACGAGGGCACGAGCGACAGGAGCGGCCCGGTTCGGAGAATCGCCGGATCATCCGTATACTCGTCGCTCGTGCCCCTTGGGTCACGTGCCGCCTTAGCTCAGTCGGCCAGAGCGATTCACTCGTAATGAATAGGTCAAGGGTTCGATTCCCTTAGGCGGCTCCACACCCGAAACGCCCTCCCCGTGAGGGCGTTTCTGCTGTTCAGAGGCGGTTTGGCCGCGGCCAGCCAGCAGAGTCAGCGCCGCGACGAGGACGGCCCAGATGCCCCCGGTGCCCCCGGTTTGGGCACACTTTGGGCACACCCCGTCGAGAACGCCCACCATCACCGACCACCGCTCAGCCGGTCCAGAGCGTCCGCCACGAGGTCCAGCTCGTCGTCGTACAGGTGCGCGTAGATGCGAGCGGTCGTGGTGATCGACTCGTGGCCCATCGCCCGCTGGATCCACCGAAGGTCCGCTCCCGCGGAGCGAGCCAGAGAGCCGAAGGTCCGGCGCAGGTCGTGCGGGGTGACGGCCTCAAGGCCGAGCTCGACGAGGGCCTTGTCCCGGCCCGACCGTGACCGCCAGTTGCCGTTACGGAGGTAGGTCCCGTCGGGGGAGGGGAACACCAGGGCATCTGGCTGGCGGCCAACGGTGCGGGCGCCCAACCGGTTCATCAGAAGCCCGGGGATCGCGATGTGACGCTGCGACGCCCGGCTCTTTGGCGCGGACACGTCGCTGCGGCCCCCGACTTCGGTCGCCCGCTCGACGACGCGGACACGGCGGCGGACGAGATCGACGTCGGACACCCGCAGCGCCGCCAGTTCCGACCACCGCAGCCCGAGGTAGGCCATGGCCAGGACGAGGTCACCCTCGTTGCCCAGTTGTTCGGCTAGCGCGGCGACCTCGTCGACGGTCAGGATCCGCTCCCGGGCGGGTGGCCGCTTGGGCAGCCTCACCCCGCGTGCCGGGTTCACCACCAAGCGACGCGACGCGATGGCGTAGTCCAGCACCAGGCAGAGCAACCGATGCGCGGCCCGGACCGTCTCGGGGCCCTTGACCTGGCTCAACTGCAGCACCCAGTCCGCCACGTCAGCGTGCTCGATGCGGTTGACCGGCCATTGAGCGAACCCCGGGGCGATGTTGCGCCATGCCGACCGGTAGTTCTGCCGCGTGGTCTCGCGCAGGTGGGTCGTGCCGACGCGGTCGTACTCCTCCCACACGAGCTGTGTCCGATGCCCAGTTCGAAGCCATCCGCCGGGAGAGTGACCCCGCGGAGCGTGCTCGCATGGCTGGGCGACTCATTGGCCTATAACAACAGCGCAGCGTCGAGCTGGCCCGTCTGTGACGGGAGGCCATCGACGAAGCCGTCCGAGATGGAGCGGTCGGGACCGCGCGGCTGCGGAGGCCGCTTTGGAGCGCGATAGGAGCGAGCATGGCTGAGAATGGAAGCGACTCGAAGCCCGAACCGAAGACGCCGCCACCGCCACGGGTGGACCCTGCGATCGTCAGTATTCAGGTCAAGGGCAGTCAGCCTTCGCTTACCAAGGAAACCCGAAAGTCTTAGCGGTCCAGTTACCCGCCTTGGCTGGTCGATCTCGACTCGACCATCGGCGATGAAGCAGTTGCCGTCGCTTCCTGACGAGACGCCCATGACGTAAGGATGGACCGATGCTGTACCGGCTTCGACCCCCTGCCGAACTCACTTGGTGCGACATCCCAGCGCGGGCAGGGCTTGACCTCGCCACCAATCGGAATGCCGACCTCGATCGCCTCACCTGGCTACCCACTGAGAGCCGCGTCTTCAGCAGCGACCTTCTGCGCATTGCTTTGCGACATGGCGTCGCCACCAACGCGGGTACCGTCCTCGACGCGGAACACACTCTGGACCTCGGTCGCAGCGATGAGCTATATCTGGCGCAGCAGGCGGTCGATGAGGCACAGGTGCGGCTTCGGGCCAGCAATGGACATCTGATGGAGCGACTATTGCCGGGTGGACGTCTTCCGGCGAGGAACTTGACCGCCGAGTTCGTGAGAGCTCGCAGAGGGTCGCGCAGCAAGCCGACAAAGACCTGGCAAAGGTCCTAGGCGCACCGGTCAAGCCCCGGCTGGCTTCGCACTGGACCAGCCCCGGGGGCAGCGCGCCCGACTGAGGTTCCTCGGTGCCGCTGACTGGCAGGATCAGCAACGCATGGGGTCCCTTGGAGGCCGGGTCCGGACGGCTCGCGTGTTCGGTTGGCCTATGGCGTCTGCCCAGCAACGCCAAAGGCGAACGCCTCCAGCTGCTCCTGCCGAACTGTCCCTTGGCCGCCTTGCTCGTGAACGATCCGTGCGGCGAGCACAGCGCGCGCGCTGGGCTCCAGTAGCTGTACGAGATGTGCGATTGACTTCTGCTGCCATGAATCGCGCACCTCGCGACCCGCCTTGAATGGCCCTACCAACATCGGGTCGTAGCTCCACAGGTCGCCGGCATCCTCGTCAGCCCAGACTGCCTCTTTGAACGGACCGCTATGGGTCGCGTCAAGCAGTGGACCCAAGTCCCTTGCGTCCTTGTGCGTGCTGTCCCGGCGGTAAGCCCAGGCCACCACCTTCAAACCGATCATCGAGGCCAGCGTGGGGATACGAATCTCGAGGTCGTCGACCTTAACCCGAACGGCCGTCTCTACCGCTTCTTCCATGCCGGTGACGTCCAACGTCACGCCAGGCGTTGGCTCGACGATGCCGTCATCTGTAATCCCGCCGTAGGGAATCACGTCGACCCGATGACCCTGAACGCGAAAGACGAGGCCTGTCCCGGTTGGTCCTTCGAGTCTCTTAAGCCGGTGCCGATACTCCTCCATGGAGGACACCAGGATTGTGATGTCAACGTCCATCGTCTGGGCCCCAAGGGGCAGGCCGGCCACCGTATGGATCCAGTAATCCCGAGCGAATGACCCAACGAGAGCCATCTCAGGGACGACATCCGAGAGTTCCTTAAGGACGCCGACCGGCAGGAGACCCGGATCAGCGACGTTCAAGTTCGAGCTTCCGTTCGTTCCACAGTTCACGGGCGACCTCGACTTCGCGTGGGTCGTCGCTGGTTAGGGCGTCCGCGTAAGCAAGAAGTGGGGGCACCACAGTCTGGTCGCCCAGAAGTTCTGCAGACCAGAATCGCTCACGAAGGATGACATTGGGTGGGCCCTCCCTCGTTAGGCGGCCGAGCTGCCGAGCGATCTTCCACGGCGGTGTCCCGTACAGCACTGTGCGGTCGGCGCGCAGCGGCGCACCATAGTGGGTCAGTGCTGGGCCGCCCCCGAGGGCTCCATCTCGTCCCGAGACCCAGGCGTCAAGCCACCACTGTGGCGGGGGGCCAGACAGGGCGACCTCATCAAGTTTCGGCCGCAAGTCGCGGGCGTATCCGTTGACCCAGTCGTCCGCCAACTTCGCCGCGTCAACTAAGCGACGGTCACCTCGGTCACCAATGAGGTACCCGCGCCTGCGCAGGTCGTTTAGCGTGTTGTTGACTGTCCCCTTGGAGACATCCGCCAGAGTCGCTAAGAGCTCATAGGGTGCACTGGCCAAATGCGGTCTAGTCAGGAGAACAAAGACAACCTTGAGGCCTGACGCGTTCATCGACGGCGGTTTGGTGTGCCCGGAGGTCCAACCGGCTATTTGCGGGCGTCGACCTTCCACCTGCACGTGAAACCCTGGCTGGTGGATGTAGGCGTTGCCCCCGCTGTCGACATACTGAACGCCAGCGATGCGGTAGCGACGCCCCTGCTCTGAGGTGACGTGCGGCATTGCCAGAATCGAGGGGGCGGGGTGTTGGGCAAGCCACTTCATGACCTCAGCGGGACCCAGCGGCGCCGCGCGCATCTTGACGTCCACGTTCGCTTTCACGATGCCCTTTGATGTGGGCAGGCGGACGATCAGGTCTGGCGCGGCATCGCTGGCCATCGGCCGGACCACGTCCAGGCCGAGGTCACGCAGGGCCTCCTCAACCCAAGCGGTCAAGTTTTCCATATGGTCAATGGTAGTGACCTTCCGTGGAGATTGACCATTAGGCCAGCGATGAGAACCTGCGAGCCGCGCACATGTGGCAACGCCACCTGCCAAGCCAGGCGTACTGGCTCAAGCGGAGTCAAACGGACTGATCTGCGAACCGGTTACGAGTTTCCGTACTGGCTTTAAAGCCGCGGCTCCGCCGCGGCGGCGCGGGGCCCCGCGGTGGGACCCCACGCTGCGGGCGGCGCTTCGCGCCGTCCTCGCGCACCCCACCGCACCCCGCGCAACGACGAAGGCCCGGTTCGCGAGAACCATCCTCACGAACCTGGTCCTGCCGGGTTCGCCTCAGCGAGCCAGCCGCCGGTCAGTGGCCGCCGCCCGAGTCTCCGCTGGAGATGACTCGCCCGCCGTCGCCGTTGCTGTTCGGGATCCAGTTCCCTGGCGGGGGAGTTGTCGAGGGCGGACTGTCAACTACCACCTTGTCCAGCAGAGCAAGCGCGACTCTTCCTGGCGCCAAAAGCCATCTCATCAGGCGTCTCCCCATGACCTGAGTGTGCTCCTCGGCAGTCCGAGGTGCGGGGCATTCGCCGAACACGAGTGAGCACGGCTGGGGGCGATGCGCGACTTCCATCGCCCTGATCATTTCAAGCGCTGGCGACGGGGGAGGCCCGCTCGGCGCCGGCTACTCGGAGCCCAGCAGCACCCAGTCGAAGTGGCTGGCTGCTCAACCCCATCGACCTGGCTGCCGTACCCGCATCGCAGCGGGCCACCACCCAGCCCCTCAGGTCTCGGTCCATGCGCAAACCCGCGGACTTCACCAAATCGACGGAAACGTAGGTACCAACGTTCTACCTTTGATCCATGGACAGGACCACAGAACTGCTGCGGATCCGTAACCAACTGAATGCCGCCATGGAGGCCGTCGACCGGCTCCTCGACGAAGCGCGGCCACCCGCACAGGTCGGCAAGTCGGACTATGTCCAGTCGCTGGAACGCACGAAGGCCATCGAGTGGCTGCTGCGCGAAGCAGGTGAGCCGATGCGCCCGGTCAGAATCTGGGCCGGCCTCCGGAGGTACGGCCGAAACGACCCCAAGATGGAGATCCAGGTGACGACCTACGACCTCTGGCGGCGGGGTCGGATCGGGAAGGTCGACCGGGGCTTGTACGTCTCCCTCCCCGACGCTAACTGAGGGAAGTCGCATTTGAGTCATTCGGCTCGACCGGTCGCCTCGGCACCCCGATGATAGGTCGAGCGTAGGCGATTCACGCCGCGCCAGAAGGAGAAGACCCATGCTGATTGACATCGTGGTGGGCGCGGTGGCCCTGCTGCTCGCCTGGGGCCTGTGGTTTGACCGCAAGCGCCGCACCACCGGAATCGCTGACCGACGGGACCGCGCAATGACCGAGGCGGACGCGCAGTCGCAGGCGGAGGTCGTTGCGCGCCGGACCATGAGTGGCGGCGGCGTGAACGGCCCGGGCGGCTTCGGCGGGAGCAGCGGCATCTGACTCTCGGCAGCTTGTGGCCGGATTTTGGCTGTACGTCCCGCAGAACCGGCCGACGCCATGACCGCGAAACCGCTGCAATCCCACGGTTCGCGCCACTCACGCGCCGGCCGAAACAGGCGGGTGGTGCCTCGAATGTAGTTGCGCGCCAACCTCCATGACCGGCTGTTATGGCCGTTCTCAATGTGGCTTCGGGCCTGAGAGGACGTGTGGTCGCCTTTACAGCGCTGGGGAGGGGGCCGGAGGATGCGCGTTGACGTGCCCATCTCCCTCGCTGACCTGGGGCTGCTGACATTTCAGACCCGTGCACCCGGCTCCCGTACCCGCATCACAGCGGGCACCACCGAAGGCCGCTCCTACTTCGACGCGAAGAAGGCCGCCGGCAAGACCTCGATGGAAGCGATGCGAGCACTGAAACGACGGCTGTCCAACGTCGTCTATGCACGCATGGCCGAGGACCAGAAACGACGAGAAGCGACGGGCCCGGGAGGGCACTCGGGGACGACTCTGCAATCCAGCGTGACCGACCTGACCCCGGACATCGGCTCTTCGGATAAGCCACTTCCCGGACCCGCCAACAGTCAGCCTAAACCGGCCCTCCCGG
>NZ_DASVZH010000298.1:0-2470 GCF_036391795.1 Oryzihumus sp.
AACGGCTGCACCACGATCGAGGACGTCCGGCTGGACGACTGCTGCAGGCGCGTGCTGCTGCCCACCGAGACGATCACCGAGCTGCTGTGCGCCCTGGCGGCCTGCCTGCTCGAGCGGGACGACGAGCGCCAGCGCCACGAGCCTGAGCGCCAGCACCACGAGCCCGAGCCTGACCGCGAGGCGGTCGAAGGGCCCCGGGTGCACGCCGACCGAGTCAGGTGGGATGACGCGGAGCAGTCCTACCGGGTGCCGGTCACCGGGGCGCTCGCGGCCGGCTCCCTCCGCCGCGCCGTCACGGTGCACTCCCTGTCGGCGCGCGGGTGGGTCGAGGAGGACGTGGAGTCGGTGCACTTCGACGCGGAGGAGTCGCACCTTGTCGTCCGGCTGGCCGGCCGCCCGCAGAACGAGGTGGTGCGGATGATGGTCAAGGGCACCGGGCCCACGCCGGCATGCGGGACCGAGCCGGCGGCACCGCTGGCCGGGGTATGGGGCGGGCCGCCAGGCGGCCGCCACGACGGGCATGACGCGGTGATCATGCTCACGGGCGCGCTGCGCGAGCTTGAGGAGTCATGATGGCCAAGGTCCTGAACACGAAGGCACCCGCCACCGGGGCCGGCGGCGACCCGAGCCTGGACAGCGTCTCCTCGGCGGCGGCCGCCTCCGGCATCCGCAGGCTCGAGCCGACGGACGGGCTGTTCCTCCGGGCCGAGCACCTGCGGCAAATCGAGGACTACGCCCGCGACCTGTCCCTGGCCAACGGCATCGGGGGCGGGCCGGGGGTGGTCTACGGTTACACGCTCGACCTGGATCCGGCCGGGCAGGTCGTCGGTGCCACCGCCGGGCTTGCCATCGATCCGTCCGGGCGGCCGCTGCAGAGCCTGGCCCGGCTCGAGGCGGACCTAAGCGGACTAGCCCGGTCCGAGCCCGGCCGGATCTGGATCGTCGAGGTCATCGCGGCCGAGCCGATCCCGGCCGGGAGCGAGCCGCTGTACTCCGCGGTCTGCGCGACCCCCTGCGGGCCGCAACCGCAGATCCAGCCGTGGCGCGATGACGCCGTGCAGCTACGGGTCCGCGCGCAAACGCTGTGGGGGCCCTGGGTCAACACGCGGCCCACCCGACGGCTGCTCAGCGCGCTGGTCAGCGCCTATTTCGACCTGGAGCGCCAGGACGGCGACCCGTGGCTGACGCCCTCAGGGCCGGGGACGGCCGTGCCCGGCCTAGGCGGCCGGCCCTGGGCGGGCGCGGCGCCGGAGTCCACCGCCGGACCGGCCGGGGTCCCCCTCGGGCTCCTGGCGTGGATCGACGGCAAGTGGGTGCTTGACGTGTGGAGTGCCCGCAGGGACCGGCTGCTCTCCCCGCCCGATACGGCCTGGCACAACCACCTGGGGCTGCGGCCCCGGCCGGTGTTCACCGCCCAGGTGCTGCAGTTCACTGACCAGCTCGCCCGCGAGGCCGTTGACGCCAAGAACCCGCTGCCGTCACGGTTCGTCGAGCTACCGCCGGCGGGCTTCCTGCCGCTGCCGTCCGGACTCGGCGAGGGCGTCAAGACGGTGGCGCAGCTTGTGCGCTGGCTCGAAGTCATCTTCCAGGGCGCGGTGCAGCTGAGCGTGGAGCTGTGCAGCGCCGACGTGGCGCTGAGCGCGGTGGCGCTCGCCCAGCACCTGGACCGCATCCCGCTGGCCGCCCACGCCGAGAAGGGGCCCGTGGTGCAGATCCTCGTCCCAGGCATTCCGGCTGACCTGCCCGCGGTCACGACCTCCAGGTACGGCTGGGTGGCCTTCGTCCGGTCGCCGCGGATCGAGTGGGCCGGCTTCGAACGGGTCCCCGGCGAGCGACCGCAGGCCCCGGGTGGTGAACCGCCAGCGACCGACAACGGACCCGAAGGGGACGAAGTCTCCGCAGCGGCCAACGAGGAAGCCGCGGCTCACGAGGCGTCCGAAGCGGACGAGGTTCTCGCAGCGGACGAGGTTCCCGCGCCGGCACCCGAGGAGCACGCGAGTGTCGCCGTGCACGTAGTGGAAGCGCCATCGTTCCGTGGCCGGTACCTGAACAGGGTGGCGGACACGGCCGCCCTGCCCGCGGTCACCGAGCTCAGCTTCCCGGGACAGGGATGGGCGCCGGCGGACGACGATCAGGCGATGGCGTCGATCAGGGAAGCCGTGACCCGGGACGGCGGGCGCCTGGCCGACATGGTGGTCACGACCTCGGACGCCGAACGAGAGCCGCTGATGGCCGCCCGCGCCCGCGCGCTGGCCACGCGGCTGGGGCTGGGCGAACCTGGGACGCCCGTCGGCGTGTTCCCGGCCGTCGTCGATGGCCCGGAGGCCATCTACCTCATGACCCGTCGCCCGGCGAGGTGAGCTCGGTGGGCAAGCGAGCCAGGCAGGCCAGCGTCTGCATCCTGCGGGTGGAGGCCGAGCCGGACCGGCTGCTGATCACGATGACGATCGACAGCCCCAGGCGAGAGGGG
>NZ_DASVZH010000299.1:0-5865 GCF_036391795.1 Oryzihumus sp.
GACCCACGGGCCGAACCGTCCGGTGCGCAGGCCCGCGGACTCGGCACCGCCGCGCAGCCTCCCGATGCCGCGCACCAGGGCTCGCCGCGTGGACACCGCGGTCACCGAGCTGCCGCTCATGAAGGCTGCCAGGGCGACCACGAGGCCGGCCACGAGCACCGCGCGCAGCGAGGTGCGCAGGAACCGCACGACGGTGTCGAAGACCGCCGCGGCCGCGTCGTGGGGCAACGTGCTCGGCACCGCGTCGAGGTAGAGCGGCCGGACGATCGCCAGTCCCAGGCCGAGCAGGAGCATCCCGCCCGCCACCCCCAGCCCGGAGGCCAGCGTCGCGCGCCGGTGGTTGCCGGCGACGTAGATGCCGATCCCCAGCAGCAGCAGCGCGATGACCGGCAGCCACGAGCCCAGGGTGTTGAGCAGGCTGTACAGGCCCTGGGCCTTGGTGACGCCCTGCGACTCGAACACCGTGAACGAGGCGTTGACGGCCGGGATGTTGTTGGCCACCGTGAAGCCCTGCGCGACGAGCTTCTTCTTCACGTCGTCGACGAACGGTCCGAGGTTGACGCTGACCTGACCGTTCTTGGAGCTCACGGCCCCGCCCTGCTGGCCGGACAGGACGTTGACCATCTGCTGGTGGGCGACCGTGTTGGCCTGCGTCCAGGCCTCGGCGAACGCCGGGCTGGCCACGATCTTGGCCACCTGGTCGTGCACGAAGCCCTGCACGCCGTTGCTGATCGGCTGCTCCAGGGCGTGAAGCCGGGTGGCCAGCTCCGGTGGCACACCCCGCGCCTGCAGCGCGTCGAGCAGCTGCGAGGTCAGGCCGGGCACGTTGACGTAGGTGAACACCTGCTTGGTGACCGCATCGGTCACGGCGGCCTGCACGTCCGGGTTGTGCGCCAGCGGGGCGACCGTCTCGACGTACCTGCTGGTGTCGGAGACCTCGCGGTTGGCCCAGACGGCCAGCACCGACAGCGGCGCCAGCAGCGAGCCGAGCACGATGAGCAGGCCGGCGACGAAGGCACGCCACCGACGCGGGCGTGGGGCCGGCGTGGCGGACGGCGCGGTCCCCGGCGACGCGGCGCGCGCCGAGGCCAGCTCCTGCTCCAGCGACGCGATGCGCGCGTTGAGCCGGGCGACCTCCTGGTCCTGCGGCGGACGACCCGCCGGTGCGATGGGTTCGGACACGCGGTTCCCTCCGTCGGTGCAGGCCCTGCCCTCTCCTCCGAGCCTCACCCCCCGGCGGCCGGTCTCGCCTCCCTCAGTGCGGATGACTCGTCCCCGGTCGCCGCGGCCGGCGCCTGCCCGTCGTCCACGCCCTGCCGGTGGCCGAGGTCGCGCAGCCAGCGGACCAGCTGGTGGTGCACCGCGTCGGCGCCGCGCAGCGGGGCGTCCTGCACCGGCCAGGCCGCCGGGTGCAGCAGCACGGCCTGCGTCTGCCACCCGCCGAGGCCGCCGTGGTTGCCGACGAGCTCCTCGAACGCCGCCACCTCCCCGGTGCCAGGGTCCATCGCGCTGTTGAGCACCAGGTCCCCGACGTGGTCGAGGCGTGCGTGCCGCAGCACCTCGCGTGGCGCCGCCTCCCCGAAGGGAGCCAACGGGTCGCGCCCCTCCACCCGGTCCTCCTCCAGGTATCGCGTGCCGTCCCGTCCCAGCGCGACCAGCCCGTGGGCCCGGGTCTGCACGACCACGTAGCCGATCCCGGGGTGGGCGACCAGGGCCGGCAGCAGCCCGGGCCACGCAGCCTCGACCTCCTCCCGGGTCATCCGCCCGGGGTGACCCGGGAACCACACCATCGACAGGTTCCCCGAGGCGATCACCACGACGTCGGACGCGCCGGTCTCCCCGGGTCGGTCCGCCGTCCCGCCGGCACCGTCGTGGCTCGCCCCCTCGAGGTGCACCTCCTCGTCGACGGAGCGGTGCCGCAGGGCCCGGCGGACCGCGTGCCCGGTGGCGCCGCCCTGGCTGCCCACCTGGGACAGGAACGTGTTGGCCGGTCCGGCGGTCTCCTCCACCCCGGTGGCCGCCATCACGGACGTGCTCCCGGCGCCGGCCTCCATCAGCCCCCGGACCAGCTCCTCCAGGGTCTGCCCGTGCCGCTGCCGGAAGGTGGCGCCCTGGCTCTGCCCGTGGTCGGAGAGCACGACGAAGGCATAGGGGCGCGGCGCGTGCGTGGCGGCGGACTCCAGGACCCCGAGGAGCTGGTCGAGCCCGGCGAGGGAGGCCATCGACTCCGGCCGGGTCGGACCCGCGTGGTGGGCGATCTCGTCGTAGTCGGTGAAGTCCGTGTAGACCGACGGCGTGCCCGCCATCATCTGCTCCACGATGAGCCCGGCGTTGAGGTCGCGCAGGAGCACGTTGGTCACGGCCCGCAGCAGCACGTAGGACCCGTGCCGGTCGATCCGCGGCTCCACCCCGCGCTGCCGCTGGCGCTGCGCCTGGAACTTCTCCTTGACCATCTCCGCGACGGACAGCACCAGGGACCGGCACAGCCCGTAGGGGTTGGTGAAGAACGCCGCGTAGCCCCGGGAGGGACCGCGCCGCCGGACGGCCCGGCGGGCGTCCTGCCCGGTCACCGCGCTCATCGTGAGCAGGGCGGTCGGTGCGTCACCGGTGAAGATGTTGGAGATGCTGGTGCCGCCGTCGGCCAGCAGCCCCCGGCCGTCGGTGAGCCGTTGCTGGATCACGTGGGCGTCCTTGGGCTTGCTGGCCACCATCAGCGCGCCGTTCTCCTTCTCGTACCACCGGAACGCCGGGACCTGCGCGCTGGCGCCGTGCAGCAGCCCCGCCTGGCTGGCCGGCGTCGTGGACGGCAGCTGGACCTGCCACTCGGTCAAGGCGTGCGTGCCGGTGCGCACCCACCGGGTCATGGTGGGCAGGTTCCCGCTGCGGATCCCCCACTGCAGCAACGGCGCCGCCAGCCCGTCGATCTGGATGAACACCACGCCGGGCACCGAGGTGACGGTCACCGACCCGGCGGCCGGCCGGGACTGGGCCAGCAGGTGCGACAGGAAGGCGGTGTCGTCACCGGCCGAGCCGACCCAGCTGGCGGTCGTGGTGAGCAGGGCGAACAGCCAGGAGCCCCAGAACGCCGGCCAGAAGCCCGAGACGGTGATGCCCGGGCTGAGCACCAGCGCCAGGGCGAACAGCGCCGCCTCGGCGAACACCCCCGCCAGGAGCACCCCCACCCAGCCCAGCAGGAGCGCGAAGGAGGTCACCAGCGGTCGCAGCAGCGCGGTCAGCACGCCGAGCAGGGCAGCGGCCACGAGCACGTCCCACCGCGTCGAAGCACTGAGCCCCGGCACCACCCAGATGGTCAGCGACAGGACCAGCCAGGCCAGGAGCAGGTCGACGAGCATGCGCCGGACCTCGGTCCAGGAGGTCAGCCGCCGTCCCCGCAGCAGCCGCCACCCGACCCGTGCGCGGGAGCCCGCGCCCCTGGCGCTGGCCTGGGGTTCCTCCATGCCGGGGCCCTGCCTTCCGGTGCGGCGGTGCTGCGGCTCCAGCATCGGCGCACGCCGTGCCGGGGCGCCTCATCCTGCGGGGACACCTGTGCGGCGCCCGGCTCATCCGCGCGGGAGGTCGTCACCGCAGGCGCCCGCGACCGAGACTTTCAGGGACGGTCGAGCGCTCCGGGAGGACGGCATGAACCCACGGACGTACGAGGTCCGGGTCAGCGGGGTGATCCCGCCGGAGCTCGTCGAGGGCCTCGACGTGGCCGAGGTGTGCGCGGAGCCGGTGCGCACGGTCATCCGCACCGCCCCGTCCGACCAGGCCGCCCTGCTGGGCCTGCTGGAGCGCCTGCGCGCCCTCGGGGTCGAGCTGCTCGAGGTGCGCCAGCTGCTGGAGGACACCTCCCCCACCCCCTGACCGACGGCACAGGTATGCCGCGCCGCCCGGTGGCGACGCGGCATACCTGTTATGCCACAAGGGGACCCGACCGCGGTCAGGACTCCTTGAGCTCCCCGCCGTGCACAGCCAGGGCGTAGATCACCAGCACGTCGACGGTGATGATCGTGATCGACCACAGCGGGTACGCCGCGATGAACGCCAGGTTGACGATGGCGCTCAGGCCGGCGGTGAGGATGCCGACGATCCGGGCCCACATCCTGCCGGCCATGACGGCGAACCCGGCGGCGACCAGCACGAGGCCGATGAGGAGGTGCACCCATCCCCATGCGGCGATGTTGACGTGCACCACGAGCCCGCTGCTCTTGACGAGCAGGTAGTTCTGGTTGAACAGCGCCGTGAGCGCCTCAATGATCTGGAACGCGCCGACCATCATCATCATGATGCCGGCGAAGTACGCCCAGCCCACCCAGCCCGTGGTCGGGTGCTCGCTGATCGGGCCGCTCGAGGAGGCATGCTGAGGCATCCCCGCCTGCGTGCTCGACGCGCTCGAGAAGTTCGACATGTCGCTCATCGCGATCCTCCGGTTGTTCGCGGCTCACCCGAGTCCCGGGTCGGGCCTGTTTCTGCTCTTCCACGCTCGCCGGGAGGCCGGTCGCCCACATCATGCGGAGCGGATGATCGGTGCCGGGCAGCCCGGCGCCGGTTCAGAGCCGTGACTCGGCGCCGTGCACCGCCACGGCGTAGATGACGATGACGTCCAGGGTGATCACGGTCAGCGCCCACCACGGGTTGGCCGGGATGAAGGCCAGGTTGGCCACAGCACTGAGGAACGCCACGACGATGGCCACGGCCCGAGCCCAGGCCTGCCCGGCCAGCAGCCCGTAGCCGGCGGCGATGAGCAACAGCCCGAACAGGAGCTGGATGATCCCCCAGCCCGTGTAGTTGATGTGCACCGCGAGGGCCGTGCTCGCGACCGAGTAGTAGGCCTTGTTGAAGAAGGCCACCATCGCGATCATCACCTCGATCGCGCCGAGCGTGATCATCGTGATGCTGGCGAACACCACCCAGCCCACCCACTTCGTGGGGGTCGGGGTGACACCTGCATGCGCGTGGGCCATCTCCTGCTCCTTCCCTCTCCGGGCGGCACGCGCCGCGCGGGACGGTCCTGCCGTCCCGTCCACGCTCACCCACCGGCGCCCCGGACAGATCACTCCCTGCGGATGACGCGTGCGCCCGGCCCGGACGATGCCATGGACCCCGAGGGGCGAGACCGTCTCGTCGCCGCAGTCAAGGGAGCAACATGAGCACGCTGATCGCCATCGGGTACCCCGACGAGACGACCGCCACAGCCGCCGGCGACAAGGCCGAGGAGCTGGCCAAGGAGCTGATCATCCAGCCCGATGCCATTGCGGTGATCCGCCGGGACAAGCAGGGCAAGTACCACGTCACGACGAACCACAACCCGGTTGCAGGCGGGACGACGTGGGGCATGTTCTGGGGGCTGCTGTTCGGGATGCTGTTCTTCGTGCCGTTCCTCGGCATGGCCCTCGGTGCGGGCCTCGGCGCCCTCATGGGCAAGGTCGAGAAGGTCGGCATCGACAAGGAGTTCGAGAAGCAGGTCAAGGACATGGTGCAGCCCGGCACGTCCGCGCTGTTCCTCGTGATCGAGCACGCGACGCCGGACAAGGCCGTCGAGGCCATGGCGCCGTTCGGCGGCAAGGTGCTGAAGTCCTCGCTGTCCAAGGACGCCGAGAAGGAGCTGCAGGAGGCCCTGCACGGGCAGGCTGCAGCCGACGCCTCGGCCGCCACGCCCCAGACCCCCGTCACCGCCTGACCCGCACCTCCACGGTGGCCGCGGCGCCCGCCGCGGCCACCGTCGCGTGCGCCACCCACCGTCACCGGCGCGGGCGCGGCACCGTCACCACACCGCCCGAGAGGGACGTTCCTCAGGCTTGGGGCATGGCGGTTTCAAGCGGCTGATGCAACGAGGAGCTCGTTCAGCTTCTGGGCGGGATTCTT
>NZ_DASVZH010000300.1:0-5007 GCF_036391795.1 Oryzihumus sp.
GGACGCGCGGGGCTACCTCACCGGCGCCCCAGACCACGAGCACCGGGCAGGGGAGGTCCCCCCAACGCCTGTGCGGGGGAGAGTAGCCCGTTCCGGGCATACCGGACAGTCATCTGTAGATCTCTTTCCGGGCACAGAGCATCCGGGTGGACCCTCCGTCGCCGGGCGGGCGATGCGGTCGCCCGGTTGACGTCGCTTCGGGGGCCGCTCAGCTCTTGGCGCTCCCGGGGGCGACGAAGACCTGGAGCTGCACCGACAGCGTCGAGCTCCCGTCGATCGACCCACTTGCGGCGGTCCCCGCCGGTGACAGCTGCGCCGAGGAGACGACGGCCGTGCGGGGACCGACATGCTGGAGCGCCCTGAGGAACGCCTGCTGACGGTCGGCGGGACCGGTCGTGGAGATCGTGACTGGTATGGCGTAGAGGCCTGCCGTCGAGCCCTTGGCGCCCGAGCCACTGCCGGTCGCACCTGTGGCAGGTGCTGCGGCGGTGGGCGCTGCGCTGCCACCTGTGCCGGTCATGGTCGTCGGCGCGGCAGCCGTGATGCTGCCGACGGTCAGTCCCGCGGCGGAGGCCTGGGCGTTCACCTGCCGGATGAAGTCCGGCATACCGCTGTCCGCGGGCAGGGCGGCCTCGGCGGCCTGGAGCTGCTGCTGCAGCTGCGGCAGCTGGCTGCTCTCGTGCTGGAGCTGGACGAGCCTGGCACGCAGCACGTCGTTCTGGGAGGTGGCCGCGTCGGTCTGGTCATCCAGTGACGAGGCGTCGGCCAGCTTCGGTGAGATGAGGAACAACCAGGACAGGGCCAGGACGGCCAGGGCGGCGAACACGCCCCCGCCGAGCATCAGCCGGTCGGTGCGGCCGTTCATTTCTGGCTCCCGTTCGAGGGTGCGGAGGAGGACGGGGTGGGCGTCGGCAGCAGCTGGTCGGTGAGCGTCAGCTGCAGGCTGTAGGTCACGACGCCGTCGCCGGCGTTGCTCGAGGTCGGGTAGGGCTCGACGACGCCGGGCACCTTGGCGAGCCGGTCGACGTAGGCGGAGACGTCGCTCAGCCTGCGGGCCGAGCCGGAGATGGTGACCGACCCGATGTGCTTGCGCCCGGACGTGTCGAGGACACCGGCGCCACCGGCGTTGCCCGTGCCGGAGCCCTGGCTCTTGCTTGAGTCGAGCGTGACCACGAGCTGGTTGATGTTGACCCCGTCCGGCAGCGCGCCGCGCAGGGCGGCCAGCAGCGGCGGGAAGTCGACCGCCTGCGTCGTGAGGGCCTTGCTCTGGCCGGTCAGGCGGGTGGTCGCGGCCTTGACGTCCACGACATCGGCGAACCGGCGTTGCTGGTGCTGCAGCTGGGTGGTCTCCGTCTGGGCGTCGTCGAGGCGCCCCTGCGCCTGGAAGGCGGTGAAGGTGGCGGCGGCGTAGCCCAGGAGCACGACGGCGACGGCAGCGGCCGCCACGATGAAGAGCACCTTGCGGGCCTTGCGCATCCGCCGGGCCTTGATGACCTCCGGCGGCAGCAGGTTGGCGGCGATGCCCCAGCCGGGCGCCATGGTCCAGGGGCGGGCCTCTGTCGGCTCGAGCGTGGCGGTCATGCCGCGGCTCCCATGGCGAGGCCGACGGACACGGCGGTGGCCAGGCGTTGACGCTCGATCTCGCGGACCTCACGCATCGCGTAGCGGCCCCGGATGTGCTGCAGGGCGGGCACGACGGTGGCCAGGATGCCGACCTGCTCGCTGAGCATCTCGGCCAGGCCGGCCATCTCGGCACCACCACCCGTCAGCGCGATCCGCTCCAGCCGCATGCCGGGGTTGGTGGTGTTGAAGTAGTGGATCGAGCTGCGGATCTCTGCGAACAGCGGGCGCACCCCGTCGCGCAGGACGGTGACGACCTCCCGGTTGGAGCCGGTGAGCCCCTCCTCCAGCTTGGCCTGCTCGGCCGAGGCGGGGTCGAGGTCGGCCCGCTCGACGAGGCGGGCGGTGAGCTCGTCGCCTCCGCGGGTGACGCTGCGCACCACCCGGGGGATGCCGTGCGCGTGCACCACGAGGTTGGTCAGCTGGGCCCCGAGGTCGACGACCGCCTCGACGGCGAGGGTCTCGTCGGCGATGGCGCGCAGCGTGGCGAAGGAGGACAGGTCCACGCGGGCGACGTGCAGGCCGGCGCGCTCGACGGCAGCCACCGCGGCCGCGACCGGCCCCCGCGGGGTGGCGACGAGCAGGCCGTTGACGTGCTCGGCCTCCGGGTCGGGCTTGTCGAGCGGCACGAAGTCGACGACCACCTGCTCCATCGGCAGCGGCACGACCTCGCGGGCCTGGAACGGCAGCGCCTTGGCCAGCTGCTCCGGGGGAAGGTTCGGCATCTGCAGGTCGCGCACCACCACCTGCTGGTTGGTGATCCCGAGGATGACGTTGCGCCCGGCGATCCTGTGCTGGGCCCAGAGCTCGCGCAGCGCCTTGGTGAGGAGCGCCTGGTTGGTCACCACGCCGTTGACCACGGTGCCCGGGGGCACCGGCACCTCACCGACCCCGTGGATGGAGGCGGCGCTGCGGCTGCCGTCGGCGTTGAGGGCCACGACCGCCGCGCGCACCGCGGTGGCGCCGAGGTCGATGCCGATCGCGTGGCCGTCGGGGTTGGTCACCGGGCTGACGGTGCTGCGTTGCTGGCGTCTCATGGTTGCTCCTCGAGAGCGGAGTTGCGGTGAAGGCTCATCGACCCAGCGCCAGGCGCAGGTAGAGGTCGCTGATGGGTTGGGCCGCGAAGAGCCCCAGGAGGGCGCCGGCGATCATGAACGGTCCGAACGGGATGGCCGTCTTGCGGCCGCCGCGACCGGCCGCCAGGACGGCGATCCCGGCGATCCCCCCGAGCAGGAAGGCGCTGAACGCCCCGACAAGCAGCGTCGGCAGCGACACGAAGGCCGTGACCGCGCCGACCAGCCCGGCCAGCTTCACGTCCCCGAAGCCCATGCCCGCCGGGTAGGCGAACGCCAGCGCGAAGTACAGGACGTAGAGCCCCGCACCGCCGAGCAGTGTTCGCACTGCGGCGGATCCGTCGTGCTGCACCGCCGCCGCAGCCAGCAGCGCGACGCCGAGCACCGGGTAGCCGGGCAGCACGATCGCGTTGGGCAGCCGCTTGCAGTCCAGGTCGATCACCGCCAGCGCCAGCCCCCCGGCCGCAAACAGCAGGTATGCCGGCAGCGCGGCTTCCAGGTGCAGCTGCAGCAGCCGTGCCGTCACCGCGACGAAGAGCGCTCCGGTCGCCAGCTCCACGAGCGGGTAGCGCACCGGGATGGGGGTGTGGCAGTCGGCGCAGCGACCGCGGAGCAGCAGCCAGCCGAGGACCGGGACGTTGTGGCGGGCGCGGATGGGCCGGTCGCAGCCCGGGCAGTGCGAGGGGGGCCGCACCACCGACATGCCCTGGGGGACGCGGTAGATCACGACGTTGAGGAACGACCCGACCGCCAGGCCGAGCAGGGCGGCAGGGACGAGCAGGATGAGCATCGGTGGGGGAGCCTTTCTCGGTGCCCATCACGAGCCCGACGACAGGGCGGTGATGTTCCAGGTGCGGTTGGCCACCTGGCCGGACGGGGTCGGCACCCAGGGCACGCGCAGGCCGCCCTTGGGGTTCTGACCCGCTCGAAGGTTGTCGTAGTTGTACTGCAGCGTCATGCCCGGTCGCTCGATGCTGGACTGGGCCGGGTGGCCCTGGAACTGCACCTTGGTGACGCCGCGGTGGTACATGTACAGGCCGCCGTAGACGTGGATGTTGCCGTCGTCCCCGCCGCGCGCGACGTTGTCGACCCGGAAGCTGCCGCGCAGCGCGAAGATCGACCCGTAGAGGTAGCTGTCGGAGTTCTTCGTCTTGCCGTGCCCCATCGACGGGGCGTCCTGCAGGTCCTTGTACACCGTCGCGGGCGGGTAGCCCGGCCAGTCCGGCAGCGTGGTGTAGGTGCCGGTGGTGTCGTTGGGGCACCACCCCGGAGACGTCGTGGCGGTGTTGTCGTCGTAGACGCAGGTCAGCGGCCGGTAGACGCGGATGTCGTGACCGGCGATGAACGCGTAGCCGTCGTTGGTGGTCGTCAGGTTGGTGTCTGCGTAGCTGACGTTGTTGGTCAGCAGGATGTCGTGCTCGGCCACCAGGGACAGCTGGCCGTCGAGCGTCCCCTCGATGTAGGCGTCGCCGTAGCCGAGGGGGTACTGCGTGACGTCGCGGTTGACGTCGTTGTACGCGTTCGTGGTGCCGAACCACGGGAAGGTCGCGGTGGAGTTCAGCGTGCCGACGGCCGTCGAGGTGGACCGGGTCGCCGGCCCCTGGACGACCGCCACCGAGGCGGGGCTGTTGCAGTTGCCGTTGTTGTTCTTGGAGCAGGAGTACCTCGTCAGGGTCACCTGCCAGCTGGTGGTGGTAGTCGAGTACCCGCCGCCTGCGGACGGCTGGAAGAAGGGGTCGCTCGGCGAGAGGGGCGGGGGGCTGGTCGTGGTGGGTGACGACGTCGTGGGCTCGGCCACGGTGAGCACGTACTGGACCCCTCCGGCGGTCAGGGATGAGGGGGCCGTGGTGGTCACCGAGGGCAGGCTGGCCTTGAGCTGGTTGATGAGCTTCTGCTTGACGTCGCTGTTCGCCACCGTCGTGTCGGCCACCACTCCGTCGGTGGCCGCCTTGAGCTTGGCGAAGACGTCCTCCTTCGGCGTCGCGGTGCCCGTCTCGCAGTCGAGGTTGCGACGCTTCGTCGGGTCGGGCGTGATGAGCGGGCAGCTCGTCGTCGTGGTGTAGGTCGCGTTGTCCGTCCAGGTCCCGGCGAGGGCGTCGCCGCTGGTTGCGGCGGGCACGGTCAGGCCGCTCCCGAGCTGGAACACCGGGCTGGACTGGGTGGCCATCGTCGTGCCGAGCACGCTGGGGTTCTTGACGTAGATGATGGCCTTGGACACCGGCACCTTGGCCATGACGACCCCGCCGCCGACGCCGGAGTTCTGGTTCACCCACGAGCCGGTGCTCGTGTAGCAGTACCGGGACGCCGAGGTGTC
>NZ_DASVZH010000301.1:0-2697 GCF_036391795.1 Oryzihumus sp.
GGCGACCGGGCTGACGCCCTCGCCCCGGCGGGCGTCGGGGACCCGGTGGTCGTCGGCCGCGCCCCACAGGCCCAGGGCGGCGCACACGCTGGGCAGCAGTGCGGCCGCGGCGCGCGCGTAGCCGGCGGGGGAGGGGTGGAACCGGTCGGCGCTGAACAGCTCGTGCGGACGCTCGGCGAACTCCGGGCCGAGCAGGTCACCGAGGGACACGGTGCGGCCCCCGGCCTCGACCACCGCGACGGTCTGGGCGGCGGCCAGGTCGCGGGACCAGCGGCGGGCCAGCAGCCGCAACGGCTGGGCGACCGGCTCGATCGTGCCCAGGTCCGGGCAGGTGCCGACGACGACCTCGGCCCCGGCGGCACGCAGCGAGCGCACCGTCTGCTCGAGGTGGCGCACGGCGACGGCCTTGTCGATCCGGTGGGTGACGTCGTTGGCGCCGATCATGATGAGCGCGATGTCGGGGTGCGGCACCTCCTCCAGGGCGTTGGCCAGCTGCACCTCCAGCCCGGAGGACTCGGCCCCGACGACGGCCACGTTGGTCAGCCGCACCGGCCGGCCCATGAAGGCGGACACGCCGTTGGCGACGATCGCGCCGACGGTCTGGTGCGCGCTGTCGGCGCCCATCCCGGCCGCGGAGCTGTCGCCGAGGACGACGAGCTGGACCGGCTCACCCAGCCCCGCGCCATACACGGCGTTGTCGTCGGGGGAGCCGTCGAAGGGCTGGCCGACGACGCGGCGGGCGAGCTTGGCCTCGAGCTTGAGCACCGCGAAGCCGATCAGGCCGAGGGCGCCGATGCCCGCAGCGCCGACGCCACCGCCGTAGGCGGCGGTGGCTGCGATCCTGCGTGCGCGTCGTGCCCTGCCCATCAAGCCTCACCTCGCGTGTCGATCGTGTCCCACCGGGTGCCCTCGCGGCTCCACCACGGTAACGAGGGACATCCGCCGAATGTGCCGTGGGATGCCCTCGTACGCAAGGTGGGTCGGCACAGGTGGACGCGCCGTCGGCCACGGGGGAGAAGCACCGTCCGGAGTCTGAGACGATGGGGGGCGTGAAGTACGCCGAACACATCGCCGACCTCGTCGGGAACACGCCCCTCGTCAAGCTGAACGCCGTCACCGAGGGCATCACCGCCACGGTGCTGGCCAAGGTCGAGTACATGAACCCCGGCGGGTCCGTGAAGGACCGCATCGCGCTGCGCATGGTCGAGGCCGCGGAGGCCTCCGGCGAGCTCAAGCCGGGCGGCACGATCATCGAGCCGACGTCGGGCAACACCGGCGTCGGCCTGGCGCTCGTGGCCCAGCGCAAGGGCTACAAGTGCATCTTCGTGTGCCCTGACAAGGTCGCCGAGGACAAGCGCAATGTGCTGCGGGCGTACGGCGCCGAGGTCGTGGTCTGCCCGACCGCGGTCGCGCCGGACCACCCCGACTCCTACTACTCGGTCAGCGACCGGCTGGTGCGCGAGACCGAGGGCGGCTGGAAGCCCAACCAGTACGCCAACCCCGAAGGCCCCAACAGCCACTACGCCACCACGGGCCCCGAGATCTGGGCCGACACCGAGGGCAAGGTGACCCACTTCGTGGCCGGCGTCGGCACCGGCGGCACGATCAGCGGCACCGGTCGCTACCTCAAGGAGGTCAGCGAGGGCGCGGTCCGCGTCATCGGCGCCGACCCCGAGGGCTCGGTCTACTCCGGCGGCACCGGGCGCCCCTACCTGGTCGAGGGCGTCGGCGAGGACTTCTGGCCCACCGCCTACGACCCGTCCGTGGTCGACGAGATCATCGCGGTCAGCGACGCCGACTCCTTCGCCATGACCCGGCGCCTGGCCCGCGAGGAGGGCCTGCTCGTCGGCGGCTCCTGCGGCATGGCGGTCGTCGCGGCCCTGCGCGCGGCCAAGGACCTGGACCCCGACGACGTCGTCGTCGTGCTGCTGCCGGACTCCGGGCGCGGCTACATGTCCAAGATCTTCAACGACGACTGGATGGCGTCCTACGGCTTCCTCAAGGAGGTCGGCCAGCGCACGGTCGGCGAGGTGCTGCACGCCAAGTCCGGCGACATCCCGGCCCTGGTGCACACCCACCCGACGGAGACGGTGCGCGACGCGATCGAGATCCTGCGCGAGTACGGCGTCTCGCAGATGCCGGTCGTCAACGCCGAGCCGCCGGTCATGGCCGGCGAGGTCTCCGGCGCGGTGAGCGAGCGTGACCTGCTCGAGGCGCTGTTCACCGGAGAGGCGCACCTGGCCGACCCGGTCGAGAAGCACATGGGCAAGCCGTTGCCGCTGGTCGGTGCCGGCGAGCCGGTGTCCGAGGCCCGCCACGAGCTGGAGACCTCCGGCGCGATCATGGTCATCGAGGACGGCAAGCCGGTCGGCGTGCTGACCCGGGCCGACCTGCTGGGCTTCCTCGTCGACTGAGGACGGCCCGTCCGAACACCGCTCAGCCCGCGTTTCCGGCCCGCCTCGGCCCGGAAACGCGGGCTGATGCGTGTCCGGGGGTGGAGTGGCGTGACGCCAGGGTGGTCAGGGCCAGGCCCATGACGACACAGACGGTGTTGGTCACCGGGTCGACCGGCACGAACAGCAGGATGCTGCTGGCGAACGCGGCCGGCGCCAGCCCGCTGGCCACGTAGCCGAGCAGCCCGAACGACGCCAGCGCCCCGCCGAGCCCGGCCACCACCGTGGGCCAGACCGGCCCCGG